>VGRY01000003.1 GCA_016875195.1 Deltaproteobacteria bacterium
GCAGACCGTATCGCATTTGCCGCATTGATAGCAGAGTTTGTCGGCTTCTCCGCCTGCCTCTTTGATGCCATCAATGACTACTTTGAAGGGGGTTAGGGGTAGGGTCTCCATACTGTTTCTCGATCCTTTTATTTCACCTCAATAAATGTTTAAACTTCAACCTTAAACTCTAAATCCAAAATTAACCCCACCTAACCTCCCCTTACTTAAGGGGAGGAACTCACACCACCCAACCTTCCCTTATTTAAGAGGAGGAACTCACCCAACTTCACCTCCCAATCTAACGCCCCCATCCATCTTCCCCCTCTTAAGGTAAGAGGGGGAAGGGGGAGTTATAAAAGGAGGAAGGGAGGGGTTATTTCGGTGTAATCATCTCATCATCGCCGTAATCAGAGAGCAAACGCTCTCATTCCTTTGATACCCGGGCGATGGTATCCATGACCTTCTTCAATCCGTATTTCTTTATCAGCGCTTTTAATCCGATCTCCATCTCCCCGCGCATCTTCGGTTCTTCTGTTACGACCTCTTCCCTTTCTTCGTATATCAAGGCGCCAAACGTGCATGCATCAACGCACATAGGTTTTTCCAAGGGTGGAACACTTTCACACATATCGCACTTAAGGGGAAAACCGGAATCGGGATCTTTGAAGGCCTCCCTCGACGGGCAGGAGGCCGGGCAGAAAGTACACTCGTCGTACTCCTTGCCGTCAATCACGTAACGGTTTCTACCATTACATTCCGCCATGGCATAGTCACCGGCCCGTATCGGCACAAAGATATCACGCACCTCGTCAATGACGACCATGATCCGCGAGCGGGCGGTATTCACCGAGCTAAATTTCGGTGTCGCGTGGAAGGCGGAACACGCAATCTCACATGCCCTGCAGCCCACGCATTTCTTGGTATCCACCTTTATGTCTTTAACTATTCTTGTCTTCTTTCGATCGTTCTCCACGGTGACATCCCCTTCTCTATGGCTTCTCTTTCTTGGCTCTGGCATCATTGAGGGCAGTAACTTCATTCCCGGTCAGAATGCCCCTCTTGATGAGGTCTTGTGCCACATAGCCCAGGCTCAATTTCTCCAGCGTCTCTTTGGTAGGAATACCATCAAACGTCCACCCCTTGAAGTCATAATACTTGGTCAGCAACTGCTGCTCATACTCTTCATTCCTCACTGCCCAGTGATCTTCGGGCGGCCTCTCCATGGATCTTCTCAGGCCCGCTCTATTATTGAGCGCCCTGACCAGATTGCGGTTCCTCTGGAAGCATTCCCACAGTCTGTCTTTGTCAAAGTCAACTCCCAATGCGTGGGTGATGATCTGCGGCATATTCCATACATGGTATCCTGTGGTGCCGCCAAACTGACCTCTGAATGACGACACAAATCCGCAAAACCCCAAAGAATCATCCAGGTAGTGCATGCACTCATTCCAATCAACGATCGCGACCATGGCATCATCGGGTAACTGATCACGCTTCTCCCACTGCCGGAACCATTCTGCGAATTTCTTATCCGGCACCGCGACCCATTTTCTGATGTATTCCTCCTTTAGCTCTGGATCAGTGATCGGGTCCTGTGGGAACGAGCCTTCGATCTGGGTGATCGCCATATCCTCACCCGTAGCGATCATGAGGAAATAGGCTGGGTTGAGCTTGCCCAGCTTGATGGGCAACTGTTCAAATTTTTTGACCGTGTTATGGTCGAATTTCTCAGCGCCTTTGCCTATCCGTTCCGCTGCCCGAGAGGTGCCATCCGCCAAAATATCTCCAATGCCCTCTCTAAATGCCATTTTATTGAGGAGATAATAGAACCTTCCTCTCACATCCGCAGGCATCCCAGGAAAGTCTTTCTCCGTCAGAATCCCAGCTTCCAGAAGCTCAAGTGCGAAGGCGATGGTCTGAGGAGTGGAGTAAGAGTCGAGCCCTAAATCCTGTGCAATAGGAAGTATCTCGTAGGTGAAGTCTAACTCCTGAAAGGAAGCCATGTGATAGGTATCTTTTCCGTAGCACTTATACGAAAATCTTCTGCGGTTCGGCCACTTGATGACATTGTGGCATGCCTTGGGGCAGTTCCAGCAACCTGTCTGGCGGCTCATGTGATCATACTTCAGGTTTCGCCATCTCTCTTCGAGATTAGCGTTCCAGAAAGTCTTTCGTCTAACACGGGAATTTCCCCAGGAAAAATTGTTGTGATGGAAGCTGTCATCCTCATCAACCGCCATCCAGTCCCCGACATTCGGGTTTGCATCAAGCTCCTTTCTCAGGCGCGAGCACATCTCCCAGAGTTCAGCGGGATGGGCAAGGTTCACGTCCTTCGTGCCCCGGACCGCAATGGCCTTTACTCTTTTATCTCCCATGACCGGTCCGACGGTTCGGGCAGCGCTTGAATTCCCGCAATCAATGGAAGCCAGATAAGATCTGTTCTCGCCGGCTGGACCAATGGTTGCCACCCAAGCTCTGTTATCCTTTAACTCTTCTTTAACCAACCTGGCGGTATCATACATTCCCTTGCCCCGGAGATGCGTGGCGTCGCGTATCTCTACCTTGTCATTATGTATGGTGATGTAAACCAGGTCGGGCGCCTTGCCCCGGAGGACGATTCTGTCCCATCCGGCCATTTTCAGTTCCGGTCCGAACATGCCCCCCATAAGTGAATGGCCCATCAACCCGTTCAATGGGGCAATGGTATTGACTGCAAGGCGGTTTGCCCCTGGGACGGGTGTACCGTTCAGAAGACCATTACCTAAGATGAGCAGGTTGTCAGGAGAAAACGGATCGGTTCCAGGAGGAACCCGATCATATAGCAGCTTTGCAGCGATGCCATTGCCTCCCAGATACAATACTGTATCTCTTGGATCGGTCTCGACCTTATCAATGCTTCCCCGTGTCAAATCAATTTCTAAATTAAACCCTGTTTCTGAATACCTCATGTTTACCCCTCTACGTCTCTTCGCAGTCAGATGCCTGACTGCTGAGATGGTTCATATTTCACGTGCTTCCCTATCACTCTCTAACGCCCCATACCCGGAGGGCGCCCTCAAACCATGAAAAGAGATAGTCAAACGGTTAACGGTGACGATGCTCGTATCGAAACCCGAAGCTCGGTGCAGGATGCTCGAGTTTCCAGTTTCGAAAGACGAGCCTCGATACGAGCTTCGACAACGATAAACGAAATTCTATTTTCTTTCTAATGGCGGACGGTCATTGAACCATGTCCGCCTTTCTTCTCCTTTACCTTGGGTCTTCCAGGTTCTCTCGCTGGAGGCGCTACAGGAGTCTCTGTCACTGGAAGCAGCCAAATATACTCTCGCAGCGAATCCTTAATCTTTTGCTCCGCAGTTTCAATATCCGGGGCTTCGATCTCCTTTGCACTGCAAAAAACCCTGAAGAACATATTCTACCCTCCTATAATCTATTAACAGATATGCAGGACTGCACAAAGATTCATAACCCCACCCAACCTCCCAATCTAACGCCCCCATCCATCTTCCCCCTCTTAAGGTAAGAGGGGGAAGGGGGAGTTATAAGGGGAGGACATACCCCCTCTTAATTTAAGTCGTTGCGACTCGAAACCGAGAGGGGGAAAGGGGGAGTTATTTTTACTAAGCCTTATGTATCGAACAGAGTTGGGATTTCATCTGCGGATAACCCATGATCGGCTCTCTTAGCTGAAGGTCGGTCAACAGGTTGACATTGCCTTCTCCTGGCCAGCCATGGGGAATGCTGACAACCCCTTCTGCCATGTCTTTGGTCAGCAAAGCTTTAACTTTGATCTTCCCCCGATTCGACTCCACAACGATCGGGTCTCCGTCTTTCACCCCATATTTCCCTGCTGTCCCGGGATGAATCTCCGCAAAGGGCTCAGGGCATTTTTTATTCAAATCCTTAACGTTTCGGTGCTGGCCATGCGTGTAATAAAGGATTCGGGCTCCTGTTGTGAGAATGAGCGGATATTTCGCAAATAACTCTTTGTTCAATGGACTTTGATCCGGCTCCCGATAGGTAGGAAGAGGATCAAAACCCGCCTTTTCAAAGGTATCAGAATAGATCTCGATCTTCTTCGATGGGGTTGAAAAACCTTTAGTCACATGCGCATCCATTCCATACTGTTTCATCATATAATAAGCGCCTGCAATCTTATCTTCCTTCAATTCCTTATAGCTCAGGCCGGACGGCTTTAGTTCAAGCTCCACCACTTCCTCATCACTTTCCCACGGGAAAACCTCTCCCATTCCCATTTTATTGGCCAATGCTTTCCAGAACGAAAACTCCGATTTGCACTCGTACAATGGCTCAATCGCCTTTTTCCTTAACATCAGGTAGGGCATCCCGTGACAGACGTTATAGCTATAGGCCAGCCCATTCTTCTCAAGATGCGTGCATCCCGGAAGCACATAATGAGCAAGATCTGCGGTCTCTGTCATAAATAGATCCAGGACCACCAACAATTCAAGCTTCTTCATCGCCTCCCTGAATGCATTCGAATCGGGCATGCTGACTACAGGATTTCCTCCGGTGACGATCAGCGCCTTGATCACGTTAGGAACGCTTTCAGGAAAACACATCACCTGTCCGTAAGGGCTTTTCCTCCCCCAGATCTCATAAAAGAGTGAATAATCCTCGGCGCCAATAGGAGTGCTCTCGGTGTTAATGCCCAAACCCGTCAGCGAGAGCCTCGGACTGATTACCCAGCCCCCGGGGTTGTTGATATTTCCGGTGATGATTTGAAGAACGGCAAAAGCACGGCTATTCTGCGTTCCGTTCGCTGTCTGGTCTTGAGTATTCGTCCCCTGAAAAATACTGGCGCTTTCTGCTTTAGCAAAGAGTCGTGCAAGCTTTCTGATATCTCCCGCCGGAATCCAGGTGATCTTTTCCGCCCACTCCGGCGTATAGGGTTCGATATGGGGAACTAATTTATCAAACCCATGAGTCCATTTCTCGACGAATTCGTGATCGTAAAGGTTCTCCTTAATAATGACATGCATCATGGCAAGGGCAAGGGCTCCATCCGTTCCCGGGCGAATCGGCAGAAACATCTCAGCCTTTTCAGCAAGGGAAATTCTCTTGGGGTCAATGACTACAATTTTCGATCCCTTCGGGAGGTTCTCCTGAATCGCCAGATTCAAGGGAAAGTCAGATTGCTCAGGGTTATGGCCCCAGAGAACATAAAGCTTGGTATCTTTTTCTTCAACCGGATACTTTCCAAAAGTCATCTGCCTTGCCCGGATGCGCATCCGATAGCAGATTCCCTCCACAGAGATAAAATTGGGGGTGCCAAAGGCCCCTTTAAATCGCTGGGCCAATTCCATCATCTCAAAATTTTCAACTCCAATGGAGCCGGAAAAGATGCTCAGAATCTCTGGCCCGAAATCCTTTTTCATTCTCTGAAGCTTATCCCCAATTTCGGAAAGAGCGTCATCCCAGGTTAACCTCATCCATTTTCCATTGACCTTCTTCTGGGGATATTTCAACCGGTCAGGATGGTAGACCATCTCAATGGCTTTTTCCCCTTTTGGGCAGAGCCAGCCATGGTTAAGAGGATGATCCTTCAGACCTTCCACCTTGGTGATGCGCCCCCCTTCCACCAGGACGTTCATTCCGCAACTGTGATAGCAGATCGTACAGTCCGTTGCTACCCATTTTGAATTTTCCATCATCTTTCCCTCCATCACCTTAATTCGTGAGGATTCGTTGTCAAACTCATCCCACGGACAATCAAACAGTTCACCTCATCACAATGCTCCAGCAGATCATACTTTTCACCTTTGAGCAACCACCGGGTCACCATATGTTCTAAAATTCCGAGAAGCAACTGACGAAGAACATAGATGTTCACATCGTCCCGGATCACTCCCTCCTTTTGCCCCTCCTTAATGATTTCCAACACCTGGTTGGTAAATTGTCTAAAAGACTGGTAGGCTTTTGCCTTCGCGAAATTCTTGCTGACGCGCAACTCAAGCATCAGTGTCCTAGCATATTCAGGATTATTCTTAAAAAAATAGAGATAGTACCATATAAATTTGCTGATTTTATTGACGGCTCCTTTTATCCCCTGCAGATGGAGTTCCAGCTCCCTCGAAAATTCTTTTGTTTTTTCAACCGGGATGGAAAAGAATAGATCTTCTTTATTTTTGAAGTACTGATAGATCGTCCCTTCAGCTACCCCTGCCTTTTGAGCAATCTGAGAAATGGTTGAATTTTGAAAATTATTTCTACTGAAAACCTCAATGGCAGCCTGAATGATCATTTGCCTTTTGATAATCTTTTTGGACATACGATGATTTGTATTAAACATTAATTGAATACTGCTCAATTTTATTCAAAAAATAAAGTAATGTCAAGTATTTTTTATAAAAATATCAATAAATTAAAAAAATTGAATAATATTCATTTATTGCACGGTATTAGAACCACTGACCTTTTTCCAACCCACTAGTTGATCTGGGGACCCGGTATTGTACCGAGGCAAACGTCAATCTATTCACTGCCTGAAGAAGGAGAGCAAAGCGTGATAACAAACGCAATGAACTACCCCGCCGCAAGCAACGGGGTATCACCTTCTCTTCTTTGCCGTCATTCCGTGCTTGATTTAGCCTGCCCCGCACTTGATGCGGGGGAATCCAGACGGGTTTTCTGGATACCGGCTTTCGCCGGTATGACGAATTCGCGGCAAGCAGCGGGGAATTTAACCCCAAGGGATTGCTTCGTCGCTTCACTCCTCGCAATGACAGTTAATGCGTTTGTAATAGTATTTGAAAACGTTAATGTAGCGTAAAAAGGGAGGCAAATGTGAGATAAACTTTGAGCTGGAGTTACCCTCCACCCAGTGGAGTAAAGAAGAAGATTTCATCCCCATCCTGAATGGGCGCGGAGAGATCTCTTTTAACCTTTCCATTGATAGAGACAAGATAGGCAAAGGAACCGTCTTCCCCTGTTAATTCCCTCTCTAATTCAGGTCCATTTTTCTTGATAAGAGAGGAGAGTAAGTCTCCGAGGGTCCCTCCTGACCAATCCATCTCGAATTTATTGCCGCCGATCTTCTCTGATAAAGGTTGAAGTGCTTTAATCTTAATGGCCATCTTCAAGCTTCCAGTAGTTTGCCTAAAATCTTTTTATGCAGGATGCTCAAAAATTCCCAGATACGAGGCGCCCGAAATCCTGAGGAGTGAGGCGTACTTGGATGTACGTCGCAACGACGAAAGATGAGGGGAACAAAGTAGATGGGCGTTTTTCAGCATCCTGCCAGTTCTTCAATAGAGAGGTTCATGCTCCGGCGCCGCCTCTCGCGAACTGCCGTTTCAACCTCCCCATATTCAATCGCATTCGTCATACAATACTTGACGCATTGGGGATCGCCGTCGCAGAGTTCACACTTCACGACCTTGTCTGGCAATGCCATCATCACACCGAAGGGGCATGCGCTGACGCAGGCTTCACAGCCAATGCACGTCTCCTGATCGATCTTCACACATCCATCGTCGTCCTTATGGATGGCATCGACTGGACAGGCCTTGCCACAAGGGGGCTTCTTACACTGGGAGCAAACAACCGGCGTACTCAGACCCAGAGAATGTTTCTTCAAGATTCGAATCCTCGATCTGCTCAGATCATTCACCTTATCGTTATAAAGGACACAAATCGATTCGCACAGACGACAACCTGTACATCGTTCAGGATAGATCACTATCTTTTTCATCTTCTCAGCTCCTAACCTAGTATAACCAGGACCAAACAGGCTTTTTGAGTTGGATAAATTCGAATGTTCAAAATTCTTGTAAGGAACGCATATATGCGTTCCCTACTTTTTCGTTTTGAACATTTGGGATTTGGTCATTTGACATTGTTTCGAAATTCGGATTTCGTGCTTCGAATTTTTGTCAATATCCCTCCGACCAAAATCCGCAACCCTAATCTAAATTAGATGGGATGGTTCTTCTCCGAGCTCTAATCGTTCCAAAGTCTCCCGGGTTGGGATCCCTTCCGCATCCCACCCTTGCTCCTTGTAATATTCATCGAGGAGGGTTTCAAATTTCTCCTTGTCGATGCACGATCCTTTTTGGTAACCATATTGCCAGGGTTCGTAGAAGCGCTCCGGAACGCGATCGTCCTTCCGGTCGAGTCCTTCCCGGATGAGGAAGAGCCGTTCCAGATTTGAAATCCTTTCCCCTGCCTCCATCAGCCTTTCCGGTGTGAATTCATACCCTGTCACAGCAGAGACCGCTTCTGCCAATTCATTGAAGCCCAGAAGACCCGGGCTCAACCATTTGGTCACAAATCTGCAAATCCCCAGAGCATCTCCAACCGCGCACAGTCTCTCCATCCAGATCGCCGGATAAGCCTTGCCTTCATAGGAGTCTGGATCAGAGGGGACAGGACGGCCAATGATCTTTTTGGTCGCCTCAGGAGGAAGGTCCATCTCTTCCATGGTAAAACGGCTTCTGAGATGACAGCCCCCTCCACGGGAGGCAGTGGCTGCTCCAACGGCCATGGCCTTGGTCCCCCGGGTGTCCTGATCGACGGTCATCCCCTTGATCGTTGGAATGTAACGTTCATACTCCTTTGCTTTTTCTCCAAAGAGTTTCAGGTTGGCCTTCTGCCAGCCATCCGAGAGTATTCCCCCGAATCCCTCCCGCCGGGCCATTTGATGGATCAGGGTGGTCATGGTATCGTGATCCCCCCAGCGGATGGGCATGCCTGTAATCGATTCATCGATCAGCTCCCTTTGATAAAGTTCCATCACCCAGGCGATATATCCGGCTGTGGTCAGAATATCGAGTCCATACTGATTAGAGAGGTCCCAGCACTCTATAATCGTTACCCAATCCCCTGTTCCGCAGGAAGATCCGAAATAACCCGCTCCTCCGTATTCAGGGCCTGAACCCGTGAGGCCCTTGTGTTCCCCTGAAGGGACCCGGTGAAGATGTTTGGTGTGAACAGGACAGTTGAAGCAGGACATCTTCCCGTATTCGTACTTCTGGATAAAAACCTCCGGGTCAAACTCCTCTCCTCCTGATTCGAGCATGTTGTATTGATAATTTAATGCAGGCTCCTGTCCCTGGGTTCTGGAGATCGCGAGCCGCATCAGGGTTCCGTAAAGGGCAGTCGCTTTGTAACCCTTGGTCTGTGTGATCTGACGATACTGCTTCTCAGCCGCTTTCATTAACCGCTCGGGATTGTTAATAGGGATAGATTGTTTACCCCGGACAGCAATGGCCCAGAGATTTTTAGAACCCATCACTGTGCCCATTCCTGTTCGTCCTGCGGCGTTTCCGATGGTGCACATCACATTGGCAAAAGCGACCAACTTCCTTCCTGCAGGGCCGATGGCCGCAACCTGTATGTCCGGATCTCCCAACTCCGCCCGGATGGCATCCAGGGTTTGAGGGAGGTTGTATTCCTTGAGGTGGCTCGCATCCCTGAATTCAATCTCTCCGTCATGGATCCAGAGATAGACCGGAGAAGGTGATCTGCCTTGAATCAGCAGATGGTCATAACCGGCAAAGCGAAGCTCAGGGCCGAAGAACCCGCCAGAGTTGGAATCCCCAAGGTTCCCTGACTCAGGTGATTTGGCGGAAATATTGAAACGCGCCGTGGCCATGCCATGGGTCCCTGTCAGGAGACCTGCTCCGAAGATAAGAGGATTGTCCGGTGAAAACGGATCCAATCCTTCTCTGACATAGTTATAGAGTAGGTACATATTAATGCCCCGTCCCCCCAAATAAAGGAGCCGGAGTTTTTCGGAAATGGGTTTAACCACCACCTTCTGAGTGGATAGATTGATGAAAGCGATTGGATTCATTTCTTGACCCCGTTAGAAATAATATCCCGCTGCTCTGCAGTCGGGTTTGCCGCCCCGATAGAATTTCTAACGGGGTTGACCCCTTTCATTTTCGCTTGAAATTCTACCCAGGACTCTGGTGCAAGGATGGTGGCTGTGGTTTCATCAAACCATTTGAGCCGCCATTTCTGCGAACAAGTTGGACACTCCACCAACTCCCGTCCGGAAGGGACTTTGAATCGGTGATGGCAGGAGCGACATCGGACTTCAACCTTCTCTTCCATCTCTCCTCCTTTGAGAATTAAGGCTACCTCTAAAAATGTCATTCCGGGGAAACCCAGAATCCAGACGTCGTCCCGACGAAAGTCGGGAACTATCTCAGCCACTGGACTCCGGTCGTTGCGACTCGAAACCGAGTTTTCACCGGAGTGACGAATTTTGAATTATTAGAGGTTCCCTTAAGCCTCAACTCATTCAATATGTTAAAGCATATCTTTAAATCTTGTTAGTTTCAAGGTGGGGCGATTTATGATTAGGCTTGGTTTATGATTAGATATTGACAAAAAATGCGTTAAATGGTAGAAATTTAAAACTTAATTAATCCCAAAAAAAGGAGGTTGACAGATGAAGCGTTTGTTTATTTTAACCAGTATTGTTTTATTAACTCTCACCTTGATGATTGGCCTTTGTCAGGCTCAGGTGAAGCCGGGTTGGCCCAAATCCGTAACCATCGGGGCTGCTCCTGTCGGCGGCGTCTATTTCGTATGGATGGGAGGGTTCGCAAAACTCCTCCATGATAAGGTGGGAGTGCCGGCCAATGTTGAGACAACCGGAGGCCCGGTTCATAACACCCAGTTGGTCGATGCCAAACAGCTCGATTTCGGAGGAGTGACCGCGGCTCCAGTCTGGGAAGGATGGACCGGTGAGGGCTGGGCCAAAGGGAAAAAACATCAGAACACCCGAGTGATCTTCCCCATGTACGCCACCTATTTTCAGATGTATGCCCTGAAAAAAACCGGGATTAAAACGATCCACGATCTTAACGGGAAAAGCATAGGGGTTGGTCCGGTCGGGGGAACACCAGCCACTTACTGGCCTAAAATTCTGGAAGGCGCCGGGGTGAAACCCGGTCGAATTGTCAATGCTGGATCAGCAGATCTTAACTCACAGCTCAAGGACGGGATGCTCGATGCCAATGGCCAGTCCTTAGGACTTCCCTGGGGACTCATCAACGAGGTCGAGACGACCCACGATGTTAATGTTATCGGTGTCCCAAAAGCCGATGCCGAAAAATTCATTGCCAAATATCCACTCTTTGCCCCGGGCACGATTCCAAAGGGATACTATAAGAGCAACAAGGATTATGATGTGGAAACGATTACCGTCTGGAACTTTATGATCGCCCATAAAGATGTTCCCGGCGATTTTGTTTACGAGGTGGTCAAGAAGACCTTTGAAAACGTAGACATCCTGATTGCTACTCATGCATCGGCAAAAGAGACAAAACCGGAGCCCATCGTCTTCAGTCCAACTCCTCTTCATCCCGGTGCAATCCGATATTACAGAGAGAAAGGCATCAAGATTCCGGATAAATTGATCCCTCAATAAGAGACGATGAGTGACCTTAAAATTCATTAAATCAAGCAAAAATGCGGATGAGTCATGGCTCGCATGGCCATCCGCATTTTTTTAAGACCTTGTGATCCCGTGTGAAAGTGAAAAAGCCTTTGGTGAAGTGCTCCCTATCATTAAGAGACTGTGTCGTACTTAGCCATTCGCCCTTCGATCCCGCCTGAGCGGGACTCAGGTCGCTTCGACTCGCAACCGAGACGAACGGCTAAGTTATTGATCTTTAACATGTCACAGTCCGTTCGTGGTGAGGCTCTCGAACCATGAACGGAATTATGACACAGCCTCTAAAGGGAAGCGGGAGAAAGGAGAAGGGGGAAGATGGCGGAAGAAAAAGTGGTTGACATAAAAGAGGTCGAAAAGAAACTCGATGAGATGCATATCAAGGATATCGAGGTTTCGGGGGGGAGGGAACTCACAGGCATTCTTTCCAAGGCGGTCTTTGTGATCGGCCTGGCCATGTCCATCTTCCATATCTATGTCCTGACCATTCGGGCCATCGATCCCTGGTACTTCCGAACCATGCATGTCGTGTTCGCGGGCGTCCTCGTTTTTGCATTGGTTCCAGGATGGAAAAAATCGCCAAATGATAGGATGCATTGGGTGGATTATCTTTTCGTCCTGTTAATCGTCGCCCCTGCCATCTATATCTTCAGCGTGTTCGATGAATGGATCTATCGGGTCGGCGTCGTTCCGAATCAATGGGACTTTTTCTTTTCAGTCCTCTTTGTCATCGCTGTCTGGGAAATGGCCAGAAGGGCCACCGGCTGGCCTTTAGCCATTTTATCCGGCCTTTTTATCCTCTACGGGTATTTCGGAAATTATATGCCCGGCCTCTTCTACCACAAGGGATATTCCTGGCCCAGGATGATAACTTTTCTCTTCAGTCTTGATGGAATCTTAAGCCTTCCCATCCTTGCCTCCGCCCATTATATCTTTATCTTCGTCTTATTCGGCGCCTTTATCGAAGCCTCCGGAGCAGGGAGGTTTTTTGTCGACCTGGCTCGATGCGCCACAGGGCGTCTCAGAGGAGGACCGGGCAAGGTCTCCATCGTTTCAAGCGCTTTCATCGGAACCGCCTCGGGATCGTCCGTCGCCAATGTCGTGGTGGATGGGGTCTTCAATATTCCGATGATGAAGCATGCGGGATTTAAACCCCATATTGCAGGCGCGATTGAATCGATGAACTCTGCCGGAGGACAGATCGTTCCACCGGTCATGGGAGCTGGTGCCTTTCTCATGGCAGAGATTCTGGGAATCCCTTATGCAAAAGTGGCTCTGGCAGCAGTCATCCCCGCAGCGCTATACTATTTTGCCGCTTACTGGATGATCGACTTCTATTCCGCCTCGGCTGGATTATGGGGAATGAAAAAGGAAGAGCTCCCTGTCTTTCGGAGGATTATGGTTGACAAAGGATACCTTCTTATTCCCCTTGTTGTTCTGGGCGTTTCTCTGATGGTTTTAATGTATTCTCCCTACCGCTCTGCGCTGTACGCGATCATTTCTCTTATTATCGTCAGCTGGATTCGCAAAGGGGATCGATTAGGATTTAAAAGAATCATTGAGACCCTGGCCAAAGGGGCAAGGACCTCTATAGAAATTGCAGCCACCTGCGCGGCAGCCGGAATTATCGTCGGTGTCCTGACGCAAACCGGCCTGGGAATGAAATTTGCAATGATCATCATCGAATACTCAGGCGGAAGCCTCATCCTCGCCCTCGTCTTTTCGATGATCATCGCCATCATCCTCGGAATGGGAATGCCTACCACTGCGGCTTATGCTATCTCAGCTTCAGTTCTGGCTCCTGCTTTGATTCAACTCAAAGTACCTCCCATCGCCGCCCACCTCTTTATCTTTTACTTCGCCTGTCTCTCAGCATTAACGCCGCCCGTAGCCTTAGCCGCTTTTGCCGCCGCCGCCATTGCCAATGCAAGGACATGGGACGTAGGATGGCAGTCGATGCGTTTCGCCATTGCAGGATTTATCATCCCTTATATGTTCATCTATGGGCCTGCCATGGTCCTGATCGGCAATGCAACTGAAATTACCCTGGCCATCATCACAGGTCTGGTCGGAACCATGGCTCTGGCCGCCGCAGTGCAAGGATGGTTATTGAAAAGGGCTACGCTCATCGAGAGAGGCATTCTCCTGGTGGCTGCGCTCACCCTGATCAAGCCAGGATGGACTACAGACTTAATCGGTTTGGGGTTGCTTGTCCTTGTCGCAGTGATTCAATTTTTGAAAAAGAAAGAGGAATAGTAGTTTCTTGAATGGGAAAATTAGCCGTTCATCCTGATGGCATCGAAGGGTGAACGGCTAATTTATGGGGATTATCGTTTGTATTTGGTTAGAGCGGAAGAATTGAAAAATGAAAAAAACTCATCACATTGCTATCATCCCTGGGGATGGAATCGGTAAAGAGGTCGTTTCGGAAGGGGTCAAGTGCTTGAACGCCCTCTCGGCAATATTTGAACCCATGCAATTCGAATTTCAATCTTTTTCCTGGGGAAGTGATTACTTCCTTCAACATGGGATGATGATGCCCGAGAATGGTTTGGAAATCTTAAAAGGATTCGATGCCATCTATTTAGGCGCAGTGGGTGATCCCCGGATCCCTGATGATGTCACCCTCCATGGACTCCTCCTCCCCATCAAATTCGGGTTTGACCTCTACGTGGGCCTCCGGCCCGTCTACCTGTTCCCGGGGGTGGACTGCCCATTAGCCCATATCTCCGGAGGAGAGATTGACATTGTTGTCATCAGGGAGAATACGGAAGGCGAGTATTCGAATGCAGGAGGGATCGTCGGCATCGGAGAAAGTGAGCTTGCAATCCAGAGTGGCCTCTTCACCCGCAAAGGAATCGAAAGGATCATCACCTTTGCCTTCAACTACGCAAGGCAGAAGGGCAGGAAGAAGGTCACCTCTGCCACCAAGTCGAATGCCCAGCGATACGGAATGGTTCTCTGGGACAAAATCTTTAAAGAGGTGGCATCGAGATATCCTGAAATCCGAACCGAATCGAAACTGATCGACGCCGCCTGCATGGATGTGGTTCGGAATCCGAAGGGATATGATGTGATCGTTGCCTCCAACCTTTTTGCAGACATTCTTTCAGATCTCACCGCCTCCGTGACAGGAGGCATGGGGTTGGCCCCCGGAGCAAGTTTTAACCCGAAGGATAAGACCTATCCCGGATTTTTCGATCCGGTTCATGGATCTGCTCCGGATATCGCTGGCAAGGGCGTGGCCAATCCCATCGCAGCGATTCTCACAGCCAAATTGATGTTAGACTATTTAGGAGAAACAGAGGCGGGTGAACTCCTTTACCGAGCAGTCAGTCAGAATCTGGCTGAAAAAAAGGTGAGAACCATCGATTTGGGGGGACTTTCTAAGACGAATGAGGTGGGAGACGATATCGTCAGAATACTCCGCTCATCCAAATGACCTATTTCAACCGACCTTCCAAGGCACGACCGATCTCACGACCAGTTTTTTGAATCTCCAGAATCACCGTTTCCACCTTCTGGTCATTGAGGCTTGAAGTAAACCCGACCGCCCAGATCGCAGCAGGAGGTAGGGGAGACAATCGAATAGGCACGGCAATCGCCCTGACGCCAAGAAGATACTCCTCATCGTCAATGGCATATCCCCTCTCCTTCGCTTCTGACACTTCTTTTAAAAAGGCCTTTGGATCTGTCACCGACTTAGAAGTAAACTTCATCAACCCCACCTTCTGAATGATTTCCCTTACCTTCTTCTCATCGAGCTGGCTGAGAAAAACCTTTCCGGTGGCACCTGCAAGAAGCGGGAGTCTGGTCCCCGGCGGAGAAGTAATTTTCATCTCGTTATGCGACTCGACCACATCCAGGATAGTGATATGATCCCCATTCATGATGCCGAGGAAAATCGTCTCCCCGACTTTTTCCATCAATCTTTCCATTGGGGTTCTTGCGACCTCTCTCCACTCGATTCTTCCATAATTCTTTCTCCCGATCTCTATCAAGGTATACCCAAGGTTATACCTCTTATCCACAGGGTCACGAACCAGAACTCCTAACTCCTCCAGGGAGTTGGTGATTCCGTGTACCGTGCTTTTGCCTATTTTTAACTGTTTTGCCAGTTCACTCACCCCTACTCCGGATGAGGAATCGGCAATCGCATGGAGGATCTTAAAGGCCTTTTGGACCGATGGGGCAGAATAGGTACTCTTTTTCATCCGTTCACCATATTGAACCAACGTTAATGGTATCAGAACCCGGTAAACTTTGTCAATAGGCTCCTTATGATTCATTCAAACCTTACGAATCAGACCCTGAAATAAGTTAAGGGTGGCCTGAAAATAGGCCATTTTGTTATGCTGAACTTGGCTCAGCATCTCATATTGACCGTGGATCATCGGCCTTTTTATTAATAAATCTTGACAAGATGGACGTATATGCTATGATTAGCCTAATTCGGGTTGTTCATTATAAAGAACCCTTTTGGTCAGGAGAACTTGAGCATGGAAACCGAATTTCTGCCTCCGATAAACTTGAGAAAGCCTTTTAAACCCCAGCAGGAATGGAAAGTGATTATTGCCATCTATCTCTATCTGGCAGGAATGGGAGCGGGTTCATTTATTATTGGCGCTCTGCTCCTCTGGACTGGGGTAGAATTAAACGCCTTATCCACGCCTTTTATCGAACTTCTTGGAATCCGTTTCGACTTTGCAAAGATCCCCATCTTATGGGGGCCGCTGATGGTCGCGATCGGAGCCCCGTTCCTGATTCTGGACCTCGGGATCAAATGGAGGTTCATGTATGCCTGCCTCAACCCCCGAACCTCATGGGTGGCCCGTGGATTTATCATCCTTTCAGTCTTTATCGTCTTCGGTTTGGCCCTATTTGCGAAGTCGCTTCTGCCTTTTAAATGGCTCCATCCGCAATCCGCCTTTTGGTTCATCCCGGAAGTCATTGCCTTTGTCTTTGCTTTTGCTACCGCGCTTTACACCGGCATCCTTCTAAAGGCAACGAAATCAGTTCCATTATGGAATACACCTCTCCTGCCCCTGCTTTTTCTCGTCTCAGCCCTCTCTACTGGCTCGATGTCCATTATTCTCTCCACTCTGGGAACCGGCCTGCTCTCCTATGATAGCCAGGCGATGAGAGCTTTAATGATTGGAGAACAGATCCTTGTGGTGATAGAAGGAATCCTTCTCTATTTCTTCCTGACTCAAAGATACAGGGCATCGGAACAGGGAAAAGACTCGGTTCGCCTTCTCGTTACTGGCAAATTGCGTTATGTCTTCTGGCAGGGCATCATCCTTCTCGGCTTTATCTTTCCAATCCCTCTTGAGTGGATATCCAAATATTACCACAATGCTGGGCTGTTATTCATTGCCGGCATCTCCCTTTTAACAGGAGGTTTTTTTCTCAGGCTGGGTCTGCTTCGGGCGGGAATTAAAGACCAGATCCCTATGCAACGGCTGATGGAATTTCAATATGCGCTAATTCAAAATTCGAAATCCGAATATCGGGCGGAGCTTCCCGAAGGGATCAATCCGAAACAATCTCGAATTTCCAAAATTTAAATTCTCTAAACTCTTTTGTTTGGAACATTATGAAATTTGGTCATTTGAAATTGTTTCGAGTTGGTCCTGCTGGACGCTTCGCCCGAATTTCGTGCTTCGAGTTTAACTCGTTCTTAATGGAGACAGAAATGCAGCAGAAGGTATTGGTGGTGGATCAGCAAAAATGCACAGGCTGCCGTCAGTGTGAGATGGTCTGCTCGGTCTTTCACACTGGAGCGAGCAATCCGAGTCGCTCCCGGATCAAAATCGTCAAGTGGGAACAAGTCGGCATCTACCTTCCCATGACCTGCAACCACTGCGAAACAGCATACTGCCTTGAAGTCTGCCCTACAAAGGCCTGCCACCGGGAACCAGAAAACCAAAATCGGGTCGTCATTGATAAAAACCTCTGTATTGGATGCAGAACCTGTATTATCGCCTGTCCCTTCGGTCAACCCTTCTTTGACCACAAGGAACGGGTCACGGTGAAATGCGACTACTGTGATGGTGACCCCCAATGTGTGGCCTTCTGTAACGTGAAGGCTGTCTCTTTTGTGAATGCGGACGAAGCCAATCTGGTTAAGAAGAAGGAAGCCGCCACAAGATTGGCCGACCTTCTGAAACATGCAAGGGGATAAGCACCCATTTCTATAGTGAACGACTTTAATAAATTAACGTCCACCATGTGTCATTGCGAACGAAGTGAAGCAATCTCATGAGATTGCCACATCGCTTCGCTCCTCGCAATGACTACTTTTCAAAGTCGTTCACTATAAGTATGTGATTTGGATATTGGAAGGTAGGGCATCATGCTGACACCGGATGAGCTGAATAGATATGACAGACAGATCATGATTGAGGAGATCGGTCTGGAAGGGCAGGAAAAGCTGAAGAAAGCCCGGGTGGCCGTCGCCGGCGCTGGTGGACTCGGCTCTCCTATCGCTCTCTATCTAACCGCCGCTGGAATCGGAACGATCCGGTTGATCGATCATGACCGGGTCTCATTGAGCAACCTGAACCGCCAGATTCTACACCATGAAGAAGATGTGGGTGGAAAGAAAGTCAATTCTGCCCGTACGAAATTGAAGAACCTCAACCGGAGGGTGGAGATCGAAGCCATCGATCAAACGATCACCGAAACCAATATTTGCCAACTCGTAGAGGGATGTGATGCCATTGTGGATGCCATGGATAACCTGCCCACGCGCTACGTCCTCAATCGCTGTGCGATTGAAAAAAAGATCCCTTTTTTTCACGGAGCAGTGAGAGGCTTTGAGGGAAGGGCCATGACCATCCTGCCCGGCAAATCGGCCTGTTTGGGGTGCCTGTATCGGGGCCCAATCGCAGAAGAGAAGTTCCCTGTCATTGGCGTCACTCCGGCCGTCATCGGCAGCATTCAGGCAACAGAGGTCATCAAGTATCTTTTAGGGATTGGGCAACTCCTGACCAACCGCTTACTCATGTATGACGGACTGGAAGCCCTTTTCACTGAATTTACTGTCAACCGAAACCCGGACTGCGAACATTGTGGATCTCTCGCAGGTTGAAAAAATCATTCTGTAGGGGCAATTCATGCCTGCGTGCTGAAACGCCGCACTTCGGCGTGCAAGCATGAATTGCCCCTACTCGGGTACAAGGAAAAAGATATGTCTATCAAGATACATATTCATGCAACACATCGTCGTTTTACCAATGGGCAGGAAGCCGTTGCAGTGGAGGGAAATACCGTTGGTGAATGTTTGAATCATCTCATCCAACAGTATCCAGGAATGGAAAAGGCCATTTTTTCCAAGAAAGATAAGCTGCACAACGTCATTGAAGTCTATCTCAATCATGCCAGCGCCCACCCGAATGAACTCGCCAAACCCGTCAAGGATGGGGACGAAATTCATCTCATCGTCATGCTCGCCGGCGGTTGACATTGGGGCCAAAATAGTATAAATGATTGCTGAACTTTAAGGAGGTGCGGGAATGGCTGAGTGCCCTGTTTGCGGACTTGAATTCAAACTGGTTGAAGGCACGGAAAAGGGGGAAATCATTACCTGTGGAGACTGCGGCTCCGAATTGGAGGTAACAGACAAAGACAGTGTTCAGGAAGCCCCACAGGAGGAAGAAGACTGGGGTGAATGATCGTCTACCCCATCGCATGACTCCTCGCACGCCATCGTGAGAGACACCTACCGGAAACCGACTCGCCACTCATTTGGATCTTGAAACAGATTGGGAAAATCCCGCAGAGTCCGGATAAAAACTGATTGCCATCATTGGAGTTGAGAAGATGAAAGTAGGCTTAATCCATTCCATTATCAGAAAAGAGGAGAAACTCCTCCTGGACGAATTTCGAACCCGCCCCGGCGTCGAGGTGGTGCCGATCGATGACAGGGAAATCGTCTTCAACCTCCACCAGAACAAATACTCGCTCGATGTGGTCATCGAACGGTGTGTCAACCATTCGAGGGCCATCCATGCCATTAAGGTCTTCGAGGACTTCAGCATCCCCACAGTCAACACCTATCAGGTGGCAGAGGTCTGCGGTAGCAAGTTTCTCACCACACAGGCCATTATTAAAACCGGCCTTCGAACGCCCCGCTGTTATCTCGCCTTCACGCCGGAGTCGGCCCTTGCTGCCATGGATGAATTGGGCTACCCCTGTGTCATCAAGCCCAACACCGGTTCATGGGGCAGACTGCTCTCGAAGGTCAATGACCGGGATGCGGCGGAGGCAATCCTTGAGCATAAAGAGGTTTTGGGAAGCTATCATCACTCCATCTTCTACATTCAGGAGTATATGGAGAAACACGGCAGAGACATCCGGAGTTTCGTTGTCGGAGACAGCTGTATCTGTGCGATCTATCGCCATTCAGAACACTGGATTACCAACACCGCCCGTGGAGCCAAAGCTTCCAATTGCCCGGTCACGGATGAGCTCCATGACATCTCTGTGCGCGCTGCCAAGGCCGTCGGTGGAGGCGTGGTAGCGATTGATCTCTTTGAAACTCCGGAAGGACTCTCGATCAACGAAGTCAACTATACCATGGAATTCCGAAACAGCATCGATACGACAGGAGTGAACATCCCGGCCAAGGTTGTGGACTATGTTCTGAAGGTGGGAAAAAGATGAGGGTCTCAATCGTTGGCGCATCGGGTTATGGCGGTGGGGAGCTTCTCAGGCTTCTCATCGATCATCCTCATGTGGAAGTCCATCAGGCGACCTCCGAAAGAAACGCTGGAAAACCCATCACGAAGGTCCATCCGAACCTTCGCAAAAGGACTCCTCTCGATTTTTGCACAATCAAAGAGCTCGAAAAGGTCGATCTCCTCTTTGTATCTCTTCCCCATACCCAGTTCATGCAGAGGTTCAATGAGTTGAGCGGTCTGGCAGAAAGGATTGTGGACCTCTCTGCAGATTTCAGGCTGAAGGATACCTCCGCTTATCAGAAATGGTACGAAGTGGAGCATCCTCACCCGGACAAGCTTGCCGAGTTTGTCTATGGAAACGTGGAACTCCACCGGGGTGAGATGAAGAAGACCCGCTATATCAGTGGCGCGGGATGCAATGCCACGGCCACGATCCTGCCCCTCTGGCCCCTTTTTAAATTGGGGTTGGTGGATACGGCCCTGCCTGTTATCGCCGAAGCCAAATGCGGTTCGTCAGAAGGGGGCAATGCCGTAAGCGAGGGCTCCCATCACCCGGAGCGAAGCGGCTGCGTCCGCTCTTATAAACCGACCGGACACCGTCACATTGCAGAGATGGAGCAGGAGTTGGGTCATCATATCTATTTCTCTGCCACATCGATTGAGATGGTGCGCGGGATTCTGGTGACAGCCCACCTCTTTGTGAAGCCGGGATTTACGGAGAAAGAGATCTGGAAGGCCTATCGCCAGGTCTATGGACAGGAGCCTTTCATCCGGATTGTCAAAGAGAAACAGGGCATCTATCGTTTTCCCGAGCCCAAGATCCTGGCCGGCACCAACTACTGCGATATTGGTTTTGAACTGGAGGGAACAAGGCTTGTCGTTGTCTCAGCCATCGACAACCTGATGAAAGGGGCAGCCGGGCAGGCCGTTCATGCCATGAATGTGATGTGTGGGTTTGAAGAAACAGCAGGCCTCACCTTTCCCGGCCTCCACCCGATTTGATTTAACCTCCGGCCCACCGGAGAACAAAACAAAGTTTGGAGCTGAAAAATTCGAAATCCGAATATCGGGCGAAGCGTCCTTTTAGGACCAATCCGAAACAAATCCGAATTCTCAAAATTCAAATTTTCTAAACCTTCTGTTTCAGACATTAAATATTTGGTAATTTGAGATTGTTTCGAGTTTCGGATTTCGTGCTTCGGATTTAAACCAACTTATATAGTATAATATTTCCATTTTGACACAATTTGATTTTTCACCGCTTACTTAGCAACCTAAGGGATATGTGCAGACTTCTTGCTGTGCGATCAGGGGAACCGTTCAATCCTGCCGATTATCTCACCCCATTTGCCTTCATTGCCCGGAACAGCCATGAATATCAGGGCCACGGCTGGGGATGTGCATGGAAGGATGCAGACCAGAAATGGCAAATCTATAAGAATATCTGCCCTGTTTGGGAAGACCAATTCAACCGATTCCCGCGGACGACCCTTCTCATTGCCCATGCCCGAAGCGCTTTTGAGGACAGGGATATCGTCATTGAAAACAACATGCCTTTCACAGACGGCGAGAGGATCTTCATCTTCAATGGTGAACTGAGAGGGGTTAAGATCAAAGAACAGGGACGGATTGGTGCTGAAAAGATCTTCAACTTCATCCGCCGCTTCGATCACGGCGATACCCTTGCCGCCCTGAAAAAAGCCGTTGGGCTGCTCCGGGACCGGACCAGATCGATCAGGGGGATGAACATCATCCTGGTTAATGGAAGAAGTATTTATCTCTCTACTTATTTTACTGGCGAGACAGACTACTTCACCATGCGATATAAGGAGGGGCCGCAACTGGTCATCTGCTCGGAGCCCTTTCCTTCTGAAGAAGGCTGGCAAAACATCGACAACGAAACGGTGAGGGAGTGGTAAATGATTATTGTCAAGATCGGCGGAGGAGCCGGAATTAACCTGCAAGGGGTCATTCAGGACCTGGCGCAAGTCAAAGAGAAGTTCATCATCGTCCACGGCGCCAACGCCCTCAGGGACAAGCTGGCCGAAGACCTGGGCCAGCCCAAGAAGGTCGTCACGTCGGTCTCCGGTTATTCGAGCGTCTATTCCGACGAGAACCTGATCGATCAGATGATGATGGCCTATGCCGGCGCGAGGAACAAACGGATTGTGGAACTGTGCCATCAGAATGGGATCAATGGCGTGGGTCTCTCCGGCCTGGACGGAAAAGCCATCCAAGGCATCAGAAATAAGGGAATCCGCGTCTATCAGGACGGCAAGTTAAAAATCCTCCGGGATTACTCGGGGAAACCCGAGGCCATCAACAAGAACCTCCTCGACCTTCTCCTCGACCACGGTTATGTCCCTGTCCTCACCGTCCCCATCATCGACGAACAGAATAATGCCATCAACACGGAAAACGACGACGTGGTGAGAGTTCTTCAGAAGGCCATGCATGCCGATACCGTGATCAACCTGATCGAGGCGCCTGGCTTCCTTGAAAACAAGGATGATGAAAGTAGTTTGATCAAAAAGATTCCCGCAGTTGAACTCGAAGTTAGAGAGCAACAGGTGGACGGAAGAATGAAGCGCAAGATGCTGGCTGTCCGAAAACTTTTTGAACACGGGGCAAGCAGGGTCATCATCGCAGATGGTCGAAGTGAGCATCCCGTGGCGGATGCCCTTTCAGGAAAGGGAACGGTCATCGAATGAGCCTTATTGACTCAACCCATCCTAAGGAACTTGAAGATCGGTATGAACTCCCGGTCTATCCCCGCCGGGATATTGTTCTGGTCAGGGGCAAGGGAGCAAGACTCTATGACGACCGGGGACGGGAATATATCGATTGCGCCTCCAATGTCGGAGTCTCTAATATCGGCCATGGCAGAGAAGAAGTGGCCAAAGCAATCTACGAACAGTATCTCACCCTGTCAAACTGTTACGGTGTCTTTTATAACCCTGTTCGCGCCAGACTTGCCGAAAAACTTATTTCCCTCAGCCCTCAGGGGTTGAAACGGGTCTTCTTCTGTAACTCCGGTGCAGAAGCGGTTGAAGGCGCCCTCAAGTTTGCGCGTGCGAGTGCTGGAAAAAAGGAGATCATCGCCGCCATGAGGGGGTTTCACGGAAAAACCTTTGGCGCTCTTGCCGCCACCTGGGGAGAGGAGTATCAGAAACCCTTCGCACCCATGATGCCCGGAATCAAACATGCGCCCTTCAATAACTTTGATAAATTGAATGAAACGGTCAGTGAAGAAACCGCTGCCATCATTCTTGAGCTGGTACAGGGAGAGGGTGGAGTTCGGGTCGGAGACAAATCTTACTTTGAAAAGGTCCGCCAACTTTGTGATCAAAAGGGAATTCTTCTCATCTTTGATGAAGTCCAGACAGGTTTTGGCAGGACAGGAACCCTTTTTGCGTGTGAACAGTTTGTCGAGCCGGATCTGCTCTGTGTGGCCAAATCGCTGGCAGGGGGCATTCCCATGGGGGCAGTGCTCTGTTCGGATGCTGTCCGCGTGCCTGTCAAGAGCCATACCTCTACTTTTGGTGGCAATCCCCTTGCCTGTGCAGCAGCGCTTGCCTCTCTGGAAATCATTGTAGGTGAGAGGCTTCCTGAAAAAGCAAAAGTTCAGGGAGAATATTTTTTAAACGAACTGCGAGCCATTAAGAGCGAGAAGATACGGGAGGTGAGAGGCCTCGGCCTGATGATTGGCATCGAACTGAAGGAGAAGGCCGGGCCTTATGTTCAGAACCTGATGGAAAAGGGGGTCATCGCCCTGTTGGCCGGGCCCAATGTGATCCGGCTTCTCCCTCCGCTCGTCATCACCCGGGAAGAGATTAACAACGCTTTGTCTGTATTGAAACAAACGCTAATTTAACAAAAAGGGGCTGGTACAACCAGCCCCTTTTTGTTAAATACCAATGACCAAACTCAAATAACCTATAACGCCCCCCTACCCCCCCTTAACTTAAGAGGGGAAGTTATTCTCTTAAGTGCTGGTTATTGGAATTTGGTTATTTCCCTTAGTGTGATCCTGACTCCAGAGCTAAAGCTTGCCGCTGGGCCGCGGTGATCTTTTCTGCAGCCGCCTTCTTCTTCGCCACGGCCACCCGGTCTGCATCCACATAATCGACCGCTTTCATGTCACAGAAACGAACGCATTGCGGATCGCCATCGCAGAGATCGCACTTAAAATTCTTCCGGTCGATGACATTAAAACCCATCGCGCCAAAGGGACAAACCGTCACGCAGGAGCGACAGCCGATACAGATGTTGTGGTTCACCATCACCCGGCTCAGATTCTCATCCCGGGAAATGGCCTTGACAGGGCAGACGATCAAACAGGGAGCATCCTGGCACTGTTGACAGGACATCGGGACGTAAATCCCCTCCGACTCCCACTTCATCACTTTTATCCGGCTTCGGGCCGGATTGGAAACGCCATCATGAAAAACCGCGCATACTTGCTCACAAAGCCTGCAGCCGGTGCATTTTTCTGGACTGATTGATAGAACTTTACCCATGGGTTCCATTCACTTTCTCCTTTCATTTATCACGAATGACTCGAATAAGAACGAATTTCACGAATAAAGCCTATTCGTGTTATTCGCTATCATTCGTTAAATTCGTTTTATTACAATAAATGGGATGGTTCTTTGTCTAAGCCGAGCTTCTTAAGCGTTTCGGGTTTCGGAACGCCATTCTTATCCAATCCCTTGTATTCATACAACTCATCGACCATCTTTGCGAATTTTTCTCGATCGATGACCTTTCCAACCACATCGAGCGCACCCCTTCGGCAGGGCTCATCAAAATACCGATGGTTGAGCATATCTCCCTTTTTGAGGTCGTTTCTCGTTAACCCTTCGCGAAGGTTGAAGAGCCGCTCCATCATGTTCGATCGCACAGCCGCGTCCCAAATCTCCCGGGGAGTCAGCTCCAGCCCTGTATTGTAGTAAAGCACTCTGGACCAATCTTCAAAGTTTGGAAGGGTCGCACCCAGGAAGGTGGTGTGATATTTGCAAATGCCAAGGCAATCCACTCCCATGTAACAGTTTTCATGCCAGAAGACCTGCCATGGTTTTCCGATGTATTCGGTATGTTCTGAACTCAAGGGGCCATCGTAAGGCACCGGGCTGCTGTAAATCTTTCTCATCACTTCTTGCGGCAAATGGTAAAGGTCAATGGCTGGACGGCTTCTCAAATGGTCCGAGCCACGGGAAGCGGTTGCAATATTGAGTGCCAAAGCCGGTGTGGCCCGCTCATCCGAATGAAGGTTGCTCACCCCTTTGACCTGAATCAAATAGTCAAAGGAATTCTTTCCAATCTTCTCCGAGGCGATAATGCCACCCTCCGCCAGGACATTTCCCAGCCAACCCTTCCTGAAGCAGATCCGTTCAAGCATCTCCTGGAATGCTTCGGCGTTGCCAAACCGTAAGTCGAGCCCCTCGGTCTCCTTGTTCGTGAGGATTCCCAGTTCATAAAGCTCCATTGCCCAGGAGATAATGCTTCCGATTTCAAGGTTGTCCACACCCCACTGATCAACCAGGTGATTGCAGACCAACAGATTTTCCAGGCCTGGGATATCGGGTTCCGACGACATCCCGCCCTGAGAGGTATACTCTGGGCCTTCATCATAAACGCCTGCATAAGGTCCGGTGGGAATCTTGTACTGGGGCCGGCAGTGGACCTGGCAGCCGAAACAGCCGGTCATGTGGTAAGGCCCAATCGTTTTGAGAGAGTTTTCGTCAATTGATTCCGGCTCGATCTCATCAGCATACAGCATCTGATTATACTGGAAGTTCCTGGTCCGGACACCGCCCCAGGAATTGGTGGCTCCCCAGATAAAAGGGGTCCCCAGAGTTCCCTGGGTCTGGTTCACTTTTGCGCTTGTGATCTGATCGATAAATCGCTTGTTATACTCAAGCGCCTCTTTCGGATAAGCGATCTTGATATCCATGGTTCCGCGAGCGGCAATGGCTTTCAAATTTTTTGAGCCCATGACCGCTCCCATTCCTGTCCTGCCGCCCGAATTCTTAATGCCGGTCATGACATTGGCATACCTGACGAGATTTTCACCCGCTGGGCCAATGACCAGACTCTTAATATCATCATCACCCAACTCTTCCCGGATCGCCCACTGGGTATCGGTAACGGTTTTGCCCCAGAGGTTTCGTGCGTCACGGATCTCGATTTTGCCATTGTGGATCCAGAGATAAACCGGCTTTTCTGCCTTACCTTTGATGACGAGATGATGAAACCCTGCCCAAGCCAACTCAGGAGTGAAGAACCCTCCCATGTTGGCGCTCCCCAGCATCCCTCCGAGGGGAGATTTCGCCATGACATGGCATCTCGAGGTGGCGGATGCCAGAGTGGCGCATAACGCTCCTCCGCTCACCATAATCGTATTGTCCGGTCCAAGAGGGTCACATCCTTGTTT
The DNA here is from genome assembly GCA_016875195.1 of Deltaproteobacteria bacterium. GTDB lineage: Bacteria > Desulfobacterota > BSN033 > BSN033 > UBA1163 > RBG-16-49-23. The sequence continues at coordinate 26,531 of VGRY01000003.1, forward strand.
TGTATGGTTATAAAGCAGGTAGGCATCGAGCCCCCGCCCTCCCAGGAACTTCCTCCGCAATTCGAGCGGAATGGGTTTAATCTCTATTTTGCCTGTGGAGAGGTCAATATAAGCTATCTTCCTATTTAGGGCCATCTTTCTTAACCTCCTTCATTTTTCTTTCGAACTCTTCATCGGCTAATCTTTTGTTCACATCCCACACCGGGCCTCTGATCCGGGGAAAACCATCCTTGACCCAAGCGACACGCCATTCCATATGACAGACAGGACATTTCACTGTGGGCTCTCCAGATTTGGGCGCCAATCTACCCATACAACTGGGATTATGACATCTGACCTGGCCGTAGGTACGAGTCTTCCGTAGACTCTCTGCCGTTGAGAGTCCTTCTTTCTCGCTCACCATAACAACCTCCTTTCTCAAAGTGGAATATTGAAAGTGTAGGATGGAAGGCAGGATATAACCTTTTCCCACATAACGAAAGTTCACGATGCTGAACTACCCAGTCTCTTTCCAAAACCTCAACTCCTCCAGATTATTAAACTACATTTATTTATTTGTCAAGAGATATTTTTACAAAGCATTGCTGGAAGTTCACAATAGTGAACCTATTTTCCCCCAACCAATTCTTTTTTGCCAGGTCTAAATCAGAGGCAGCTTAGAAAAATCAAGAGGTGCCAAAAATATTTACAGATAGACAACCATGGAAAAATTCATCCTGTATAATCTCTTCTCTTATTCATCAAAATTACTCCATAGATCAACAACAGAAGTAGCAGTAAGCCTCCAACCCAGATGGGCGTCGTCCAGAATTCTTTGGGAGTCGCTCCATAAATACCAAGGATACCAAAAATGATAAAAACCAATGCGGCAAACCACTTGATGAATCGTTCCGGTATTTTCTTTCCCAGGACGATGCCAACCGTAATTCCAAAGGCGTCTGCAATCACCATGGCACAGGTTGTTCCCAACCACACTTCAATGATGCTGTCAAATCGGGTCGCTAATGCAACAGTCGCAAGTTGAGTCTTATCTCCCATCTCTGCGATGAAAAAGGCGATCGCCACGGCCCAGAAGGGGCTATATTTATACTTTATATCCTCCCCCTTGAGTTCATCCCCTCGCAGCGTCCAAAGGCCGAACAGGATGAAAGAGGCGGCTCCTATGATTTGGATGTATTGAAGTGGAACGATATTGGTGAGGAGATTCCCTGCAGCAACGGCGATCAAATGATTAAGAAGGGTCGCTGCAAAAACAGCAAACAACACGGTTTGCCAAGGGTATCTGGATGCAAAGGCCATGGCGAGTAATTGGGTCTTATCGCCCATTTCAGCCAAAACCACAAATAGAAAGGACGTTATAAAGGCTGTCATACCTAATCGCTTTCTTCAACCTAAATTGAGCGATTTCTTTCACCCTTCACAAGGGGGGCGGGGAGGCCGAAAAACCTTTTAGAGCGATTACCTTTGATCGATTGAATCAACCATAGGGCCTGTTCAATCTTCACCCGTTTGGTGAAAGCTTAAGGTCCATTACCCAGACGTTCAACGTATCGCATTCTAAAAGGGTTTGAGGCATCTCCGCCCCCCTTGGGAGATAGGGTGAATCGCTCAATTTAGGTTCAAATAAAAAGCGAGACGCTTTAGCACAGACATCAAAGTCTACACTAAAGGTCTCGCTAATTGGCTTTTAACCAATGGTAAGGCCAGGCAACGTGTGCCGGTATGTTGACCTTATCTTGTTAGCTACTCCCCTTCAGGATGGAGTTTTTATAAGATAATAACTTTCAGAATTCAAGTTTATTGTGTCTGATATTTCTTTCGACAGGAGTCTGTTCCATCTCATGTCAACTCTCCCAACCATCCACGTCTTTCCATCCATTTGACTACTTCCAACACCGGGGAAACGGTAAAGGCCAGCGCAATAATAATCACCCAGTCGGTTAAAGGCAGGCTGAATGTGCCAAAGGGTGTCTGAAGGAATGGCAGATAGACGACCAGGGCAAGAAGTCCGATTTCCCACAGGATAGCGAGATTCAGCCATTTATTGGCAAAAGCCCGGTTTAGGACCGAATTTCTGTCAGAACGAAAGTTATAGGCTTTGAAGAACTGGATCAGCACAAGGGAAACGAAGGTCATTGTCATCGCTTCTTCGATGCTACGCCCGGAGTTAAGCGCCCATGCGAAAAGCCCGAAGTTGATAGCAGCCGACCATAATCCACCCACGACCATGAGGGTAATAACGGGCCGTGTAAAAATACCCGTCCGAGGATTTCTTGGTTTGCGACGCATCAGGTCCGCCTCCGGAGGGTCAACGGCGAGGGCAAGAGCAGGCAAGCCATCTGTGGCCAGATTGACATAAAGGATCTGGACCGCACTGAGAGGTAAAGGAAGGGCAAATAGAGTAGCCGCAGCCATCAGACATATTTCGCCAATGTTGGACGAAAGCAGAAACATCAGGTATTTTTTGATATTATTAAAAACACCCCTGCCTTCTTCGACCGCTGCAACAATGGAGGCAAAATTGTCGTCCGTCAATGTCATCGCGGCCGCCTCTTTTGTAACATCCGTACCGGTGATACCCATGGCAATGCCAATGTCGGCCTTTTTAAGCGCAGGGGCATCGTTTACCCCGTCGCCGGTCATCGCAACAAAATGCCCTTTTTTCTGCAAAGCGGTTACCACTCGGAGCTTGTGCGCCGGAGAAACGCGAGCGTAAACATCGATCGACTCCACTTTATTCTCCAAGTCAGCTTCGCTCATCTCCTCGAGTTTAACACCGGTAACCACCGCGCCATTGCTTAGGATGCCCAATTCTCGTGCAATCGCTTGGGCGGTGAGGGGATGATCGCCGGTGATCATGACAGGCTTAATCCCTGCCTCTTTGCAAACTTGAACCGCTCCTTTGGCCTCCAGCCGGGGCGGATCGATCATTCCCACCAACCCGAGGAAAACCATTTCCTTTTCGGCGCTCTCTATATTGGCATTTGGCTTTTGGGCCACTGCCAGGACTCGCAGAGCCTCACCCGCCATTTGCTTTGCAAACAGGAGAATAGTCTCTTTCTCTGGTATGCCGAGAGCAGTTTCGCCTTTTTCGGTCAGATGTCCAGCACAGGAGTCAAGAATAACTTCCGGAGCTCCTTTCGAATACGCTACGATGCCATGAGGGGATTGATGGAGAGTGGTCATTCGTTTCGTCTCAGAAGTGAAGGGAATTTCATCAACCCTTGGAAACTGGCGATCCAGCTCGGTCCTGTGAAGATGGGCCTTGGCAGCAGCCACCACAAGCGCCCCTTCCGTGGGATCGCCTTTGATATGCCAATGTCCGTTATCTCCCTCTCGGGTTAGGTGCGCATCTGAAGCAAGTACACAAGCGCTTAGAAGCGTGGTCAACTGGGGAAAAGGTTGAATCTCAGAGCCATTGCTTAAGAATTGTCCGCGAGGCTCGTAACCCGACCCGGAAACTTCCAGCATTTTACCAGCCACAAAGACCTTGCGGACGGTCATTTCATCTTTCGTGAGGGTTCCGGTTTTATCTGAACAGATAATTGAGGTGCAACCTAAAGTTTCAACTGCCGGCAGACGCCTGATGAGGGCATTCCGTTTAACCATCCGCTGCACGCCAATCGCAAGCGAAATGGTAACCACGGCGGGCAACGCCTCCGGGACCACAGCCACCGCCAAGGCAATTCCGAAGATCAACATTTCCAGAAAAGGCTGCCCCCGGAAAAAACCGAGGGCAACGATTAATAGAACAACCACAATAGCTGCCCGAGCGAGAAGATGGCCAACCTTGTCGAGGTTCTGCTGAAGAGGCGTCTTACCCGTTTCAACGCTCTGAAGAAGTTTGGCGATCTTTCCAAACTCGGTCAGCATTCCTGTGGCAACCACCACACCATGGCCTCGCCCATAGGTGACAATGGTCCCGGTATAAGCCATGTTCTTCCGGTCGCCTATGGCCAATTCGCCGCCTTCCAGAGTAGCGGTTTGTTTTTCTACGGGAACGGACTCTCCAGTGAGGGGAGCTTCTTCAATCTGAAGGTTGACGGCCTCGATGAGCCTGCAATCCGCAGAGATCCGGTCGCCTGTCCTGATCAGAAGGATGTCTCCCGGGACGAGATCCCGGGCAGGAATATCCTCCTCCTCTCCATCACGAATCACGGTTGCCGTAGGGGCAGCCATTTTTTTCAACGCTTCAATGGCACGCTCAGCACGATACTCTTGTATAAAACCCAGCAGTACGGCGAAGAGCATAATGACGGATATGGCAATGGCCTCGACCGTATGTCCGAGAATGGCTGAGAGAACAATCGCAATTATCAGGATGATAATCAGTATGTTCTTGAACTGCTGGCCCAGCATGCTCCAGGGCGAGAGCCGGCGAGCGGCTTCCAGTTCATTTGGCCCGTATTCAGCCAGTCGTCGTTCGGCCTCGGCTTTGCTCAAACCACGATTCTGATCGCTTTTCAGTGTTGATATCACTTCTTGGATGGTCATCTGGTGCCAATGGTTCATCTCTTAGTCCCTCCTGGAAAAAACCGTCAAAGTTATAATATCACACCATTCTCTTGATTCCAATCAAGTGAAGGTTATTTTTAGATTAACGAAAATCCCTTCTGCAAATTTTATTGTCAACAATTCTTTATTCCCGGTCAGGAAACCAATAAAAGCATGGGAAGTGTTACTTGGTCAAAGAAGGGTTAAAGAATAGATGAGGGTGGGCGAAAAATGGAGATTATGACTCCCTGATCATTCATGGCATGAATCCTAACTTTTATCAGGCGAAATTCATGTGTCGGAAGATGAGAATCCCTCTGTTTTAAGAGATAATGATCATCCCAATCTAAAAAAAGTGGGTCAACACAGACTGTTTGGAGTTCAGGGTGACTAAATGTCTCAGTACTTAAGGCAACTAACAGAAAAATTGAAAAAGAGACATGGAGGATTAGTCTAATCATGTTATTTTTTTAACTGATATAATTGTTATTGTCAATTCAAGGGGTTCTCTAACTTTCAAATTAATGGCCCATTCCCGGAGGACACCAACGAGCCATGAAAATTGGTAGTCAAACGGTTATGGGTAACGATGCTCGTATCGAACCCCGAAGCTCGACGCAGGATGCTCGAGTTTTAAGTTTCGAAAGCCGAGCCTCGATACGAGCTTCGACAACGTTAAACGAGATTCTATTTTCTAGTTAAATATTATCTTGGACATCACATAGACGGATTCCACCATTCGATCCAGGTTCCGTCCCGTCCGAATGTGATGCCTGTGGCTGATTCGATCTCTCTGATCCAGTCTCCGAGGAAAGAGGCGTGGTGAATGATGAGCGGTGTGCTGTGCTCGGGAAGAATGTCCTCGAAGAACCGGTTCAGGAATATATTCATGTCCATCTCCTGCATGGTTTCCCCGTCATCCCAGGGTGTGGGCCGGATCAACCCGTGGTTCGCTCCTTCATCCCTACGGTAAAGGAAGTGGCTTCCGAATCGGTCTTTGAGGCGGCGTAGCGTTTCAACACACTTTACGATATCCGCGAAGGTGATTCCTTTGCAGAAATATTGAAGTAACCGGTCAGAGAATGATTCAAAACCAATTGATGCAAACATGATCTTCATATCAAGTTTCTGAGCCTGCAAAAGGATTTCTGAAAGATCAGAAACGTGACCGTTGATGTCATCAAGCCGGCAGACCAGATTAATCTGTGAAAGCCTGATTTTTTGATGTTCAACCACATGGAGCAATTTACCGAGCAAGCGAATGGGATATTCGTCGATGAGCTCGAACGGAATCTTTTTTCCATCAAGCTCTGGCAATCCCTCAATCTGAGCAATAACTCTGTCGCGTTCCACAGGGCCATGAAACCCTTTGTCCCATGAAACGTCGCAGAAGATACATCCCTTGCTACGAACTTTAACCTCCGGGACCTCTTTTCCTCTGAGATTTACAGGCGGAGGAAGAACGATGGTCTGAACCTTACTGGAATAAGGGCAACCGATCGCATTAAGAACTTGACCAAGCTGGACTTCATGTTTCTTGAGGGTATCCGAAAATGTATAAAGGTTCGACCAATCGACTTTTAGAAATATATCCTTTGTCCATGGGTATTCGAAGAGTGTATCGCGGAGGCTGAGATGTTCCGCTCTGAAGCCATCAACCGGTCCCTGAAAAGCAAGGTCAACCGTTGATTTGAGCCCTCTGAACCGATTCGGATGAGAATCAGCCTCCGGCTCACCCTTGTAATCCTGACGGGCCTGTGGGCCTCCCAGAATGGTACTAAATCCTTCCTGTTTGAGTTCACGGATCAGTTCGATGAGATCTTTTCTTCCGCAGAGATGCGTGAATGCGACGACCCTTTTCTCAGATCTGTAATGTTCATTTACAAAACCGAGCAGCTCAGTTTTTGAAAAATCTCTCTTGATACCGACGACAATGGTGGGAATGGAAAGTTTTTGTTGAAAGAAGGTCGCCGCTAATTGGGCGCCCAAAATACCATGGGGCTCCCCCGTATGATGCGCGAAGATAATCATGCTTATACGATGTCACATTAGTAAATTAGTTTCAATTGGGTAACCTCCCCTTAGGTTAAGTCGTTGCGACTCGAAACCGAGGGGAGGTATGGAGGAGTTACGTTTTCACAAGTTTGTCTGGAAGAGCCTTTTCTTATCTGATTTCCTGATTTCCTGATATCCTGATTTCCTGATCCCCTGATCCCCTGATACCCTGATTTCCTGATATCCTGATTTCCTGATCCCCTGGTACCCTGACACCCTGCCCTACATATTCCACCCGCCGGAGACTTCCACCTCAGCTCCGGTCATAAAACTGGCCTCATCAGAAACTAAAAAGGCCACCACATTGGCTACCTCTTCTGGCTGACCTGCCCTTTTAAATGGGGTATTTTCGATGATGATATTTCGATATTTCTCAGCCATTTTGGAAACCGTTGGGGTCAGAATGAAACCCGGCAAAACCGCGTTGACATTGATTTGATACCTACCCAATTCTCTGGCGACACTCTTTGTCAAACCAAGGATTCCGGCCTTAGCCGTGCTGTAACTGATCTCAGAAACCGCCCCTCTCTTTCCCCAAACCGAAGAGAGGTTGATGATCTTACCGTAACTCTTTTCGATCATGTAGGGAACAACCGCTTGGATGCAGTTCAATGTCCCTGTCAGGTGGACACCAAACACCGCGTCCCAATCCTCTTCCTTTGTTTTTAAAAGACTCCCGGGCCGATCAAAACCAGCATTATTGACCAGAATATCAACCCGCCCGAAGACGCCTATCACTTCTGCAACCATCTGATCTACCTGTCTTCGTTCTGCCACATTCACCCCAAGCAAGAGACATCTTCTCCCAAGGGCTTCGATCTCTTTCTGGATCTGAACGCCCGTATCACGATTCCATTCCACGACAGCGATATCCGCCCCCTCCTGGGCCATCTTCAGGGCAATACTCCTGCCAATCCCCTGCCCCGCCCCCGTCACAATCGCTTTCTTATCCCTGAGCCTCATTTTTCCTCCTGAAGAAACTGAACTACCCTCACCTTGAAACCGAGGGGTTTTCACCATCCCCCAAGGGGAGCACTAAGTCCCCCATCAAAATTTGGCTCACTATATCAAAAAAAGAACACAATGACAATAGTAGTGGGATTGGAGGGAGGCAGGATGGAGTTTTAAATTATTGAAATTGAAGAAATTGATTTGGGAGGCCAGGAAGGCCTCCCAAACTGATTACTGGTTTTTCCAGGTGGGTTTTCTTTTTTCCAAGAAAGCCTTGAGGCCTTCGGTGGCATCTTCTGTTTTCATTAAATCATCGAGGTAGATCTTCTCAATATCCCTGAGCCCTTTATCCAAATCATCGTTAAGGCCTGCAATGGCCGCCTCTTTGGTCAACTTCAAAACGATGCCGCTCAATTTTTTAAACTTCTCAATAAATCCATTCACCTCTTCGCCAAGCGAGGCTTCAGGAACGACCTTATTGACCAATCCCAATGTCAGGGCTTCCTGGCTTGTAATCGTATCTCCGGACAGAATCAACTCCATCGCCTTTTTTCGTCCGATCATCCTCGGTAAAATCAGGGCAGCAATGGGTGGAAAAACGCCGACCTGAATTTCAGGTTGTCCAAATTTCGCCTTTTCCGTGGCAATCACCATGTCGCAATAAAGCGCTAATTCACAGCCGCCTCCGAGTGCAGCTCCATTGACCACAGCAATGGAGGGAACTTTTAGTTTATCCATGAGCCTGAACATCTTATGAAAGGTCGCGATCATTTTTGGCCCAAGATCCCCGAGATGATCCGCCACCTCCACCCCTACGGAAAAAGCTTTTCCTGCGGCTTGAATGAGGAGGAGCTTTAAGTTTTTTTCTTGCATCAAGCTTTCAATATAGGCATTGAACTCTTCCATCATTTCGAGATTGATCCAGTTAAGCGGAGAACGGTTCAGGGTGATATAAGCCACACCATCTTTTAATTCCGTCTGAATATGCTTGAAAGCCATTGTTCCACCTCCATCTAACCCCTATCCTGTTGGGGAAGTATATAGACATTGAAATCCCAATATCCAAATCCCAAATTCCAAATAATTTCCAATCACCAAATTCCGAAACAAATTCGTTTTGGTCATTCGAAATTCGAATTTGGATATTATTTGGGATTTGGTACTTGGGTATTGGTGCTTCTGAGACGCAGCCAATATCTTATTGCTATTTTACACACAATTTTATTCACAAGGGGCTAAAAAAACACCCTTTGGGCAAGGAAGGTATCCAAACCCAAAGGGTGCAGTCTTACACATCTTTTTAACCTTATTTGCTTTGGGGTTTGCCTAACACTTCCTCAAAGAAACCTTCATCCATGAGCTTGCCTTCGGCGATATTCTGACGATACTTGATGAAATCAATCGTGTCGGCTCCGGTGATCTTCTTTGTATTGAAGGCGCCGAATCCGAGGAAAGCCTCGCCCATCATGTTGGCAGCCAGCCAGTGTCTGTTAATGTTCTTTGTCTGATCCCAGAAGAATTTCTTCTTGTTCCGAATACCATCAATCGACATGATCAGACAACCCGGGAAGAGGTTGGCAAAGGTCCAGCAAATTCTCTCCACCTCAGCATCGAGTAGGGCGAAATCAAACTCATTGTTCTTCAGTTTATTGTTCACCCACTCTCTCGCTTTCTTGAATTCGTCTCCGGTCTTCATCTCTCCATAGACAAGGTCGCCATCTTTCACATAGGTTTCAGTAATGACCTGGGGATTTCGAACCCACTGTCCTTTTTCATCCTTGAGAACGGGAACGCACTTGGAGATGAGGCCCTTACGCCACATCTTATACGCAGACCACATCTCACAGCTGATGCAGCTCCACATGGCATCCTCGATCGAAAGGAAGAAGGGGAGAAAATCAGAAGCGCCGCCCACCGGAGCGGAGCCGTGCCGGGGGCCTGCCTGTCCTAAAACCGCCAGGTCGGATGCAACCGTAAGGTCACATGCTGTCCCAATTTCCTGTCCTCCGGCCACCCTCATCCCATTCACTCTGCAGATGACGGGTTTCTTGCACATGAGGATGGAGTCCACCATGTTGTTGAAAAGTTCCATGTAAGCCCCGTATTCCTCGGGCCTCATGCTGTAATACTCCGAATACTCCTTCGTGTTTCCACCAGTACAGAAGGAATAAGGGCCTGTGCCGGTAAATACAACCGCCACCACCGAACGGTCGGTCGAAGCATTTTCAAACCCAGCAATCACTCCCTTTACCATCTCTGTTGTATAAGAGTTGTACTGGTTAGGGTTGTTCAGTCTGATCCAGGCATTATAAAGACCGGGGATGACATTCCCCTTGGGATCTTTCAAAGGCCTTTTCTCGTACACCGTGCATGGAGCTTCCGTCCCCCAATGCTCGGAACCATAGCGACTATGGTCCTTCATCTCATGCTCTCTTGGCATCCACTTCAATGACATAAAAAAACCTCCTCTCTTTTTTTTAATATCAGTAATCTAAGGTTAATTTAGAAATGACTTCCTCCTCATAAAATCCGAATATCGGGCGAAGCGTCCTCTTAGGACCAATCCGAAACAAATCCGAAATTTCAAATTATCTAAACTCTTCTTATTCTCTTTTTTAAATTTTGAACATTCGATATTGTTTCGAAATTCGTGCTTCGAATTTAGAATTTCTTTCTCAAAAATCGGGTGTAAGAACGATTCTCTTTTCCGGAGAACCGGCTTTGTGAACTTCATCAAAAACAGATGCGATCTGGCTCATGGGCCGGGTTTCCACAAATGGCGCGATATCGATCTTCTTAGCCAGAACCATATCGAGAACGATCGGGTAATATTCTGGCAGACAACCCCAGGTACCAAGAATGTCCGCATCGAAGGCCATCAACCGTGACAACATATATTCATTCTTTGCCATCCCAAATCCGACCACAACAAGTTTCCCGGTGAAGGAAAGAAGTTCCAGAGCAAGGTCCTGTCCTGCTTTGGTTCCACTCACCTCGAAAATCTTCCAGCCAAAACCCGCCTCCAGGCCGTTCTTCTTGCAGATATCTCGAAATTCATTTCTAATATCCTTGATCTGTTTGTCCTGGGAGCTGATCACAAAATCCGCCCCGTACTTTAAGGCTCTCTGCAATTTTCCAGGATTTCGTGCAATTCCGATGACGGCCTTTGCGCCAAGGGCTTTGAGTGTCTGGGCTACATAAACACCCACTCCTCCGGTGACGCCGATAACGATGACATTGTCACCTGGCTGGAGATCCGCTCTTTTAGCGGCTTGATAGGGCGTGGTCGCCGCATCAGCCACGACCGCTAAATGTTCCAGAGGGATACTGCCGCGGTTTCTCACCTCACAGAGATCAATCGAAGGAACAGGGATGTGGCTCGAAAACCCCCCATAAATCCCCAGGCTGTTTCCCGGCATCTTCTGAACCAGGCAGCGATTTCCTCTGCCGGTCTTGCAGAGATAACATTTCCGGCAGGGCATAACTGCAGGGACAATCACCTCTTTGCCCATCCACTTCTCGTCGCCTGCCACTACCGTTCCGCTGATCTCATGTCCAAGGGTCAGAGGCGGCTTCTGGACCGTGGGGACGCCATCATAAAAGTACCCGAGGTCCGTATGGCAAACCCCACAACCTGCCACCTTCACCAGAACCTCATCCGCTGCCAACGCAGGAACAGGGATGGAAGCCTTCTCCAACTTACCCGGTTTGATCTCACCTGTCTCCTTATCCTTGCTTGTTGGCTGCACCATCTGCCATGTTTGAATCTTTTCCGGTACTGACATTCACTTCACCCCCTTCTTTTTTTTAAAATCCGAAATTCGAATATCGAAATCCGAAACAAATTCAAATTTTCAAATGTCTTAAACTTTTAACTATTTTTGAACATTTGTAATTTGGTCATTAGATATTGTTTCGAAATTCGGATTTCGTGCTTCGAGTTTCATCCTTATCACGTCATTCCCAGTCCGCCGTCCACGCAGATGAGCTGGCCTGTGATGTAGCTTCCCTCATCCGACGCCAGAAAGACAAAGGTCGGAGCAACCTCCTCTGGCTCAGCGAATCGGCCTAATAAAACTCTTCCTGTATAAATCGCCATCAATTTGGGGTCGGATTTAACCTTATCGAACATTTCAGTACTCACATACCCCGGTTGGACGACATTCACCGTAATCCCAAACCCTGCCAATTCCCTTGCTGCGGATTTGGTCAGGGCGACGATCCCTCCCTTTGCCGAGCTGTAGTTGATCTGCCCCTTTGTCCCCCACAATCCTGCCGAAGAAGTGACATTGATGATCCTTCCGTACTTTCTCTCCATCATATATTTTGATGCGAGCTGAGTGCACAGGAACGGACCTTTGAGCTGGATGTCGATGACCTCATCCCATTGTTCCTCTGACATTTTGTAAAGCATATTCGGTCTTGAGACCCCTGCATTGTTGACCAGAATATCGATCTTTCCGAAATGGTCAATGCATGTGTTGATGATCTTCTCCGCTTCGGCCTTAACTGCCACATTGCCTTTCACGGCAACAGCCTTTCGGCCCATCTTTCCAACCAGTTCCACCACTTCTTGAGCGGGCTTGTCCTGTGACGCATAGTTGACAATCACATCCGCCCCTTCCTTTGCATAGGCAAGGCAGATCGCCCTTCCAATGCCTCTTCCCCCGCCCGTGACAACAGCGGCTTTACCTTCTAATCTACCCATCTGCTTCCTCCGTCGATTAGAGCCTCGATCCTACTCGACCTTCAGCTCCAGGTTGATCATATCTCCTCCTCTTGTAAAACCCATATCCCTGAAAAACTTGAGGAGGTCCCAATCGTTCCAATTCACCAGGGTATAGATGACGCTGACGCCGATCGCCTTCAAATTCTTAACAAACTCCTGACTCAACTTTCTCGCCACACCCTTATGTTGGTAGTCCGGATCGACTCCGATGATGGTGAGCCATCCGGTCGTATCGGGAACGCCGAATTCCCATCCACTCACCTCTCCAACCACAAACCCAATCACCTTCCCCCCAAATTCAGCTACCAGGGAGGACAACGGATAGACCGTATTCTGAGTGACGAGGTTATTCCAGTAATCGGGCCGCAATTTTCCAATAACCTTGAGATCGATCTCGACAATCGCACCTAGATCTCCGGTTGTCATCGGCCGTATCGTTACCCGGGTTAAAAAATCGTCATCCATCGTTCTGGTTTCGTCCCCCTTCTCCTATTCAATCACTGCGATGACTGCTTCTGCTTCAACTTCCTGCCCCGGGGCAACACAGACTTCTTTAATGGTTCCGGTGGCTGGCGCCACAATCGGCATCTCCATCTTCATCGCTTCCAAGACTGCCACCTGATCATCCTCTTTCACCTGATCTCCCATTTTCACGGAAACTGCAACAATCTTACCTACCATTGGCACTGTTACGGGTGTACCCATAAGACAAACCTCCTCTGATGTACCGATGTTATTTTAGACCCAGCACGCTTCGTGCGATAATCATCTTCTGAACGTTGGATGTCCCTTCCACGATCTGATAGGACTTGGCATCGCGATAAAGTCTTTCAACAGGATACTCACTCGAAAAACCATAAGAGCCAAAAATTTTGACAGCCGCATTCGCTGCCCGGACTGCTACTTCTGCCGCATAGAACTTTGCGCTGGAGATCTCAATCGTGTTCCTCTGTCCCCGGTCTCTATTCCACGCTGCCCGGTAAACTAAAAACCTTGCTGCCTCTTCCTCAACAAACATTTCGGCAATCTGTTCTTGAATCATCTGAAAATTTGCAATGGGTGTTCCAAACTGCTCTCTCTCGTTGGCGTAACGGACGGAATGCTCTTTGCAAGCCCTTGCCACGCCAACCGCCCTCGAAGCACAGGATAGTCTCGTATTGTCCAGCATGAACATACAGATCTTAAACCCATCCCCCTTCTGTCCCACGAGACTGTCTTTCGGCAGTTTGACATTGTCAAAATAAATCTCGCCGGTGGGCGCACAGTGAAGTCCCAGCTTTGTCTCAATCGCTTTCTGGGTCACTCCCGGGAGATGCATATCAACGAGGAACGCCGATATCCCCCGATGTTTCAGCGACCGGTCCGTATAGGCATAGACAATCCCAAGATCTGCCACTGGAACTCCTGAGATCCACATCTTGCTTCCGTTGAGGATAAAACAATCTTCTTTTTCTTCGGCAACGCTCTTCATCGAAGCTACATCAGAACCGGAATTTGCCTCAGTGATGGCAAAACAGCCAAAGAGGTCGGCATTGATCAATTTGGGAATATATTTTTCTTTCTGTGCCTCTGACCCGAAGTTGAGAACGACGGACTGGATGGAATTCATCTGAAGATTGAAAGGAAGACCCCAGGAGGGAGAAACTCTTGCGATCTCTTCTGCCATAATCGAGGCTGCAAGATATCCGGTCTCATTTCCGCCATATTTCTCCGGTGCAATACAGCCGAAGAATCCAAGGTTTGCCATCTCTTTGACGATCTCTTTCCGAAAACGATGCTCTTTTTCATCTTCTTCCATGGTGGGAGCAATCTTCTTTTCGGCAAAGTTTTTTGCCATATCCCGCATTGCTTGTTGTTCATCTGACAATAAAAAATCCATAGAACCAACCTCCCTCCCGATTAGATTGTGCAATTTATAACAAACGCACTATTCATTGTCAAGATAATTTTATTTCCTCTTTGATAACTATTAGTTAGAATGTTTTTTGTCACTTCGTGAAAGTCTATTCCAAACCAAACCCCGTTAGAAAGTTTTCGAATACCCAACAGGATAGCTAACACCGGGCTTTAAACTACCGTGTCTCGCTCAAAACTCATTCCCGTCGTAAACCCCAATAATAAAGCTAAGCTCCGCACGGGGTAACCAACTGGGCTTTCTAACGGGGTAAACTATTGACAATAATGACCTTAATAAGCGATAAAAAGTTCATGCGAATGATGGGACTCGATGTTGGGTCAAAAACGATCGGAGTAGCTATCAGCGACGAACTCGGGTTAACAGCTCAGGGTCTTAAAATAATCCAACGAAAGGCAATGGAAGATGATTTCAAAGAGCTTTGTACCATCATCTCCCAATTTATGATCGAGAAGATTATTGTTGGCCTTCCGATCAACCTCGACGGCACACTGGGCAGGCAAGCAGACACCATTTTGGAATGGATTAACCGGTTCAAAGATAGAACATCCATCCCCGTGGAAACATGGGATGAAAGATTTTCTACGGTCCAAGCTTCAAGAACCTTACTCGAAGCCGACCTTTCCAGAAAAAAAAGAAAGAAAGTGATCGATAAATTGGCCGCTGTCCTCATCCTCCAGGGATACCTTGATCAGGCTCGGAGAAGAGATGATGGGTTTACTGCTTCGGCATAAGGTTTTTTTAGCCTGTGTCTCTGCTACCCTCTTTTTGGTAGTCATTGGTCTCTGGTATTTCTGCATCCCGCCTTCGTCAACCCCCTTGAATAAAACGATAACGATCAAAAGGGGGATGCCTCTCAGAAAGATCTCCACCCTCCTCGAACAGGAAGGGGTTATCCGGAACAAGGAGCTTTTTATTGGGATAGTCACTTTACTCGGGAGAAAAGGGGGGATTAAAGCCGGAGAGTATGAATTTCACACCCGAATGTTGCCTCTCGAAGTTCTCGACTCCCTGGTCAAGGGTCAGGTCAAACAACATCTGGTCACCATTCCGGAGGGTTATACACTCTCCCAAATCGGGCAACTCCTCGAGGACTTAAATATTTTAAGTAAATCCGCCTTCCTGCAAAAAGTTTCTTCTTTTTCTTTCATCACCTCGCTCGGGCTCTCACATCACCTCTCCAATCAGGCTCAGGGTGCTTATAAAAACAAGATTGGATTAAGCCTGGAGGGCTACCTCTTTCCCAACACCTACCATTTCATCAAGGAGATGGAGCCTGAGGAGGTGATCCGGATCATGGTCCAGCAATTTCAGAAAACCTTCGGCCCCGATCTGCTGGAGAGAGCTGCTCAACTTGGAATCCATCCTTACGATGCGGTCATCCTTGCTTCTATCATCGAAAAAGAGACTTCGTTGCCCGAGGAAAAACAACTGATTTCAGCGGTCTTCCACAATCGTCTGAAAATTAAGATGCCTCTCCAGAGCGACCCGACCGTCATTTACGGAATCAGGAATTTTGATGGAAACCTCACCAAGGAACATCTCATCACCCCGACGCCCTACAATACCTATCTTCTCATGGGGCTTCCCCCAACCCCGATCTGTAATCCTGGGAAGGACTCCCTCCGGGCTGCCCTTCATCCTGCTTCGGTCTCCTATCTCTATTTTGTCTCGAAAAATGATGGATCCCACCATTTTTCTGAGAGTTATGACGAACACCAGCGAGCCGTGGCAAAGTATCAGAAAAATTCACTTGAAAAAAAATGACTTCTCATTTATGTTTTAATTCCACTACAGAAAGAGAGGGGGATATTTGATGAAAAAAGAGGTAGCAATTATTGGTGTTGGACAGACTTCCTTTGTGAGAGGTTACGAAGGCTCTATCCGCGAATTGGCTTTTGACGCTTTCAGGGAAGCCATTAAGGATGCCGGCATCACCCAGAAAGACATAGATGCCTCCATCTTCTGCTCGGCTCCTGAATATGACAAACAACGTTCTCCGGCAGGTGTCCTCGCAGAATATCTTGGACTCATTCCTCAGCCGACATGTTATGTGGAGACTGTCTGTTCTTCGAGCAGCACGGGCATTAAAGTGGCCTATGGCATGATTAAGTCAGGCCTCCATGATGTCGTTGTCGTCCTCGGGTTTCAGAAGATGTCCGAGATTTCGTCGGCAGAATCCCAGGAACGAATGGGCAGGGGCTCTGACATCCAGTGGGAAGCACCCTTTGGAACGATGATGCCTGCCTATTATGCCCTTTATGCACAGGCTTATATGGCAAAGCATGGATTAACCCATGACGATCTGATGGGTGTCAGGATCAAATCATCCACCTATGGGGTGATCAATGACAGAGCGGTCTATAGGAAACCTGTCAAACCAGAAGATTTTAAACAGGGCGATCCCGAAGCAAAAATGGCAGGTCCAGTAGCATGGCCACTCCGGGTAGGCGACTGTTGTGCCAATGCGGATGGAAGTTCATGTATCATTCTTGCCAATGCTGAAAAAGCAAAGGCATTTTCCAAAAAACCAATCTGGGTGTTAGGCATCGGGGCTGCCTCAGAGGCAGTCAACATGGCCGCAAGGCCTGATTTCACTAGGGGACTGAGTGTGGGTTATGCGGCTGCGGCCCAGGCTTACAGGATGGCTGGAATCACCGCAAAAGAGGTTAAGGTGGCCGAAGTCCATGACTGTTTTACCATTGCCGAAATCATGTCGTATGAAGGCCTTGGATTCGCTCCAATGGGTGAAGGCAAACAGCTCATACGCGAGAAGGCGACGTATAAAGAGGGACGAATTCCTGTTAACGTCGATGGCGGGCTCCTTTCAAAAGGCCATCCTATCGGAGCAACAGGAGGATCACAGATCCGGACGATCGTGTTGCAACTTCGCAATGAAGCAGGCCCCATGCAGGTGGCTAACGAGCCGGACATTGGATTAGTGCACAACATCGGCGGGGTCGGACTCTACGGCAACGTAACCATCTTTGGGAGGTGAAACATGGGTTTCGAGAAATTTGGAAGAAAGAGTTTTACAACTATAACCAAGACTGCAAAGTTTGTTGATCTTTTGTCCGAAGGAAAGATTGAAGGAACCGCTTGTAAAGATTGTGGTGCAAAATACTTTCCTCCCAGGGCGGACTGTGCAAAATGTTTCTCAAAGAATATGGACTGGTTTGAAATGCCCGGAAAGGGAAAACTCGAGACATTTACGACAGCACACTATGCGCCCCTGGGATTCGAGGCCGACCCTCCTTACACCATGGGGGTGGTGGACTTTGGCGACGGATTGAAATTGTTCGCCCGGCTGACAAAAGAGATCAAGATTGAAGAAGTAAAAGTAGGAATGGATGTCTCTATCAGACCTTTAAAGTATGAGGATGGACAAGTTTCGTTTGAGGTGATCAAACCCTGATCCCCCATCTACCCTCTCCCCTGTGGGGAGAGGGCGTGGGTGAGGGACCCTTCGAGGAAGGTGAATTGATGTCATCTCAATTTGACCGCCTACGTGGATTAACTATTTTTGATGACAAGGGAGAAGTAAAGCGCCTGGCCGAAAAGGTCGTTGGGGAGATAGATCCAGACGTCACCATCGATCGCATGCGAAAGCTGGACTTCTCTTACATCTTCATCTTATTGAAGAAGCAAAAGAGTA
Organism: Deltaproteobacteria bacterium; assembly: GCA_016875195.1. Classification (GTDB taxonomy): domain Bacteria; phylum Desulfobacterota; class BSN033; order BSN033; family UBA1163; genus RBG-16-49-23. Next base: position 44,330 of record VGRY01000003.1, read on the forward strand.
TAGAAGTAGAATTGGGGCGACCTGAAATTGAAGCCAGCCAGGAATGGAGAAGGGGTTATATTGACCAGACCCTCCAGAAAAAAATCGAAAATGCCATTGCTCAACTCTGACCTGGAATGAATCCTTTGAGAAGAATTATTGGTAAAGGGTTTGAGCGGTTCTATTCTCCGGATAAACAGCCTGCGCAGAAAGATCAACAATCCAGGTGCGAAGAAGAGGGGTGCTCTCCTCCCCTTCCGTAAATTGGATCACCCTTGCCCTGTTGTGGTCAATACCGGTTGCCTCATATCTCCATTTCAGATTGGGAAAAGACTTCGCCCTTGCCTCCACCATTCTCAGCTCGACGGACATCTTTCCCCCGCTCATTGGGTTCATCTTAATCAGATGATTTTTTACCAGTTCAACAGCTTTTAAAGAAGAGGCTTTGGGAGAACCCGGGTCTTTTCCCCTTTTACCCGTTCGGGGCACATGAATGATACTTCCTTCGAGGATCTTGATCCCCAGGTAATTGCCGTCCGCGCTTAAATATCCTGACTGGCCTGAATCAAAAACCACATGATAAAAATTCATCGTCCCCAACTGGTTCTGTACAACCTCTGTAATGAGAAATCCCTCTCTCTCTTTCTGGATGGTGAAACGCCTACTTCCTTCCTCGGGGTGTCTATAGAATTCTGCAGGGCGCCCAGTTTGGACGACGAGGTATCGTCTTCCGATGTTCTGTTTTATTTTGGCAAGCTTCTCTCTTTCATACTCCTCAATCGCCTGCTCTTGTCGGAATGTCTGCCGTTCCTGAGGAGATGTCCCTCTGGCAGTCACGAAACAGGACAGGAGGAGGATACTCATAAAGAATATGAAACGAGTGTTCGTCATTGGACGATGGTTTGTGGATCAGGAACGTTCAATCTCTTTTTCGACCTCATAGAATATCGAACCCCCGAAAGAACGAGCTTTGATCGTTCTTTTTTGAATAAGAAGTTGAACATGGCTTTCAAGTTCCTCTACAGGAATGTCCATCCCTTTCGAGAGATCATTCAGAGAAAGAGGCCTTCTCCTCAGAATATTTAAGATCTCTTCCTCCATATCTCTTCCGGCCAAAACGAAGGAGTGGCGGTCGAACTCCGGAATAAGGATAGCCTTCTCTCCAAAAAACTCTTTGATCTTCTCCATCTCTTTCTGACTCAAAGGGGTAGCCCATTTTTCTGAAGGAGGCCTGACCACGGTGTTGATGTGGATCTGATCAGGTCGAATTTGGTCGATCGCTTCTTTCATCCTGAGGAGTTCCCCTGGGTGATCGTTCACCCCTTTGCAGAATAAGATCTCCAACCAGATCTGGCCGTTGAAAACCTTTCTGAATTCGACTAATCCCTCAACCATCCTCTCAGGCGAGAAGCTCGGATTGGGCCGGTTGATCTTCTCAAAAACATCGCGGGAGACAGCATCCATCGAGGGAAGGACAACATCTGCCATGAGCAGATCATCCCTTACGCTCTGTTCGTAAAACAAGGCTCCGTTTGTGATGACTGCGACAGGAATCGAGGTAATAGCTTTAATCCCTCTGATGAGCCTCCCGATTCCAGAATGGAGCGTAGGTTCTCCAGATCCGCCAAGGGAAAGATAATCAATGGAAGAGGCCTCTTCTTTAAGGAAGCGTTCAATCTCTTCAAGAATTTCGTTGACAGAAATATATTCTTCTCTCACCCATGTCTTTTGTGTTGTCTTTCCGATCTGGCAGTAGATACAATCATAGGTGCAGATCTTGTGGGGAACGAGATCAATCCCGAGGGATCTTCCCAATCGTCGGGAAGGAACAGGACCGTATAGATGTTGGTATTTTTTCATAGCAAACTTCTTCTGCTCTGTTAAAATTCCAATAGATAAACTCTAAACCAATAACGCCCCCCTACCCCCTCTTAAATTAAGAGGGGGAGAGGGGGAGTTACTCTATTGAATTTTGATCATTGTTATTTGGCTATTATTTGGTGCTTGGTGCTTGGAATTTGCCTGATTGACTTTACGTCAATCAGGTTTAGGCTCCAAATTTTTTTAACTTTAATCCGTTGGCTAACATTAAGGGGATGACTTCCTTGGCAGGGAATCGGCCCAACTGTCCCTTCTGGCATTGTCTCTCTGTAAAACGCCGGATCCCATCCGCCCGGGTATATGCTGCATGAAGAAGGATGGGGTTGGGGTGCCAACTATGTGCCTTCAGAACCGCAGGGGTGGAGTGATCTCCGGTCACCACCAGGACATTGGGTTTTAATTTTAGAATAGAAGGAAAGATACGGTCGATCTCTTCGATTGCCTTTACCTTCTTCTGAAAATCTCCATCTTCCCCGGCTGAATCCGTTTTCTTGAAATGGATATAGAAGAAATCGTATTCACTAAAATGATCTTTCAGAGTCTCCACTTCATCCCGGAGCGTCTCCCCTGTCTTTAAGACCTCCATGCCAACCAACCTTGCCAGTCCCAGATACATAGGATAGGTTGCAATCGCAGCCGGCCGCAATTTAAACCTCTCGGACATTGAAGGAATGTTGGGAACCTTTGAGAACCCCCTGAGAAGCATGGTATTCGCAGGATGGAAAGGCCTGAGAATTTCATTCACCCTTTTCAAATAACCGTTCACGATCTCTGCTGTTCTCTGAGCCTTTTGAGTAAGGCTTTCTGTTCCTTTTGCCTTTAAACCTTCCTTTTGAGGATCTGCATCCGTGAGATCATCCTGCAATTCCTCTGCCCGAAAAACGATGACGAACCGATGCTCCTTCCCGGGATAGATGGAGACTTGCGCTCCTTCAACTTCCTTGATCTCTTGTTGAAGAAATTGGCAGGTTTCCTGACTCTTTTCGGTTGAAATTCGGCCTGCCCTTCGGTCAATGATGATCCCCTTCTCATCGATCGTTGCAAAATTGCCACGCGCGGTCAGATCATCCTTGGTCAGTTTCAGACCGATTCCCAGAGCCTCCATCACCCCTCTTCCAATCCCATAGGAAATCGGATCATACCCGAAGAGAGCCAGATGGGATGGGCCACTGCCCGGTGTGATTCCATAGGAGATGGGATCGACCAGCCCGCAGATGGACTTGGAGGCAAGACGATCAAGGTTCGGAATCGTTGCTGCTTCCAACTCGGTCTTACCCCTTACCGGCAGACCGCCAATTCCGTCCATGACAACCATCACCAGCTTTGAATCGGTCTGAGTGACAAGCGAACGAAGGATTTCTTCTGGGATCATCTTTCTCTCATGAACCTCCCTTTAATGAATAAATTCGAAATCCGAATATCGAAATCCGAAACAAATCCAAAATTCAAATATCTAAATGTTCAAAACAAAATCGTTTCGAAATTTGTATTTGGGACATTCGAATTTGTTTCGAATTTCGAATTTCGTGCTTCGGGTTTATTTCCCATCTGGATACTTTTCATAAAACACAAATTCCGAAATCTCTTTCCTTTTCGGCGTTATGCTTTCAGCCGCCGGGTATCCCAGCGGGGTGATGGCTACGACTTCCCGGTCTGGTGGAACTCCCAATATCTCTTCAGCCTTTTTATGGTCGAACATCCCAACCACGACAGTGCCCAAACCCAGTGAGTGAGCCGTTAAACAGAGGCTCTGCATGGCAATGCCCGTATCAAACATCAACCAGTCTCCCTTCACTGTAACAGCCTCCCCTTTCTTAAAACCAGCGGCCCCTTTTCTCCCGCAGAGAACGATGACCAGAGGGGCTTCTGTCATGGAAGAAAGAGCTGGGTTTCCTTTGGGAAGTGCTGTAGCCAAATCTGATTTGACTTGAGGGTCCTTTACCAAAATGATTTCCCAGCATTGTGTGTTAGCCCATGAGGGAGACCACCTCACTGCTTCCAGGATCTTCTGGAGCGCATCTTCCGGAACAGGATCAGATTTATATTTCCGAATACTCCGTCTCCCTTTAATGATATCCATCAAATCCATATTCAATCTCTCCTTTCCCTTGATGATTACTTCTCATTAGATATCGCAACCTCATCCCTCCGATACGTATGATGGAGGCCATGGTCTTTTTCAACGCCCATGGCTTGGGCCATTTCATCGATCATGGCTGCCCCGTGGCGGTATTGGAAGGGCCACATACTTCTAAGATCAAAAAAACCGATGCGGTCACCATCGCATAGAATATGAGCCAGGTCAGGTTGGAGGCCGGGCATGGCGCTTAACTGTCCGTTGATGAAAGTGATCCCCCGTTCCTCTGTGGGTATTCCAAGGCGTTTAAGTAGATCCCCCATGGTACTTCTCTCCGGGAGATTTATTTTTAAGTTGGCATAATATCCCTTCTCTACCTTATTCCCATAACCCGCTAAAGCGCCATAGAGCCATACGTCCAAAACAATATCTGTCACTTCATCCTCCTGACACCGAATCACTTTATGGACAACGCACGATGTCCTGAGCCCATAGGCAATCCGCACAGGATGGGCTCCATCCCCAGCAACCTTCGTTCCGTTCTCGAAGATCGCAACTTTCACGCAGGTCGCAATCAGGGCAAGAAGGGAAATGAAATCCCCTTACTTCGCTGCGAAAGCGAACATAATCCTCGGACATCCAGATCTCCGCCAGAGGCTGTTCATTCAGGTTTCCAAGGATGTATCGATTGACCTCTTTTTTTCTGCCGTCCACGGCAAAATAGTGATAATGGTGTGACAGAGCATAACAGGGAGATACACCCCCATCCCATCCTACCACGATGGATTGGTCTTTTACAAACCGGCATCGTCGCTCAGCGCCCCAGTGCATACGGGGCAGTTCCAGGGTCCCCCATGTCACCCAGGCATCGGCCCTCACAGGCCAGCCGGAAGCGCTCAACGCAGGTCTCGGCTCATAACCGTAAAGGATTTCTTCCCGCATGTCCTTTGTATAAGGAAGAACATTGCTGACCAGGACGCGGGCTGCATTGAGCCGCGATGCCAGCCTCGTCAGGTCCGGGAGTTCGGAGATATTATTTTTGAGAATTACAAATTCAATCCCCAGCGCAGGATTTAACGATCTGAACTCTCTTTTTGCTTCATTCAAGTTTCGAATGTTGTCAAGCACTTGGGAGAGCATCGCACCCCGGACACTTGCATAGGTCTCTGGTTTCACGCCATCCACCGATATGACGATTCGATCCACACCAAGGCTCACTAACTCCCGAGCCATTTCATTGCTTAACAAGAGCCCGTTAGAACCGAGAGTAACGGAGAGGCCACGTTTCCTCACTGCCTGGATCATCTCCAGGATTTGTGGGTGGGAGAGAGGTTCCCCGAAGCCAGTAAAAACCACACGAGTCAGGTCAGGCAGTCGGTCCAGGCTTTCCAATAGTTGCTGGAAAGTGTCCTGGGACATCTGTCCCACGCTATCTTCCCAGACATTACGAATGCAGGTTCGGCATTGAAGGTTGCATCCTGTGGTGGGTTCGATGTAAAGCTTCCGCACATCAGGGAGGCGAGGAAGAAGGATTAAGTCGCCTTCCCGTCCATCCAGCCAATATTCTGTATTCGGGGAGATGTGCCGCCGCTCAAGAAACTCTTTGGGCAAGATTAACCGGCCCTTGTCATCAGTCATTACTTTGGGCATGTTTTACATAAAAATACGGGCAGAGCAAAAACGCTCTGCCCGTTCGAAATCACATTCTAAAGTTCGCCATAGACAGAATCCAGTGCGCTGTCGGGAACATCAAACACCTGATTATGAGGTGGAAGTGGTTCGTACTTCATGAACTCAGGCATACGGTCTTCGGCCTTGCTAATACCAGCCGCCTCATTGAATGCCCTCTCCTTGCGCAGGATTTCAGCGCCGATCTTAACGACATCGTCCGTTTTCCAGCTGGTGCCTAAAACGCCGTTGCATTCCTCCACCATTCCCTCATAACCGGTGGCAATATCCAGAATCGCAAAAGCGATGAACAGGCAGTGGCCGGAAGAGTCAATGAATGCAGTTGTTGCCTGGAAAGCGCGACTGAGAGCAGCTTTTCCTTCAGGGCTGAGCGGGTCTGCCTTTCCACCAACGCTCAGGATTTCAGGTGCAATGGTATAGCCGGCCGTATGATCAGCTCCCATGGTCGTTGTGGCGTAAGTGATGCCAATACCTTTGACCGCACGTGGCTCATAGGCAGGCATGCTTTGCCGCTTCACGGTGGGTATTCGGGTCAAACCATAGGCCTTGCCAGTGAACTCTGTGCCAGCGCCAAGGATCCGGCCCAATGGCGTCCCCTTGCCCATTTCCTGAACGAGTCCGATGGCTTTCTTGCCGTCACCAAAGGGGACAACTCCCGCTTCCATGGCAACTCCCAGAGTCGTCCCGGCCTCAATCGTGTCCAAACCATAGGCATTACACAGGTGAACCATTTCTGCGATGTCATCTAAGTTATCAATGCCGCAATTAGCGCCCAGAGCCCAGTCAGACTCATATTCAACGCAGGACGCATGCTCTTTGCCATCAGGTTTATGCCAGGTGTTAGAACACTGAATGATACAGCCAGGGCTGCAGGCATGGTTATAAAGTTCCTTGCCTAAACGCTCCTTGTTTCCTTCAAAAATGGCTTCCCCTGCGGTTTTAGCCGCGCCTTCAAAACGGCCGCTGGAGAAATTCCGCGTAGGCAGGCCTCCTGCTTCATTCATAATATTGATCAACACCGCCGTACCATAGGAATTCAACGCTCCCTTGGGTTTGGTCACATCGTGTGAACGTAACGCCTCATCCATCTTCTTTTTCCCCTGATCAAACAAAGCCCTGTCAACGATGGACACTCCGGGAGCGCCTTTATTTTCCAGCACGATGAACTTAAGCTTTTTGCTGGCCAGCACCGAACCCAAGCCTCCGCGTCCGGCATACCGCGTAGGACGCTTTGCAAGGTCATTAAACACAATGCCTGAGTTCGCATAGCCATACTCTCCTGCCAGACCACAGCCTGCGATAGCAATTCTCCCGCTGAATCGGTCATAGATCTTCGGAAATGTCTCGAACAAATCTTTACCCACATATTCATCGGCTGGGAAAAAATCCACTTTAGGTTTACCCTTATCAGCATCCCAGGCAAGATGGACCATCCAATACTTCCCCTTCTCCTTGGGTTGCCCCTCTACGACCATGGCCTTGATCTGCATCGTCGCTAAAAACTGCGCCCAGGACGATCCTGCATTGGCCTCCTTGATGCCGCCTGTCAGCGGAGACTTTCCGCCCACTGAAACGCGGGCTGAAGTTGAAGCCGGGGTGCCTGTTATCATGCCGGGAGCAAAGACAAGCTTGTTGTTGGGGCCGAGGGGATGAGCCAATGGAGAAACTTCTTCGTAAACCATCGTAGACGTCAATCCCCGGCCACCCAGGTTCTTGTAAGCAGCCGGCACCTCTTCCAGACGATAAGTTCGGTCAGTCATGTTCAACCTTAAGATCCACATAATCTCCCTCCTCCTTTCTTTTGGAATGCATATCGGATCGATTGATCCAAGGCTAAATACTATCAAGAAATAAAGACCAACGCAATAGAAAATAAATTTTATGGATAGAATGAATTGACACCCCCTTTCCTTCCTGGTAATATCCATCCCAAAGGAGAAAACCATGAACCAACAACTCATTCAGAGGGCTGCCCAAGACATTCTCAAATCGCAAAAAACGATTGCCTTTACAGGCGCAGGCATCTCCGTAGACAGTGGAATTCCTGATTTTCGGAGTGCCGGAGGGCTCTGGGAAAAATTCAACCCCGAAGAGTATGCCCATATCGATGCCTTTTATTCCGATCCAGCAAAAGTCTGGCTGATGTTGAAGGACATGTTCACCCTGGTTATGACAGCCAAACCCAACTCTGCCCATATCGGGTTGGCTGAATTGGAGCGGATGGGTTTGCTCTCAACGGTCATCACGCAGAATGTGGACGGTCTCCATCAGGCCGCCGGAAACACGAATGTGGTCGAGTTTCACGGAAGCCACCGTACCCTCTCCTGCTTGAAGTGCAACACGACCCACGATGGCACATCTCTCGCTATCAAAGACCTTCCCGTCCGATGCCCCCGTTGTTCTTCCCTTCTCAAACCCGATGTCGTCTTCTTCGGTGAACCCATCCCACCGAGAGCTCAATCCTATTCGTTCAGAGAGTCCAGATCATGCAGCCTTGTGCTCGTCGTCGGAACCTCTGCAGTGGTCTATCCCGCTGCCTCCATCCCCATGATGGCCAAAGAGTCAGGAGCCACGGTCATCGAGATCAATATGGAACCCACCCCTCTCACAGGCCAGGTCTCGGACTATCTGATCTCCGGCTCAGCAGGGGAGATCATCCCTGCTATCGTTGAGGAAGTGAAGCGCCGGAGATGAAAAAAGCAGAAATATTGCAATCTTAAACTTAAGATGATATGATTTGGTCGAAAGAGGTTCACCCCGTTAGAAATTCTATCGGGGCATTCAACCCTGTTAAAATTATTCTAAATTGTTGTACAGCGTCAGAGGTGCAGGGGATCTTTTCTAACGGGGTAAAGGTTCTTATTTGAAAGAATCTCATGAGGAAACCGCCGAAAAGGTCATCTTTGATGATCTTCAGCTTGCCAATAGCCTTTTCGGCGTTCATAGCGAAAATTTAAGGCGAGTTGCCAGAACCATTGGCGTCAAAATCAACGCTAAAGGCAATGCCATAACCATCCAGGGCGATAGCCTGGATGTTGCCCTTTCAAAACGGGTCTTGAACGACCTCTTTGGCCTTCTAAAAAAAGGCTATCCCCTCTTCCCCAATGACGTCGATTATGCCATCCGGATGCTCTCCGATAACCAGTCTGTCAACCTCGAAGATATCTTTCTCGATACCGTCTACATCTCCTCCAGAAAGAGGATCATTACCCCAAAGAGTCTTGCGCAAAAACGATATATTGATGCCATCCGTAAATACGATCTGGTGATCGGCATTGGCCCCGCAGGAACGGGCAAAACCTATCTGGCCATGGCCATGGCAGTCGCCTCACTCATGAAGCAGGAAGTCGAAAGGATTGTCCTGACCCGACCCGCCGTGGAAGCGGGTGAAAAATTGGGATTTCTTCCCGGCAACATGTATGAAAAGGTGAACCCTTATTTACGTCCCCTCTACGACGCCCTTCACGATATGATGGACTTTGACCGCGCATCCCGGCTCATTGAGAAAGGGGTGATTGAAGTTGCACCTCTGGCCTTTATGAGGGGAAGAACGCTCAATGATTCCTTCGTCATCCTCGACGAAGCCCAGAATGCGGGACCGGAACAGATGAAGATGTATTTGACCCGGCTGGGTTTTAGCTCTAAATCCGTCATCACCGGAGATATCACACAGGTCGATCTCCCCGAAAATAAGGTCTCCGGACTGATTGATATCCAGGGGATACTCAAAGGAATTGAGGGGATCGAATTCGTCTATTTCTCGGACAGGGATGTCGTCAGACATTCCCTTGTTCAGGATATCATCAAGGCTTATGAAAGAGCGGACGAGAGACGCCAGCGCAACAGGCACCCGTCCTCTTCTGAAAGTTGACGATGAAGAAATTGTTTCAGGAGTTCATCTATCGATTTTATCATGGCAAAACTGCGAATGGCCAAAAAGCCGATTCGTGGATGAAGAAGATCAGGGACCCTCATTACCATAAGTGGTTCATTGGAATTGGAACCGCTCTCCTCCTCACCCTGCTTCTCTCCCCTTCCTTCCAGTTGCCCCTCAAGAAATATAAGGCCGGAGACATTGCCACCAAGGAGGTCAAATCAACTCAGGATCTCTTGGTTGAAGACCAGAGGTCAACATACGATAAAAGGGCTGACGCTGAAAGGTCTATTTTCTCCGTCTATGACTATGATCCGGGGATTTTGATCGATGCGGAAAACCGTCTCCGATCTGCCTTTACCTCTTCTGACCCACATGTAAGAAAGGCGGAATGGGAATCCGCTTTTCGCTTTACTCTTTCGCAGAAAGAATGGCAGGTTCTGGAAAAGGAAAAATTCAATCCCTCCATCGGAGAGACTTCCTTAAGAATGATTTCTCCTCTGTTGAGGAGAGGGATTGTCAACGATAAAGACCTCCTCGACCCTGATACGACTAAGGGAACCTCCATCCGTAATATCCAGACGCGTGAAGAGAGAAGAGATGCTTTCCCATTTAACTTCGTAGATTTGAAGGAGGCAAAAGCCCGGCTCCGGACCGATCTGGCTCGCCTTTCCCCGGCTCTGAATAGAGAAGTTGCCTCGCTCGTTTTGAAGATTTCGGAACAGTCTCTGAAACCAAATCTCACATTCAACAAGGACGAAACTGAGATGCGGAAGGCGGAGGCTAAGGCAAGGGTGAATCCGGTCTTTTTTCAAATTAAAAGAGGAGAGGTTGTTCTGAGAGCCGGGGAGCCGGTTCGTGAAGAGCATCTTCTTAAAATCGATGCTTTGAAAAAAGCACAGGAAAGGAGCCATATTGTCTCCATCCTCATTGGCCTGGCTCTGCTGACGTTTCTTATCCTGGTCAGCCTGTATGAGTTCGCCACCCAAAATATCCGGAAGTTCGCCCTTACAACCCGAGACCTCCTCTTTTTCTGCAGCACGCTTCTCGGAATGGTCGGACTCCTTAAAATTTTCTACCTCATCACCGATATTCTGGGGGGAGAATTTCTCACCATTCCCTCCTCATCCTATACCTATCTCTTTCCCATTGCTGCAGGGGCCATGCTTGTCAGGATCGTCATCAACTCAGAGGTGGCGATTGTCTTTGCGGCTCTGGCCAGTTATTTTGCCGCCTCCATGATGGGAAACCAGCTCTTTCTCTTCATCTTTAACTTCGTGGGCAGCCTGATCGGCGCCCACAACGTTGCTCGATGTGAACAGAGATCCATCCTCATCAAGGCAGGGGTTATGATTGGAGGGGCAAATGTTCTGATGGTCCTCTCTTATAATCTCATTTCCGGAACTTTTTTGAAGATGACCGTCCTCTCCGAAGTGGTCATGGGTTTTTGGGGCGGACTCCTCGCCTCTGTGGTGGTTCTCGGAATGGCTCCTATCATTGAGAGTCTCTTTGGTTACACCACCGATATCAAACTGCTTGAGCTGGCCAATCTGGATCATCCTCTTCTCAAAGACCTCGTCCTCCAGGCCCCAGGCACCTACCACCATAGCATTATTGTCGGAAGCCTGGTGGAAGCGGGAGCCAAATCGATTGCTGCCAATCCTTTGCTGGCCAGGGTCAGCGCCTATTACCATGACATCGGGAAGTTGAAAAAACCCCTCTACTTCATCGAAAATGTTGGGGGCATGGAAAACAAACATGATCATCTCACGCCTTCCATGTCCAGCCTGATCCTCTCTTCCCACGTAAAGGACGGAGTGGAGTTGGCTCACGAAAACCACCTCGGAGAGCGGATCATCCATATCATCCAGCAACATCACGGCACAAGCCTGATCACCTATTTTTACCAGAAGGCGAAAGAGAAAGAGAATCCGGAAATGGATTCGATTGACGAGAGGGATTTTCGTTATCCCGGTCCGAAGCCTCAGACTAAGGAAGCCGGGATTGTAATGCTCGCTGATGCTGTGGAAGCTGCCTCCAGAGCCCTTACTGATCCTACCCCCTCAAGGATAAAAGGGTTGGTCCAGCGGATCATCAACAACATCTTCCTTGACGGGCAGCTTGAGGAATGTGAACTCACCCTGAAGGATCTTCAAAGGATCGAAGAGAGTTTCAGCCTGATCCTGAACGCTATCTTTCACCGAAGGATCGACTATCCCGTTCTTCCATCATTGGAGAACAATAAAAAGAATAATCATGAAGATCTGGATTCGAAACCGACAAAAACCTATCCCTTTAGACGTAAAAAAGATAAGAAGGGTGGTCCAAAAGATCTTGGCCAAGTTGGGACTTCCTGAGGCCGAACTCAGCCTTCTGTTGGTCGACGACAAACAAATTCAGGAGTTGAACCTCCGTTTTCTTGGCCGTGACAAAACCACCAATGTCCTTGCTTTCTCCATGAGGGAAGGAGAATATTCCTCCCTCCATCCCCACCTTCTGGGTGATCTCGTCATCTCCATTGAAACCACCAAGCGCCAGTCAAAGCAATCCGGTCTGAATGAGATGGAAATGCTCACCCTTCTCCTGATTCACGGGATTCTCCACCTTCTCGGATATGAACATGAGGGGACACGAAAAGGGGCCAAGGAGATGTCCGCCAAACAAAAGCAGCTCTTTCAGCAGGTAATCCAGGCGTGAATCTTGGATTGAGGGGATTTGAGAAGGACGGGCGGGTTATTTTCTTTTTTTCTGGGAAGACAGGTAATTGACGATCGCTTTTTTGTATCTTCCAAAATCGCTTAAATTTTTATGAAGAATCGACACCACAATGGCAGAATCGATCGTCTCATATTGATGGACAACGACATTTCTGAATTTCGCCATTTTTTCAAGGATTTCACATAACTTTTCCCCAATCACCTTATGCTCCATTAAAACCTTAAATGTATCCGCATATCCGGTGGGCACCCTCATCCCCTGGTCAGCAATGATGTGATTCGCAATATCGATACACACCTCAATAAGAATATGCAATGTCCTCTCAACGATCCTCTGGGTTTTCCAACTCCTTTTATATTGGGTCAAAGAAATCTTTGAGAAACTCCCGATCTGATTCAGATAAGTGTCGATCTGGGCAAGCTTTCTCCCTACCAGAAGCTTATCAACCAATGCCGTATCTCCTTTGTAAAATTTCCCTTTCTTTAATGCTAAAATCGAAAAATTCTCTCAGCGTTTGGGACTCGTATCGATGTCGAAGAAAAGGGTCTTTATCGATCAGGATTTTTCTTTTCTGTAAAATCCTTCCCGTAAGGCTGATGGGGGCATGGTTTAGAACGACCAAATCGATCTCATCGGTACAGAGAATTTTTGAAATTTTATCGTAAAACGAAAGATAGTCTAACTTTTTAATATTCTTCACATAGATGCCCAGATCGACATCACTCAGAGGCTTCTTCTGTTTTTTGGCCAAACTTCCAAAAAGATAGGCAAAGACAACATTGGAGTCTTCCTTAAGGAAAGGCGTTAAGAGATCAATTCTTTGAAGGATATCTTCCTGGACCTTCTTAAATCGGATCATAAATAAAACATACCACAAAAAAAGATGGAATCCAATCAGAATCTTTTAGGGAACACCCGGTTTCGATTCAGTTGAAGATCCAGAGTTTGCGGAGGCGGTTGAACCGTTTGAGAAAATCGGTTTCTTGAGGAGTCATAAGAGAAGTGCCTTTTCATTCGACCTTATAGGCGGGACATGGCCGGTTTAGAAGCGAACCAGCCTGTCCCACCTATTCTAAAGGTGTGCTTGGAAACAAATAACCCATCTAAAAGATTGAATCCGGGTCAAAAAACTTTGCAACGTTGTCCTTATTAATCACCCTTACTGGAAACGGCGTGTCCATATCTACAGTTGCACCGGCAAGGATGGCCATCATCCGTTGAAATCCCATCCGCCCAATGGTGTTTGCATCATTGTGACCCGTCCCGGCGTAGTTGCTCCCTATTAAAATCTGTCTTAAAGCCTCCTTCTGGCCGTCGAAACCGAATACCAGAATTTCCTTGGAGCGGCCTGCATCACGGATAGCCTTCATCGCTCCCAAGCCCATGGAGTCATTTTCGCAGAATACAGCGTCAATCTTTTTGTGCTTGGCAAGCATGTCCTCCATGACCTTGAATCCACCATCCTCGGTCCACCCGCCAAATGCAGGGGCGATAATCGTTTGGATAGCGGTGCCTTTTACTTTCGAAAGCACACCATCCCTCCGGGCGTTTCCAGTACTGTTATCTTCTGGGCCACCACGCATCATGAGCAGGGTGCCCTTACCCTCTAACCGTTTGGCAATATACTCCCCTACTCCGGTAGCGGTAGCAAAATTGTCAGCGCCGATCCATGAAGTGTAGGGGTCTCCTCTCAGCTTCCGGTTAAGCAGCACCACCGGTATGCCAGCCTTCTTAACAGCAGCCATAGGCCCGGGGAGAGACTCAAGCGGGCTGATATTCATAATAAATCCGTCAACGCGTTTCGCAATTAAATCCTCTATATCGGCAGACACTTTGGCGACATCCCCTCTGCCGTCCGCCACAGTCAATTTGACATTCTTGAATTGAGGGGCTTCTGCTTCTATCGCCCTGACCATTGAAATAAAGTAGGGAGATCTCATTTGAAGGGTGATAACACCAATATGGATCTCTTTTTAGCCTGCGCCTGCACAGAACCGGCGATTCCCAGAATCAATGCTAAACAGATACTGATCGTTACTATATGTTTCATTTTTTCCTCTCCTCCTTTCATAAAGACTACAGATTCCAAACTTTTTGACGACAAAACCTATTTAATCCTCTGCTTCAAATCACCTCCTTCCTGTTTAATGGCATCACGTTCCGGACAGACCCAAAATGAGATCTGTCCTATCTTTCCCTTCCCCGGGCTAATACGGCGAAAAGGATCACGGCCCCTTTAATAATCTCTTGGTAGTAACTCTGAACACCGTGCAGGTTTAAAAGGTTGTTGATCATACCCAGGATAAGCACTCCGAAAAATGTGCCAATCGCCCCGCCGCCACCTCCCCCCAGAATCGCTCCGCCAATCACGCATGCGGCAATGGCATCCAGTTCGTAAGCAATACCCAGACTGGGTTGTGCAATCCCCAGACGTGACACAAGGATCGCTCCGGCCAGGCCCGAAAACACGCCGGATAAAACATAAGCCAGGATGATGGTGCGCTGCACATTGATACCAGCCAACCACACCGCTTCCTTATTGCCTCCTATGGCAACCGTTGCTCGCCCGGGAGGCGTCCGGTTGAGGAATATCCAGATCAATGCGAAGCAGACCAGCATGATGATCATCGTTACGGGAAGCGGCCCCAAGGAGCTAGCGCCCAAGAATCGGAAATCAGGATGCCGGGAAACTAAAGGGGTTTCCGTATAGACAAAGACGAACCCGCGCACGATACCCATGGTCGCGAGGGTGACAATAAATGGCTGCAGTTTGAAACGCGCAACAAAAACGCCGTTGACCAATCCCGCCACACCTCCAAAGAACAACGCAATGACGATCGCTGGGATAATCCCAACTTTGTCCGACATCCCTGCGGAGAGGACCCCTCCCAAGGCTACGATCGACCCAACGGAGAGATCAACGCCCCCTGTCAAGATCACAATCAACATGCCCAGGCTGATCAGACCATTAGATACAATCTGGCGAGATAGGTTCTTGATGTTCGCTTCGGTGAAAAACACCTCAGTGGCCAATGTGCCAATGCCTATTGCCACCACAAAAGCGCCAATGAAAGCGTAGTCTAACCATCGCCCGTGGCCGGACCCGCTAGGGAACCACTTCTCTCGAAGGTGAGCAAAATGAGCGGGGGCTCCATTCTCCTTTGTTGAGATATCCGTTGGCATATTTACTCACCTCTCGATTTTTCTGTGATCCCGGCAGCACAGGCAAGCAAGTTCTGTTCAGTCGCTTGTTGTCTTAAGAATTCACCCGCCATCTGCCCTTCCCGCATCACCAGAACCCTGTCGCTCATACCCAGTATTTCCGGCATTTCTGACGATATTAAGAGGATGCCCATCCCACCAATGGCCAGACCATTGATGAGGTTATAGATCTCTTGCTTGGTGGCAACGTCCACGCCTCGGGTGGGTTCATCCAGGATGAGCAACTTGGATCGGGCGAGAAGCCACTTGGCCAATACAACTTTTTGCTGATTGCCACCGCTGAGCGTCCGGACCAGCCTGTCAATATTTGGGGGGCGGATGTTCAGTTCCTGTGCTTTAGACTGGATCAGAGAATTCTGCCGGCTCCGGCGCAAGATACCCCAGCGGCTCATCAATTCAAAGTTGGCGAGGCTGACATTATCCCGAATTGAAAGAAACAGAACTAAGCCGTCTCTGATGCGATCTTCCGTCAGCATGGCAATGCCTGCTTTCAAAGCGTCGCGTGGAGAACCGGGACGGATTGTCTGCCCGCTCAGACGGATCTCACCTGAGGTCGGTTGCTCGGCGCCAAAGATGCAGCGGGCGACCTCCGTGCGACCGCTTCCGATTAACCCGTAAAGACCAACCACCTCTCCTTGCGCCACGGAGAAAGAAATGTTTTCAAAAGAACCCTCCAGGCTCAGGCCCTTTAAACTCAGGACTTCGGCCCCAGCCCCGAAAGCTCGATCCGGGAAGACTTCGTCGAGTGTTCGACCGACCATCATTTTGATCAAGGACCTTTTATCCGTTTCCTGAGGGTTCACCGTGCCGACAAGAATCCCATCCTTGAGCACCGTGACCCGGTCGGCGATCTCAAAGACCTCGTCCAGCCGATGAGAAATATATAGGATCAATACCGATTTCTCCTTGAGCTTTCTGATCAGGGCAAAAAGATGTTTTAGCTCCTCCTGTGAAAGAACAGCTGAAGGCTCATCCATGATCAGGATCTGCGGCTTGACGGCTATTGCTTTGGCGATCCCCACAATCTGCTGTTGGGATGCGCTCAGGCGAGAGACCGAACTTCGCACATTGATTCTTCTGAAGCCAACTTCCTCAAGGATCTCCTGGGTCCTGCGATGGGCCTCCGGCCAGCTGATCCACCATTTCAGCTTACGTGTTGGCATATCGCCTATCACAATATTCTCGGTTACCGTCAAATGGGGCACCAGGCTGACATGCTGATGCACCATTCGAATCCCGAGCCGTTGTCCGATGAGCGGGTTATTGATTTCCCTCGGTTTTCCGTTCAGCAGGATCTGGCCGGCGTCCGCCTGGACCGCCCCGGTCAGGATTTTGACCAGTGTGCTTTTGCCAGCCCCATTCTCTCCGACAATAGCGTGCACCTCGCCGCTACTGGCTGAGAAATCCACTTTCCGCAAGGCCTGTGTGCCATCATAGTTCTTGCTGATGCCCCGCATCATCAGGTATTCTGTTGCTCCCATACGATTTAATTCCATGTTGCCTTTCAATTCAAACGGCATGGTTATCAGCACGTTCCATCAAAAAAAGACAGCGCATTGTAAAGAATGACTGTTTTCTGCTCGGTCATTTCAAGAAGCGTGTCATGAAGACTCTCTCTTCCATGTCCGCTCATCTTCACGCCGCCGAAAGGCAGGTTTTCCACTCTTACGGCACTGGACCAATTCACAATAACTCCCCCCACATCAAGCCGATAGGCCATATCGAGAGCCGTAGCGATGTTGTTCGTGAATACTGACGATTGAAGACCGTATGGGGTAGCGTTGGCAAGTTCAATCACTTCTTCTATAGTACGAAATGATACAACCGGCACGACAGGGCCGAAGTTCTCTTCTCTCATCACCTTTGCATTGAGAGGAACTTTCTCCAATACCGTAGGATCGATGAAAGCGCCTTTTCGTTCTCCGCCAGCCCGTATTTTGGCTCCTCTGTTGACCGCATCGATAATGTCATTCTCCACCTCTCTGGCAGCGCTTTCAGTGATCAACGGTCCCACATCCGTCTGTTCGTCAAGGGGGTCTCCCACAATCAACTTTTTTGTTTTATCTGATAGGATTTCAATAAACTCGTCATGAACCGCTTCATCTACAAATACCCTCTTCACCGCACAACAAATTTGTCCATTCCCTCGGGCAAGTCTCCCTAAAATAACCGCCTCCGTCGCTTCTTTCAGGTCCGCATCAGAACATACAATAGTGGCATCGTTTCCTCCCAATTCGAGATGGACTTTTTTAAGCGTCTCCGCAGCCAGCCTGGAAATCCTCTGCCCTGCCGCAGTGCTTCCGGTCAATGAAATAAGGTCAACCCCCTCTTCTGTTGCCAGTAGTTCTCCAACGACCTGCCCTGTTCCGGTGACAACCTGATGCGCTGCCCTTGGAACACCTACCTCCTCGAGGATTTCTGCAATTCGTAACAGTGTCAAAGGACAATCGCTTGGCGGTTTAACGATTACTGCGTTTCCAGCAGCCAACGCTGCCGCCGCTTTATGTGCATAAAGCTCCACAGGATAGTTGAAGGGAACGATAGCGGCCACAACTCCTATAGGTCTCCGAAGAGTCAAGGCAAAATGACGCTCCATTCCCGGGACCATATCCAGTGACATGCTTTTGCCAAAGAGCCTTTTAGCCTCTTCTCCAAATCCTCGGAAAATCCTGATTGCCGCAGCTAGTTCTTCACGGGTTTGTCGAATGGGCTTCCCGTTTTCACTGGCAAGCAGCGAAGAGAGTTCATTCCGCTTTTTCTCCATAACATCAGCGCACCGAACAAGAATGGTAGCCTTTTCATGGGCTGGCAATTTGGCCATTCTAATCTTCGCATCCTGAGCCGCCTTAACAGCTCTTTTCAGATCGGATTCCGTCGCAGAAGGAACCGTATCGATGACACTATTATTTGCTGAGTTTACAACCTTACCTACACTCCCGTTAGAAGAGTCAACCCATTTACTGTCTATTAGCATTTTCATAAGATAGTCTCCTTCTCCGAACCAAATTGAATCGATACCGTCTGAGGATTAGGGGTGATTTCTGAGAACCTTGTAGAATATCTTAAATGTATCTATATTTGAAATAACATAACAATAATTGCAATAATGGTATTTTATAAAAAAACCCTCTTTTGTCAAGTAAATTTTTGGTGATTTATAAGGTAAGGCAGGCAAACGATTTTATCGGGAATAAGAAGAACGGCTTAAGAGACATTGGCAGACGGAATTCACATCAAGCAATTCCGCCGAGTTGACGCGAGAGGGTGGAGGAGGCTTCAATTAAGGGACCCTTCAGCTGATAGAGCTTTTCGACAGTAAGCCGGGAATCCGGCCCCGAAATGCTGATACCAGAGCGGACAACCCCTCCATTTTCGAAAACCGGAACGGCAATGCACCGCATGTTATCTGCAAACTCATGATCGTCCAATCCATAGCCTTCCAGCTTGATTTTTCTTAACTCTTTCCTGAAGGCCTCTGGATCAACGATGGTATTCGAAGCAAATCGGGCAAGCCCAGCGTCAATGATGTGGTTGACGATGCTGGGTTCTTGATAGGCTAAGAGCACTTTCCCAATAGAGGTGCAATGTAAAGGAGACCTGTCGCCGATTTGGAAATCAACATTCACCAGCTGACTTCCTTTAACCCGGTGGATCAGTACTGCTTCGTGTCCGTCCATCACCGAATAGTGAAGCGTCTCCTGGGTTTTCTGGGAGAGCTCTTTGAGGGTCTTCATGATCAGGTTGGTCACCTCATTTTCAGCCAGGAGATTTCTGCAAAGGGAGACAACCTTGTAACTTAACCGGTAGCGTTTTGTTTCTTCGTTCTTTACGAGATAGCCTGCATTATGAAGGGTAATCAGCATACGATAGGCAGTGACTTTATCCGTTTTAAGATGGTCTGCCACGTCCTGGATGGAAAGGTCTGACTGAGAGGAGGCAACGATATCGAGAGTTTTAAATGCTTTTAAGGCAGTGGAGCTTGCACCCTGCTGCTTAACCATGGTCCCCTATTTCACTTTTTGATATAAGAATATTATAATATAAATGGTGTCCGTTCTCAACAAGATTTTTTGGCATTAAGGGAGATCAAAGGGAATATGGTTGAATAAGTCAGATAATTGCCGCAGGTTGAGGGAGAAAGTTCTCTAATATAAAAAGGTGGATTAGTTGAAGATCCAGAGTTTGCGGAGGCGGTTGAACCGTTTGAGAAAATCGGTTTCCTCAGGAGTCATCGAGGATGGAGAAACTCTCTCTTTTAATTTCAATAATCCCCCGTAATCCACCCATCTGAACAAAGGAAAGAACAAGCAACGAAGCAATCCCTTTTCTTTAAAAGAGAAACCGCTGTTGAAATCGATAAGAAAAGGCTCTCCTTTTTCAGAAACAAGGATATTCCCTTTGTGCCTTAGGTCCATATGAACCACTCCTCTTGAGTGGATCGCCTTAATCACTTCATCAAGGTCTGGAAAGAAGGAAGGGGGAATGGTTTCCCCTCTCTCGATGGGGACTCCCGGAATGAATTCCATGGCAAAAGCAAAGCGATCAATCCGTGCCACAGGTTGGGGAACCCCTTTCACTCCTATGAGCCGGGAATAGATCTTCCATTCCTGTTGAATCAACCAGAGCCCCAGGGTCCACCGTATGAAGAAATTTTTTCTCCGGACATCTTTCAGCATGAAGGCCTGGTCGTCTATCTCAATACGGCGCAAATCAGGTTTTCCGAATCTTCCCTCCACCAGGCAAACAGATTTTTTCTCAAGGTCTTTTCGATTCATCTTTATCGAATCACACGAATGGCAGCGAATTTACCGAATGAAAACAAATCTAATGAATAAGAACACGTTGATATTCGACTTTGCTCTTTGAGAAATTTACTAAGATCCCCAATTTATAGCCGCTTGCTTTTAAATACGACGTCAATTGGGCCTTGTGATGAACAGAAAATCTTTCTACTGTTTTTAATTCAATAACCACCTTACTATCGACAACAACATCGAGCCGATGGATTCCGATTTTCCTATCCTTGTACATCAAATCAATGACCTTCTGAGTTTCAACCTTTATTCCCCTACTTTCAAGTTCTTTAATTAAGGCTTTTTCATAAATTGATTCAAGAAATCCAGGGCCTAACACTTTGTGACTTCAAATACAGCAGCCATGATTTGGTACGAGAGGTCACGGTATATGATATTTGTGCTATTCGTTGTCATTCGTGTCATTCGTTGTCATTCGTGAATTTCAGAAGATAGCACTCCAGAAGGGTCTGCTCAGGATCAATACGATCCCTGCAACGACCATCAGGAGAATTCCTTCCTCGCTGTTTTCAATGAAGCACTTGAATTGCCAGGACACTTTTTCATGAGGATAGGGAGTCCATCGGGGAAGGTACTCCGGAACAGCCTCGTCGTAGTCTTCATAGGGTTTTCCAAAAATCTTCTTTAACCGGTCTCCTTCCACTCTCTTTTTATATGGAATGTAGTGGAAGCAAAACATAAAGAGAGCCGCCGCCAGAAGGTAGATGTTGTCCGCAAGGATACAGAACCCCGCAGTGAGCAGGATAGAACCAATATAGAGTGGATTTTTCACATAGGCATAGGGTCCGCTCATCGTGAGCGTTTCGTTCTTCTGGAGATGCCCGGCCGCCCAGATACGGACCAACTCTCCCAGAAAAATCAAAAATAATCCGACCAGGATCCCAGTCGGATAGGGTTTCGCAAAGACAATCAATAGAACCGCTCCAATG
This sequence comes from Deltaproteobacteria bacterium, assembly GCA_016875195.1. Classification (GTDB taxonomy): domain Bacteria; phylum Desulfobacterota; class BSN033; order BSN033; family UBA1163; genus RBG-16-49-23. Next base: position 65,513 of record VGRY01000003.1, read on the forward strand.
AATAATGGAATTCTTCGTATCTTCTTACTCATGAACCACTCCTTATCTGTTCATAATTAAAGGTTCCTCATTAGGAAGTTGAGGGAAAAACCTTTTTCTTTTTGTAGATGAACCAGAGGTTTCTGAGGTAGATAAAATTCCCGGGCAGATAGGCCAGAATGAAAACCGGATCCATCCGGTGAATCGCATAGAAGAGTACAATCAGCCCCCCGGTTAAGCTAAAATACCAGAAGGTAACCGGAATGACGCTCTCTTTCTTTTTCTCAGAGGCAATCCATTGAACAATGAACCGCATCGTAAACATCGCCTGCCCGATGAATCCGATAATTAACCAGAAATCCAACTGGAACTTAGGATATCTGATTGAGAGATCTCTAATAAAATCAGAAGCGAAACCAAGCAATGGAAGACTATCCATAGTTAAATCCTTTCTTCAATTTCATACTGGATGCGGCGCTCCTTCATCCATCTTACGCCTAAGAGGTCAATAAAAGCCCGAAGCGCCCTATTTCGAATATTATATTTCGCCTTCCCGAATTTCCTGGGGTGGTGCAACACCGGCACCTCGATGATTCGGTACCCATTCATCTTGACCAGGGTTGAAAGAAACCGGTGCATTCCATTAAAAATCGGGATTCCTTGGATGCATTCTCTTTTAAAGGCCCTCAATGTGCAGGCGCTATCGTAAATCTTCTCTCCACTTAACCGGTTATGAATAGCGTTTGCAATCCTCGAGGATATCCTCCTCAACCATGGGTCGTCCCTTTTCTGACGCCACCCTGTAGCCATATCATATCGATCAAGATAATTTAACAATTTGGGAATATCCTCGGGGTCGTTCTGAAGATCAGAATCCAGGGTAACGATTATGTCTCCACGAACCTCCCTCATCCCTGCAAGAAGTGCTGTGCTCAAGCCCCGATTCTTCTTTAACCCAATGATACGAAGCGAAGGATATCGGGAGGTCATCTCCTTGAGGATTTTCCGGCTCCCATCAGAGCTCCCATCATCCACAAAGATCATTTCATAAGATAAATCGAGCCGATTTAAAACCAATACCAACTTGGGAACCAAGACAGGAAGGTTTTCTTCTTCGTTATAGACCGGCACCACCACCGATATATCAATGGATTGGGTAGGATTCATCGTTGTCCAAAAAAGCCGGTTTTCATTTGACGGCAATGTTAACAACCAACGTTTATCGTTGTCGAAACTCGTATCGATGCTCGTTTGTCGAAATCGGAGGCTCGGATGATTATCGAACTTCGAGCCTCGTGCGTCTAATTTCGATACCAGCATCGCCACCGCCAAACGATATCCTCTTTATCCTTAATCCCTTACTTTATCTATAGTGAACGACTTAAATAAATTGACATCCATCATGTGTCATTGCGAACGAAGTGAAGCAATCTCATGGGATTGCCACGTCGCTTCGCTCCTCGCAATGACTACTTTTAAAAGTCATCCACTATAATATGCTCAGTGCTTGGTTATTCTCTTTAATCTTCCCTATTCGAAATCAAAACCATATCATCACCACCGACGTTCCGCCGGGCGATCAACTCCACTCTCGGCCTGCCTTCCATTGCCTGAAATTGGGCAAAATCCCTGAATTTGAGGAAACAAAATACCCTCTCCCCTGATTGAAGAAAGCGAATGAACTCATCCCTCTTTTCTATCTCCAGGATGGGTATAATTCCTGTGTAATAATTATAAGGTGCGGTTACAAAATCGCCATAGATGGCCAGCCTTTCTCCGGGCTGAATCCGTGAGGTGACCTCCTGTGAGATGAAGCGCGCGGATTTATAAGGGTTGATGATTGGAAAGATGACCCTCTGGGCATAAAAGACCCCACCCCCTATGATTCCAACAATAAGAAAGAAGATGGCCGCCCGATACCTGAGCCGGTAAAGAATAAACAGGGCAATGGCCCCACCGGCAAAAAGAAGAGCAATGGGAAGACTGTAAGACAGGTAGGATGGAAATTTCGTTGAAACCACCCAGGGAATACCTACCCCCAGGCCAAAAAGCAATCCCGAAAATATCCACAGGGGAATTGAAAACCACCGGTGATGAAGGCTTTTGATAGAGCCTGATATATGATCATCCCACCATTGTCCCACCATTAGGGAGACCGCAGGAAAAAAGGGTAAAAGATAAAGTCCTCTTTTTCCTTTTGAAAAGGAAAAGAAGATAAATATCACCGCAAACCATACAAACAGGAAAAGAAACTCCCTCTTAATTCCTGTCTTTTTCCCGGAGAACCCATAGGCAATGGCCGCAGGAAGAAAAAAGATCCAGGGTAAGAAATCACCTGGAAAGTTGTAAAAATAGTAGTAAAAAGGCCGGATATGGCTTGACCCTTTTGCGAAGCGGTCAACCGTATGCAGCAGGATCGTCTCATTAAAATATTCCCTTCCCCCTTTTAGGAGAGCAGGAAGATACCAGGCAAGGACAATTAGGATGAACAGAATCATTCCCTGAATCAATTTCATCCTTTTGATGCCATTCCAATCTTTCTGAACGGCAAGATAGACCAGGACAACTAAAAGAGGAAGGATAAATCCCACAGGCCCTTTTGCAAGAGTTGCCAGCGCCATGCCAATATAGAATCCATAAATGATGAGAGATTTCTTACCCTCCTGCTTCTCTTGAAGAAAAGGGGAACCCACTATACTTTCCCTCTCCCTTTGGAGGAGAGAAGAATCCGCTCCATTCTCCTTCTCCCCTTTGGGGAGAGGGCAACCCCCCACATCCTCCCTCTCTCCTTTGGGGAGAGGGCAAGAGCCTGCCCCGTACTCGATACGGGGGTGAGGGGGAATACCTCGATACCATTCTAAAAAACAGAGTAGAGAAAGAGTGGTGAAAAACGTGAGCGTCGCATCGATATTGGCACGTGTGGAAAGATAAGCAAATTCAAGGCTTGTCACAAGGGTCAGTCCGGCAAGAAACCCCGTGCGGGGAGAATAAAGTCTTTTCCCAATAAGGAAGGTGAGAAGGACCGAAAGAGTCCCGAAAAATGCGGAGGGGAATCTCACCGAGAAAGAGCTGAATCCCTGCCACAAAAAAGATGAAAAAGCGATCAGCCAAAAAAAGAGAGGGGGTTTATCGGCATACATCTGCCCATTAAAATGCATCATAATCCAATCTCCTCCATTGACCATCTCTCGGGCTACCTGTGCATAACGGGGTTCATCCGGATTCCAGAGGTCCCACTGCCCAAGGTTGATAAAAAAGAGGACAAAACAGAAGACAAGAAGAAACCCCACTTGTCCTGATGGACGATGCAATAAACTTGACAATCTCTCCCTCACCTTTACCCCAGCTTTAAAAGCTAACCTATATTAATCCAGTGACTGGATGATTTCAACTGAAGAACCGTATGGATTTGGTAAGTTTATATAGGCAGAATCCAGTAACAATTGTAAAACCAATCAGGATCAGATAATAGCTGTCAACCGAGGGGCCGGTAACATCACAAGACTTCACCGTAACAAGGCGCTCAGCAACCCTATGAATCCTCCCCCTGCTATGAGTCATGTTGAATTGCCTTTATGCATCATGGCGATATGGGTCACTGGCCCTCCAAATGTCATGATGCCGAGTTTGAGGAATAACTTAACCACCTCAGCTAATCTCTGCGACAATGGTCGGCTCATACCTACTCCTATTCCTTTTTTACCTGGACACCAGCCTTGCAGGAGTGACTGAATCTGATTTTTATAGATAAACTCCAGCTTTCTTCGAAACGGTCTCCTATCCCTCTTTTTCTTCGGGTGGTTTGATCCTCTGAAAACTCCTGTAGAGAAGTAAGTCATAAAGGATCTTCAACGCTCCGGAAATAAAAAACGGGAAGCTGAGCAAGACCGGAGAAGCAAGGAGAGGACCTGCTATCACTGGAGACAACGACGAGCCAGTGGTACGGGCAATACCCGTTATTCCCGCGGCAGCAGACCGTTCGTCTGGATCAACGACTGCCATTGTATAGGATTGTCGGGTCGGAACGTCCATCTGAGAGATGCTGAAGCGCATGAGAAGGATCATGATGGCAAGTGGCAGATTGGGCATCAGTGGAACAAGCATCAAGAGGAGGTTTGATGGAATATGAGTGAAGACCATGGTTCGAATCAGTCCAATCCTTGCAGCAACCTTGGCGGCGGCTAGAGCCGAAATTCCGGCGAGAATATTTGCTCCAAAAAAGATGGCCCCGAGAAGCGCCGGTTCCACATTGAAACGAATATTGAACCAGTAGGCCATCATGCTCTGCAAGACAAACCCTCCTGCAAAAGCATCGAGAGAGAAAAGAGCAGAGAGTCTCAAGACAACACCTCACGATCGGTGAAGACCGAAAAAGGGGTTTGATGCTTCAGGAACACCGGAACGGTCAATAACCGGTGTAACCTCTACCGCTTGAGAAAGCCGTAAGAAAAGGATTGCTAATAGCAGGCCCATGGCCGCATAACCGATGACGATCGCCCGATAGCTTCCGAGAGGTTCCATTCCTATTCCCTGAAGCCCCTGCACGAGAACACCTCCTGCCAAGGAACCGAGGGCTGTGGTGAAGGAACCGACCAGGTTGTACCAGGCAAAGATCTGTGTTCGTCTCTTATCTGGGACGATCTGCGAAAGGGCGGCTTGTTCAATCGAGAGAAATGGTCCCACCTCATAGCCACTCGGACTGATCACGCCAATGGTAGCAGCGATGAGAAGGAGAAGGAAGTCCCTGGTCAACGCAAAGAGAACCCCTGCAAAAACCATGAGAACGGCTCCCAGGATGAGCATTCGCCGTCGGCCAATCCTATCGGCTGAGGTGGTGATCCAGAGTGAAATGAGGGTATCTCCTATCAGGGTGAGGGTGAGGAGAAGGCCGATCCGCGTTTCCGTGAGGCCGGCCTGTGCGAGATAAAGCACCAGGACCACGGAAAGAAAGCCGTAGGCAAAGAGCCGAACAATCTGGGTAGTAAAAAGACTAAGACCGTCGGTTCCCAGTTCACGAAGGCTTTGAAGTTGAGATGTTATCAAGGATCTTTCACCTCAAAAGTAGATTGATAAATTCCGGATAGCGCTCGCTCTCACAAGAATTATCATTCCCTTGGGAGATTATTTTAAGATTTTCCTTAGGTTTCCCACGACGGCTTTTAATTCTGCAAAGGTTGTTGTTCGGCCGAGGCTGAATCGGATGGCGCCCATTCCGATCTCCAGCGGGATTCCCATGGCTTTTAGAACCGGAGAGAGTTCCACGGAGCCGGAATGGCAGGCCGCACCCGTGGAGGCGGCCACCCCATTCAGTCGGACCAGAATTTCCGATCCGGCTTTTCTAATAAAGCTCACATTGAGCGTATTGGGGAGCCGATGGGCAGGATGTCCGTTAAGGACAACTTCTTCGCCGAAGTTATCCTGAAGTAGTTTCCAGAAGTGGTCTCTCAGGTTTCGTATTTTATCATCGTTGAGATATCTCTTTGCGATCTGGCAAGCTTTCCCGAATCCGACAATCAGAAGAATATTTTCCGTCCCTGCCCTTCTCCCTGATTCATGCCCTGCCCCATGGATGAACGGTTCGATAAAAGTTCCATCACGGATATATAAAGCGCCCACACCTTTGGGGGCATAGAGTTTATGCCCGGCGACGGATAATAAATCCACTCCAAGTTGATCAACTTTTGTCCCAATTTTTCCGACCGATTGGGCCGCATCGGTATGGAAAAGAATCCCGCAATTCTTTGCAATCTTTGAAATGTCTTCGATCGGTTGTATTGTCCCCACTTCATTATTGGCATGCATCACAGTGATCAGAATCGTTTTAGGAGTGATAGCCCTCAAGATGTCCTCAGGATCGACTTTTCCATATTGGTCCACGCCGACATAAGTAATGTCAGCTCCAAGCCTTTCAAGAAAGCGGCATGGGTTGATCACAGCCGGATGTTCAATCTGGGTGGTGATAATATGGTTCCCCTTCTCCTTCAAGACAAAGAAGGCCCCTTTAATGGCGTGGTTATTGGATTCACTTCCTCCACTGGTGAAGACAATCTCACCCGAAGAGCATTCAAGGAGCTCCGCAACTTGTTGCCGTGCCTGCTCGGTGGCTCCCTTGGCAGGCGCTCCCGCCCAGTGATGGCTTGAAGGGTTGCCATAATGTCGGGAGAGAAAAGGTTTCATCGCTTCTGCCACTTCAGGGGCAATGGGAGTGCTGGCATTGAAGTCGAGGTAAATCTGATGGGGTTGCATGTTCTTATGCTCCTGACTCGGTAAAGCCAGATAAGGCCTTACCTTTTGATCTCCGTCATACGAAATATAAATTGGTCGGCAGGCAGGAAATCGGCCAGCCGCAGGTCTCGCCTCTCCCTGCCCTCACTGTCCAAAAACACAATTGTGGGCACACCCTTGATCTCAAACTGATCCACCAGGCGTTTATAAACTTCATTGTCTCCCCGGGTAAGATCGACTTTCACCATCATCAGATTATTTTCCGACTCCTTCACCACTTCGGGCTGTCGGAAGGTGATGTTGTCCATCTCGCGGCAAGGGGCGCACCATTCCGCATAAAAATCGATAATCACGGGCTTTCCCAACCTCTGAGCTTCGGCTAATATCTGATCTGAGTAGGGTTTCCAGGCCACCCCCGGACCTCGCATCATCCACGAGGTAAAAAGAAAGGTTGAGGCGAAGAGACAGACCATGAAAACAACAGTCTTCATCCATCCGAAAGCCTTGAAGTGAGCTTTTTCCTTGCTGAGCCAGCCCAGATGCAACCCTGCCGCAAGAACAATTGAGGAAAGGAGGATGATATTTAAGAACTCCGGCAAGAGGGCTTTCAAGAAATAGACGGACATGCCCACCATGACCCAACCTAAAAGTCTACGGACCCATAGCATCCACTCTCCTGAACGGGGAAGCCTTTTCAATTGTCCCGAAAAAATCGCCAGGAAAAAGAGCGGAAGCCCCAGCCCCATGCTCAGGATGAAGAAGACTAAAAAACCTAACCAGGGGCTTCCCATGGCACTCACCCAGGTGAGTAATCCGAGAACAAAAGGTCCGATGCAGGGCGCGGCCACCAATCCGAGAGTAAGCCCCATAAAAAGGGCTCCGAAGTAACCCGTATACGATTTCGAGGCGAATTGCATCAGATTGCTCGGAAGGTGCAATTCCCAGAACCCGAAGAGGCTGCTTGCAAAAAATATTAGAATGGCTGAAATAAACAAGAGGGCGATCGGATGCTGGAGCACAGCTCCCATGAGTCCACCTGTTAAGGCCGCCATCACACCAAGTGTGGAATTCGTGGCGGCCAGACCTAACAGATAAAAGAGCCCCTGAAGAATGAGTCTCCCCTGACTCCGGGCTCCGGCCTGTCCTCCGAAATAGGACAGTGTGATAGGAATTAAAGGGTAAACACATGGAGTCAGGTTCAGTGCCATTCCCCCGGCAAAGACCCCCAGAAGGGCCCAGACGATGCCCCATCCGTAAGGGGGGACCGGCGTCTCTGGAATGGGATTGATTTCAGCAAATTTCAGAGGAGATGTTTCTACGGGAAGACCGAGTTGTTGCCAATCCGGATAACCTTTAGGGTCACGATAAACATTTTTATAACCGAGTTTAACAGCCACCCTGGCCGCCGAGTCGCTACGAACTCAGGCTAAACCCGCTCAGTAAAAAACAATAGGCCTATCTTTATCGGGCCCCAGAAGGGTTTTTAATTCGTCTGCTTTCCACCATCTCGCCCACCAGGTCGGCTCCATCGGAAAATTGATAGCGCCCTTGATATGTCCTGCCCGGTACTCCCAATCCTGCCGCGTATCGATCAGGAGAGGTTTTTCCAGCTTGTTGTCAATATAAAGTTCCCGCAATTGCTCCGTGGTGACGACTTTGTACCCCCCTTTTTGGGCATCGATGAGCACTCCTTCCCATGTAGCCTCTTTTAGGTTTATATTCGGGCGAGTGAAACCGAGATACCCGAAAGCAATGCCGATGGATACAAGGGCTAAAATCAATCTTTTTAGGATTTTCATGTAGATGTTCCCTCTTGTGGTCTAATCGCTGAAGCACAATGATTATTATTTTCCGCTAACCACTGAGAACCCCCGGGCACGCCAATCCTGCACTCCATCCTCCATCCGGAATGCCTGGAACCCCTTTTCACGCAGGATTTCAACTGCCTGTATTGCAAGAACGCAGTAAGGTCCTCTACAATAGGCCACGATTTCCTGATCCTTCGGCAGTTCAGAAAGTTTCTGCTCTAATTCCTCCAAAGGAATGGAGACGGCTCCAGGGATATGCCCGGCTAAAAACTCTTCCACCGGCCGAACATCCAGCACAACCACCCTCCCTTCTTTTACCCTCTCTACTAGTGATCCCCGATCTACTGGTTCCAATCCCTCTTTCCCTTCGAGAAACCGACGTTTAATTTGTTCCACTTCTGCCAACTCTCTCTCTGCAAGGACACGCATTGCAAGAACAAAATCACAGACTGCTTGATCTGTGAGTCGGTAGGTTACAAACTGACCGCTTTTAGCTGATTCAACGAGCCGAGCACCACGTAGAACTTGTAAATGTTGAGAGGCGTTTGCCAGAGATATTCCAGCCTCCTTAGCTAATATTTCGACTGTCCGTTCCCCCTGACAAAGCAAATCGAGAAGCTCAAGCCTCTTAGGGCTTGAAACTGCTTTTCCAATTCGGGCAAACTGTTCGTAAATAGCATCTTTGAAAAGTCGGCTCGATTTTTCCATATTTTAGCCCTTTCTTAATTTAATGATTAATTGAATACTATAATTTTATGATTATTATGTCAAGTGAAATCTTACTTTTAAATCATCTATAGAAACACAATAAAAAAATTCGCCAGAATCACTATGTTTTTACTGGGTTATATTATTTCTTGAAAAAAATCCGATTATTTCTTAAGATGGAAGGCATGAAAAAAAGAGACCTCTTGCTGAGTTTCCTTTCGGGTATTCTCCTTATCCTCTCCTTTCCTAATTTCGACCTTGAATTCTTGGTCTGGTTTGCCCTTGTTCCTCTCTTTTATGTCATTGAAGGAAAGGGATTATGGAGCAGCTTTAAGTATGGATTTCTCGCTGGCTTCATCTCGTTTCTGGGGATTCTCTATTGGATCATTGTGGCAATCCATAATTACGGGAATGTCCCTTTGATACCGAGCGTTCTCATCCTCTTATTACTGGTGGGTTATCTCAGTTTATTCTTCGCCACGTTTACATTCTTATATCGTTTCATCCAGATGCGACTCGGATGGGAGACCATTCTCTTAGCTCCCCTTCTCTGGGTCTCGCTCGAATACCTCCGCTCCTTCTTTCTCACCGGTTTTCCTTGGGCCAGTTTAGGTTATTCTCAATATAGCAATCTCCCTTTTATCCAGATGGCAGATATCGCGGGAATCTATGGCCTCTCTTTTGTCATCCTCCTGGTGAATGCTTCCCTTTATAGGGTAATTCTCCAGTGGTCGGAAAAAACCTTTCCTCTCCGGGAGGTTGGACTCACTGTCTTACTCCTTCTCGTATTTTTAATCTATGGATATCTAAGAATGGGGGCTGTGGATCGACAGGCGCTCCTGGATCCTCCACTTAAGATCGGTCTGGTGCAAGGTAACATTGACCAATCCATCAAGTGGGATGAATCGTTCCAGAAGGAAACCCTGAAGATTTATGAAAGGCTTTCTCTGAAAGTAGCAGAGGGGAAACCTAACCTTGTCATCTGGCCCGAAACAGCCACCCCCTTCTTCTTTCAGGATGCAAAGGAGTTTCAACCCTTGGTATTGGACATTCCCAAAAGTACCAACGCCTTCCTCCTTTTCGGAACTCCTTCCTATAAAATAGAGAGAGGAAAGGTGAACCATTATAATAGTGCCATTCTGGTTTCTCCATCCGGTGAATTAAAAGGAAAATATGACAAAATCCATCTTGTCCCTTATGGAGAATATGTCCCGCTTGGAGAATACCTTTCATTAGGATCTCTGGGAGAAGGGATCGGAAATTTTAAATCCGGGAAAGAGACCTTCAACTTTACCCTTCCCCAGGGGAAATTTGGAGTCCTCATCTGCTTTGAGATCATCTTTCCGGACCTCTGCAGGGGATTTGTAAAAGAAGGAGCAAACTTCCTCGTCACCATTACCAATGATGCCTGGTTTGGAAGAACCTCTGCACCCCGCCAGCATCTGACCATGGCTACTTTCAGGGCAATCGAAAACCGTGTCTTCATCGCCAGAGCGGCAAATACAGGCATCAGCGCTTTTATCGATCCAGTGGGGAGGATCTTTAAACAGAAAGGAATTTTTACTGAAGAGGCGATCAATGGAACAATTGGCCTCTCAAAAGTAAAAACTTTCTATACCCTCTATGGCGATGTCTTTGCCTTGTTCTGCTCTACCTTTTCCATTGTCCTGTTGGGTTATGCCTTCATTCAAGGCAGAAGAAAGGGATGAAGACCTTCTCCAAAATAAAATTAAAGCCATCAAGCATCATCCTCTCGATGACAGTCCTTATCCTTTTAATCGGTTCAGACGGTTCTTTGGGAGATGATCCTTCTCCATCTGTCATCTGGTCTGAATTACTCCAGAGAATGCCCTTCCCTTTCAGGATGGATCTCCCTCCGCCAAAGGCCACCCCCATTGACGGCACCTATACGAAATTCGAAACCAAAGAAACCCAACCTGTACCTTGCAGGCGCTGCCCGGATTATGCACCGGAGGGCGGTTTATGGAAGTTAAATTTTAATAAGGGTGTTTTCCGGATATTTCACGTCGCTACAGGCTGGAAAGATTTAGGCTCCTATATGGTAACAGGCGACCGATTGACCCTTGCCAATGACCCTGTCTGTCACGAAATGTTCGGGGAATACAAATGGAAACTGGAAAAAGGGAGGCTGATGTTAACCGTGATTGAGGATAAGTGCGCTATCGGTCTCCGGGCAATGAACCTGACCAAACTTCCCTGGTTCTCCTGTCAGCCTCCGAGTATCGAGGCTGCCGTTACTGATCACTGGCCTAAACCACCCGGTTGCGATTGAAGGAAGAGGCTCATTTCTTCTTCATTGATGGTTTATATAAGCCTGCTAAATCTGCCCCGATCAAACCTGTCTGATAGGTGCGTTCATCCACTACCGAAAGTTTGGACACCATCGACTGTGTAAGAAGAGGAATCTTCCGGATTCTATCCAATCTCTGCGCAATCTGTTCAAGAGATTCATCGCCTGTCATCCAATTCCATTTATCAAAAACTTTTAGATTTAGGGGAAGACTATAACTTCGCAAGGTTTTCTCCCGATCCACATTATAAAACTGCTCAAAGTAGGACATCACCAGCTCTCGCAAGTTTCGGTAAACAGGCTCCCGAAACCGCAATCCGACATAATTTGATTTGGCCACTGCCCCCCAGTGGCCATTACGTTTGTATAAGGTCAGAAGGTGATCGTCATCTCTGCCGTTTGGAACCATTTCTAAAATCATGGGAACATGACCCAGGTGCTCCAGAGTTGCTGCTGCAAACAGAGCACCATCAAAGCAGTGCGCAACCCTTTCTCTGAGGACACGCAACGGACAACGGTACAGATGCTCCGTGCTGTAGGGAATCTCATCGAGAAACGTCTGAATCCGGGTGGGAGTGGTGAGAGTTTCAAAAAATCGAAGTTCGGATTCGCTCAACTGCTGTCTAAAGTTTAAGAGGGATGACATTGGAGACCTTTAATAACAAATTCGTAAAAAGCTGGCAAGAGAATTCTACCGTTTTTTTAAATGGTTCTTGACAACCATGGGAAATCATAATAGTCTTTATCAAAAATTCCGCAAGAAGGAGGTTGTTATGAAACGTCTTATCATCGTGATCGGAATTCTTGTTTTAGTAGTGGCTTTTGCCTATGCCCGTGCACCAAAGAGCGATTATCAGTGGACAGGATCTGTCGTCGAGGTGGATAGTGACCATATCATCGTCCAAAAGGGAGATGAAAAATGGGAATTCGCTCATGATAAAGATACAAAAACAACTGGCGAACTCAAGGCTGGAGCAAAAGTGACAGTTAAATACCTCATGAAAGCGACAAGCATTGAGGTTAAAGAAGAGGCCAAAAAACCTGCTCCTAAAAAGAAATAACTTTTTTTCTCAATTTCTGGAGTCTACGAAGGCGAATAAAGGAATTAACAAAACTGAGCGGCGAAACCTTACTTGGTATAGCGGTGGGCATTGGTTTAAGTGCCGCTTGCGGCTTCAGGGTATTTGTTCCATTACTCGCCATCAATATCGCCGCTCTCACCGGATACCTCCAACTGGCTCCGGGTTTTGAATGGGTCGGGAGCTACCCTGCGACCCTAGCCTTCGGAACAGCAACCATCGTTGAAATCCTCGCCTATTATATCCCCTGGTTAGATCATGTATTGGACCTGGTGACCTCCCCTGCTGCCATCATTGCGGGGACGATGATTACCGCTTCAATGGTGATGGAGCTGTCCCCCTTTCTGAAATGGACATTAGCCATTATCGCAGGCGGAGGGGCAGCAGCACTGTTTCAGGGGGTCACTGTCGCACTTCGAACCAAGTCCTCAGCTCTCACCGGGGGATTGGGAAACCCTCTGATTTCCACCGTTGAGGTGGTCGGATCAATGGTCACTTCCCTTTTAGCCATTATCGTCCCGATCCTATGTTTGCTTCTCCTTGCCCTGCTTTGTTTTTGGATCATCCGTAAAACAGGCCGTTTCTTCTTAGGAAGAATGAAAATACGATAGGAGACCCACATGCCATACCTAATGAAAAAAGGGTTCCTTTATGATTTGGAGGATGCCTTTGAGATGCTCATGGATTATGATGTCATCTTCATCGGAGAAGAACATGGAGATAGAATGTCTCACAATGCAGAGCTCCTGATCCTTAAAGGTCTATCAAAATGGGATCCAAAAATCATACTTGCCCTTGAAATGTTTGAGCGCGATGTCCAAGAATCGCTCGATGCTTATCTTAAAGGAGAAATATCAGAGGTAAAATTTCTTAAACAATCCCGGCCCTGGCCCGACTATAAAAGAGATTATCGTCCCCTCATTGAATGGGCAAAGAAGAAAAAGATCCCAGTGGTTGCGGCAAACATCCCTCGAAGGGCAGCTGCAGCCGTTTCTACAGCAAATAAGATTTCCTCGGCCGTCGTGGGACAAGATAAAATCTATCTTCCTAAAACCGTATATCTCAAATCAAAAGAATATTATGAACGGTTTGTTTCATCAATGGATGTGATGCCCCATGGCACCCCCATGAAAAGTATTAACACCGAAGGACTTTACAAGGCACAGGTTTTAAAAGATGCGGTGATGGCCGCTTCGCTTGAACCATTTTTAGACCGCCAGATTCTCTTCTGCTGTGGGCATTTTCACTCCGACTATCATCTGGGTATTCCATATCAACTAAGAAAAAAACATCCAGCGCTCAAAATCGCAGTCATCGCCATGGCCACAACAGTAGATTCTCTGTCCATGAAAGATCGCTCAAGGGTCGCAGATTTCATCTGGGTCGAGGAGTAACCTCGAGCCGGGGTTCCTTACCCAAAAGGCCTCTTTCGAAGACCAGCCTGATTCTGCGATATTCTCCACAGTCAATTCATAAAGCAATACTGTATTTTCATCGTTCAACATGAGCTAAACTATATTGACAATTGAAGAAATTTAGGGTTAGATGGTATCGGGTTAGATGAAATATCTATTTAAAAATCAAGGGTTAATTCACCTGTCACTTCGTTTGAGAGGAAAATTCCATGCCACTTCAAATCGGTTTTGACAATGAGAAATATCTCGGGGAGCAAACGGCCGCGATCATGGAACGGGTCACCCGTTTTGACAATAAATTATATCTCGAATTTGGTGGGAAGTTGTTATTCGACTACCATGCCTCCCGGGTATTGCCAGGTTTCGACCCCAATGTGAAGATGCGTCTGCTTCAGAAGCTTCGGGATAAATCCGAGGTGGTGCTCTGTATCTATGCCGGAGATATCGAACGGAAAAAGGTGAGGGCTGATTTTGGTATTACCTATGATTCGGATGCCTTGAAGCTGATTGACGATCTCAGGGATTGGGGAATCGGAGTGGTGGGAGTGGTCATTACCCGTTATGAGAATCAACCAACTGCAACCATATTTAAAAAGAAATTGGAACGCAGAAACATTCAGGTCTATACCCATCCATTTACCAAAGGATACCCGACCGATGTGGATACGATTGTGAGCGATGAGGGGTATGGCGCCAATGAGTATATTCAGACCACCAAACCCATCGTGGTGGTCACAGGACCTGGCCCCAATAGTGGAAAACTGGCCACCTGTCTGTCCCAGATCTACCATGAACACCGTCGAGGAAACCATGCGGGGTATGCCAAATTTGAAACGTTTCCTATCTGGAATCTTCCTCTAAAACATCCTGTCAATATCGCATACGAGGCGGCCACCGCCGATATCAAGGACTTCAACATGATCGATTCCTTTCATCTCGAAGCCTATAATGAAAAGTCGGTGAACTATAACCGAGATGTCGAGGCTTTCCCAGTGCTCAGGCGGATTATCGAAAAGATCACCGGAGAGCATTCCTTTTATAAATCACCTACGGATATGGGCGTCAATCGGGCTGGATTTGGAATCGTCAACGATGAAGCGGTCAGGGTAGCTGCCATCCAGGAGATTATCCGGCGGTATTTCCGCTACGCCTGCGAATACGCCATTGGATTTACCGATAAAGAGACCGTCCAGAGAGTGGAACTCCTGCTCGAAGACCTGGATGCAAAAACAGAAGACAGGATTGTTGTCAAACATGCAAGAGAAGCCGCCCTGGAGGCTGAAAAGAGTGGTAAGGGAAATGAAGGCATCTTTTGCGGTGCAGCAATCGAATTGCCCAGCGGAACCATCGTTACAGGGAAGAATTCTCCGCTGATGCATTCTGCCTCAGCATTAGTTTTGAATGCGGTGAAACAGTTAGCCAACATCCCTGATACCATGCACCTGCTTCCTCCCAATATTATGGAATCCATCAGCCACTTCAAAAAGGATGTGCTCCGTGGGAAGATGGTGAGCCTCGATCTCGAGGAAACATTGATCGCCCTGAGCATCAGCGCTACGATGAACCCTGCTGCTCAGATGGCTGTTGAAAAACTGAAAGAGTTATCCGGCTGCGAAGTTCATATGACCCATATCCCCACACCGGGGGATGAGGCCGGCCTCCGGAAATTGGGAGTGAACCTGACAAGCGATCCGGACTTCGCCACCAAACACCTCTTCGGAAGGTAATTCACATGGATTCTCACACATCCGGATAATGATTTATGCCTGTACTTTTTGGAGCCTTTCGGCTATCCAAACCTTAATAATCGACTGCCGTGTGACTCCGAGTCGGCGTGACTCTTTATCTAAGGATTCAATCATCCATTTGGGCAAATCCACATTCACCCTTCTTTGGTCCCTTCCGGGCCTGGATGCCCGAGATAAATCTAAATACTTCGAAATATCCCCTCCCTTATCAAACTTTTTATCCAGTTCTTTAGCTTTCATAAAATTCTATCTCCTCTTTGCGCGACCGCCGCACGGAAATGATCCTCACCTTCTTCTCCCTATAAGTGACGATCGCTGACCAATGTTTTTCCCCCATTTTGCCGATGACGACAAATCTTGACTCATCTTCAGCCTTTGCTGGGATTTCCATTCTATCAGGATCGTCCCAAAGGAGTTGAGCCTCCACGAAATCAATCCCGTGTTTTTCTTTGTTCCTTTTACTTTTAAACTCATCGTATTCAAATTCCATAATTGTATAATAAATATACTATTTCTATCCCATTTGTCAATATATTTTGTCATTTATGGGATAAATAGGATAAAGAGTCACCCCACTTTTAAAAATACAAAACGTGAAGGTCTGGTGACTAATTCTTCCAGGAGTGAGTGAGAAAGCGGGCTATTCTTTCCATGGCCGGTTCAAGAATATTACGTTCTGCAGCATAGCAGATTCGGACCGATCCCTCACCACCGGCTCCGAAAGCCACTCCCGGTGCTAATCCAACGCGAGTCTCCTCTAAAAGCTTTCTGCAGAAGGCAAAAGAGTCTTTCAGCCCTTCGATTTTGGGAAAAAGGTAGAAGGCTCCATCAGGTGAGGGGACAGTCATCCCTGGAATCTGGCGAAGGCTGGTGAGACAGAAGTCCCGGTTATCTTTTAGACGAACAAGCATCTTCTTCAGTTCTTCTTCTCCCTGAGCCAGGGCGATTTGAGCTGCTCGCTGGACAAAGCTGGCTGCATGGGAGACAATGAATTCGTTGAGCTGTCCTGCTTTTTCACCAACGTCATGTCGTGCGACAAGCCAACCGACCCGCCAACCCGTCATGCAATAGGCTTTTGAAAAAGACTGGACCACAATCACCGCATCCTCCCGGTTAGCCTTACGCAAAATCGAAGGCGCAGCGATTCCAGGCTCTGGACCCCGATAATAGAGACGATCATAGACCTCATCCGCAAGCAACCACAGGTCATGACGCCGGGCAAATTCTAAGAGTCCTGTTTGTTCATCTTCTGTAGCAACCCACCCGAGTGGATTCGAAGGCGAGGTGTAGACCAAAAGCCGGGTACGGGGTGTGACGGCAGCCTTGAGGGCGTCAAAGTCAACTGCATATCGGTCGTTACGGAGAACCAGGGGAATTTCCACGGGAATGGCATTGTACATCTTAATGATTGCGTAACCATTCGGCCAGGCCGGTGTCAGCACAATCGCCTCATCTCTCGGATTGAGTCCGCAACGGATGGCCACATTGAGGGCTTGTACACCAGAGCAGGTGACAACGATCTCCGATTGAGGATCAAGATCTACTCCCTGGGTTCTCTTGTAATATTTGCCTAATTCCTGACGTAAGCCGGGTAAACCTGCGTTTTCAGTATAGAAGGTATACCCTTCCTCAATCGCTTTTGAGGCAGCACGTTTTATGTATTCCGGTGTGGGAAGGTTCGATTCCCCAAAATATAATTTCAGGACACCTTCCATTTTCATTGCAATATCTGCCAACTCGCGGATGCGTGATTGAGGAACATGGAGCGCCGACGAAGCAACAGTAGTCATATGGGTTTCAACTCCTCATTTAAAATTTAAAACCATCCAGATGTCTCACATTTCAAGCGAGTATAACTGGCAAATAGTATATGGTGTCAAGAATGAAAACGGTCATACCTGACAATGAAGTTCTCTATTGACACTGGAATGTGCGTGAGGTTATTGACCATACAAAGATCAGCATTTTCTACGGAATGGAGAAATAAAACCTCTGTGCTTCGAGTCGATGAACGTTTAATGATCCGGGTCGCTCCCTTTGGAATGGATCTGGTCTTGAGTGGATACTACCTCGCTGCTCCTCTTTTACTGATCGAGTTCAAGGCAAATCCTGTTCAGCTTGGTCTGGTGGGAAGCATTACAGCAGCGGTCCACATGGTTCTGGCCCACCGCATGGGCCCTTTGTCTGACCGGTTCGGCCGCCGCCGACTCATTCTGTTGGGTCCCTTACTCTTTACTTTGTCATGCCTGGTTGCGGCGATCGCCAACCACATTGGGGTCATCCTTCTCCTCTCTGGCATCAACGGACTCTGCCTCTCTCTATTCTGGCCTTCCTTTCAGGCATGGGTGGCAGACCATCAAACAGAGGGAAGCCTCGCCAGGGATATCGGAACGATGAATATGGCATGGACAGCTTCCCATCTTATCGGCCCAATTATCTCAGGGTTTCTTTTCGCTTTCCACCCAAGGTTCCCTTTTTTCTTTGCTGCCACCCTTTCTTTTGTGTTGCTCCTATTGAGCTATAGGTCTATCTATGACCGGCCTAGTAAAATGAAGGGGAAGGAATCCATAGCGGAAACTCCTATACAGCCCTGGCATAAAACCTTCCTTTATTCTGCCTGGATTGCCAACTTCATGTCCTGGTTCATTCTTGGAAACGCACGATATCAGTTTCCCAAACTGGCTCGAGAACTCGGCAGCGGGCCACAGATGGTTGGCTTGCTCATCGGTTGTCTTGGATTCTCTCTGTTTTTAGGCTTCTGGCTTCTTCGTGGAAGCGAACTCTGGTACTTTCGCAGGCGTTACCTATTCGGCGCTCAGGCCCTGGTTGCATTAGGGCTTTTGATAATCTACTCTACCAGCTCTCCGATGTTCTTTGCCCTCGCCCTCATCTTGATCGGCCTCTCTACCAGTGTCACCTACTACTCCAGTCTCCTTTACGCCATCCGGCTCTCCGCACAGAAAGGAAAGGGAACGGGCTATCATGAATCCATTCTGAGTATAGGAGCTCTCGCAGGACCCATCCTCGGCGGCCTCGGTGCCCACCTCTTTAACCTTCGAATCCCCTACCTGATCTGCCTCTTTTTTCTTCTAATTGCTGTTGCCTTTGAAATAACCCTCGTCAGGAAAAAAGAGACACGTTGATTTGATTATTTGTACAAAATATGTATAATAAATGTATGAAGTTTGGTTGGGATGAGGAAAAAAGCAGAACCAATCGGGATAAGCACGGGATTGATTTCGAGACTGCCAAGAATTTATGGGTGGATGAGGACCGAATTGAAATTCATGCACCCCATCCTATAGAAAACAGGAGGATTATCATCGCCAAGTTTCGTAACAAGATATGGGCTGCCATATATACCTTACGCAATGATACGATTCGCATCATATCGGTAAGGCGTGCAAGGGAGAGAGAGGTAAATCTTTATGAAAAGGAAAAAATTAGCGATAAGTAGCGCAGAATTGGACCGCCGTTTTGATTCTGGGGAAGATATCCACGACCTTATTGACATGTCAAAAACTACTGTAATTCGCCAGGGGAAAAAAGTTCGTATTACCCTTGATGTTGCAGAATCCCTGGTGAAAGATATTGATGACATTCGAAAGAGAATAGGTGTTGACCGTGGTGCGTTGATAAAAGTTTGGCTTCACGAAAAAGTAAAACAGGAAAAAACTGTCCAAACCGGCAAATAGAAAACTTTAGAGTTCCTCTAATAATGCCATTCCTACGCAAGCAGGAACCCAGAAAGGTTCGAAATAACTCGACTCCCGCTTTCGCGGGAGTGACGAATTCGGAATTATTAGCGGTTCCCTTTAGAGTTGGCGAAACCTCTTTTAAAACACTTTTCCTCTGCTACTACTCTTACGGAAAGATTTCCCCATTTTCCCCTTGTCTCGCTGTTTCATTTCTGATATACAAGGTTACTAAATACAAACTCTTTGGAATTGTCCCCTCACCCCCTCCTTCTCCCCTCGAAGGGGAGAGGGGAAAGGTGAGGAGTAGTCAGGCTGTTGTCAAAATAAATATTTCCTTCGTATGAGTCGAGACGGCTATGTTAGCTCGTGTGTTTAGCAGTTCGGTTTTTGGAATCGATGCCTATGTGGTGGAGGTTGAGGTTGACATCGCACAGGGTCTTCCTGCCTTTGCAACGGTCGGTCTTCCCGAAGGCGCGGTTAAGGAATCCAAGGACAGGGTCAAAGCCGCCACAAAAAATTGTGGTTATGACTTTCCCTCAAGGCGAATCACCGTCAACCTTGCTCCTGCCGATATCAAAAAAGAAGGCGCTGCCTTTGACCTCCCCATGGCCATCGGTATACTGGCTGCTACAGAAGTGGTCCAGAAGACAAAGCTGGACCGATATTTTATCATGGGTGAACTCTCCCTCGACGGTCAGGTCAAACCGATCAAGGGGTCTCTTTCCATTGCCGTAGCTGCAAGAAATGCTGGTATCCGCGGAGTCCTGCTTCCGAGGGATAATTCGAAAGAGGCTGCAGTGGTCAAAGGGGTTGAAGTTCTTCCACTGGATACCCTTTCAGACTGTGTCGAATTTTTAAATGGCACTCTTCATATCGATCCAGTTATCCTGGACCTTGACGAAGTTTTTAAGACGGAGATGAATTACCCTGTCGACTTCAATGAGGTGAAAGGCCAGGAACATGTGAAGCGATGCCTGGAAGTAGCGGCTGCTGGCGGACACAATGTAATCATGGTTGGTCCTCCAGGTTCGGGAAAGACCATGCTGGCAAAACGACTTCCCACGATCCTGCCGGATATGAATTTTGAGGAAAGTATTGAGACAACGAAGATTCACAGTGTACTGGGGTTGCTCCCCCCGGACAGGGCCCTCATTGTCACACGGCCTTTCCGGAACCCCCATCATACGGTATCAGATGCAGGCCTGATCGGAGGAGGGCAGATTCCGAAACCGGGCGAAGTCAGCCTCTCCCATAACGGCGTTCTCTTTCTCGATGAACTGCCCGAATTTAAAAAGAATGTCCTGGAGGTGATGCGTCAACCATTGGAAGAGGAAAGAGTAACGATCTCCCGAGCCGCCACCTCCCTCACCTACCCTGCCCGGTTTATGCTCGTTTCCGCGATGAACCCCTGCCCGTGCGGTTATTACAGCGACCCCAACAACGAATGTAACTGCACCATTCCCCAAATTCAGCGCTACCGGTCAAAAATCTCCGGCCCTCTCATGGATCGCATCGATATTCATGTCGAAGTCCCGGCAGTGAAATACCGGGACCTTGCAAGTCGTGATTCTGGAGAATCGTCCCGCGAGATCAAGGGAAGGGTTGACCAAGCTCGAAGGGTTCAACTCGAACGATTCAAAGGGATGAAGATTTACTGTAATGCCCAGATGACGAACCGGCATATCAAAAAATACTGCCAGATTGACGAAACGAGTCAAAAATTGTTGGAAGTAGCGATTGATAAATTCGGATTAAGCGCCCGGGCCTACACGCGAATATTAAAGGTCGCTCGTACGATCGCCGACCTTGAAGGTCAGGAGAACATCCAACCTGCTCACCTCTCCGAAGCCATCCAGTACCGCACCCTGGATCGAAATCTGATTGGATAGATGATCAGCGGAAAAATCCCTCGCCATGGAGAATCTGAAAAACAATATCTTAAACAGGCTGTTGCCCAAATAAATTTCATGCTTCGATCCCGCGATTTGCGGGACATGATCGGAGAGGATGCATAATTTCAATAAATCACCGTTCGCCCTGAGCCTGTCGTAGGGTTAACGGTGATTTTGGTAACAGCCCGTTAAGGTTCGACCTCAGAATTGCTGAAAAATGAATTCCTTAAAAACCTATTTTCCCCTTGTTCCGGGCTGGTTATTGATGCTGGGCGTCGCTCTTCTTTCTTCATTTCTCTCCAATCAAATTGTCATCGGAACCCGCCATCCACTGGAGAGCGTCACCATCGCCATTCTCATCGGTCTCTTTATAAAGAACCTTGTTCCTCTGCCTGCCTTCTTTCAACCGGGCCTCTCAAAATATGAGGCCGCATTAAAACTCGGGATCATCTTCCTGGGAATCGGCCTCAGTTTCTTCACTGTTCTTGAAATCGGGGTAAAGGCTATCTGGGTGGTCGTCCTCTGCCTTCTCATCGCACCCCTCTTTTTCTTCTTCATCGGCAAGAGGGCCGGACTCTCTGAAAAAATGAATATTCTCATTGGAATCGGAACCACCATATGCGGAAGCACAGCCATAGCGATCACGGCTCCGATTATCGAGGCTGACCAGGATGATGTCTCTTACGCCATCGCAACGATCTCCCTCTTTGGTATCAACGCCATGTTTGTGTTGCCAATGGTAGCAAGACTATTCGGATGGAGTGACTTCGTCTTTGGCCTGTGGGCTGGAACTGCGATCCATGCCACCCCCCAAGTTGTGGCAGCAGGTTATATGTACAGTGAGGTGGCAGGTCAGGTCTCAACTGTTGCCAAACTCACACGGAATATCTTCATGGCTCCGGCTGTCTTCCTGATTGGAATATGGTACATGAAAAAAAGGTTAAAAAAAGTGGAGGGCCTTTCAAAAAAGACCAAATATTCGAAGGCAATTCCTCTTTTCCTTTTTGGATTCTTGGCCTTTGCCATTCTTCGGACGATTGGAGACGGGATGAGTGCCATCCCTCGCCCTCAATGGCAGTGGTTTGTTCAACACATTAATGAATTGGGGAAATTTCTTGTTCTGGTTGCCATGGCTGGAATTGGACTCAATACTAAATTCAGCACCATGCGTCAAATTGGATTGAAACCGTTTGTAGTAGGATTGGTGGCCTCTATCTTCCTCGCCCTCATCAGCCTCGTCCTCATCCATGTGCTCGGCATCACCTGAAACAGAGAAGGTCCCTTCTTTCTAAAAATGCCTTTCCAGCTTTTGTGTGGATGGAATCTTTTTTTTAACCCCTCCTCACCTCCCAATCTAACGCCCCCATCCATCTTCCCCCTCTTAAGATAAGTCGTTGCGACTCGAAACCGAGAGGGGGAAGGGGGAGTTATAAGGGGAGGCTGGGTGGGGTTATTATTTAGGGAGAGTTACTAAAAGAATTTACCCGTGCAATCCCCGGGTGAACATTTAAGAATACCCTCTTCCCCTCTTTCTGTGATTTTGTTATAGTGGATCATCATTCTGAAAATAGGGTGAAAGTCATGGATACCATTGAATACTTCTCCGACTTTCTAAGAAAGATTGGAGCACCAAATTTTTTGGCGATGGGTATTGCTGTTATCGTCCTCTGGCTTCTGATCTCCGGCATTAGAAAAGGGTTAAAAGGGGGACAAAAGGACGATGGTCCGGATCAAGAGGGCGAAGATTAATTGGGTTTCCTACTTAAGGTGATTTCTTCTGGATCTTCCAGGAGAGGAGGAAAGAGACCATCAGTGCGACCAGCATGGCGGACATGGAGAATAAGAAAAAGAGCAGGATGAGTCGCTCTTTCATGATCGCATATTTGCTTTCCATCATTCCCACATAAAGCATTCCCACGATTTTATTCTGCACATCCATAATGGGTTCATAAGCAGTGATATACCACTCATCCACGACAAAGGCCCTCTGGATCCATGGTTTTCCCTTCTCGAGAACCTGTTCCTGTACCTCCTTCATCACCCGTGTTCCAATAGCCCTGTTTCCTTCCTTATCCATCACATTCGTTGATATTCTCAAGTCACCCAGAAAGATAGTGGCTGTACCGATCTCTTTTCCCCTGTATTTAGCATCCTGGAAAACAATGCTCTTAATGCGATCAACAATCTCATAATTACGGTTGAGGAGTACCCCTCCTGTTAATGCACCCAGCACTTCCCCATTAGTGTCAAGAATGGGATAAGCGGCTTTTAATATCATCCCGGAGGTCTCTTCTGCTATTTTTCTTTCCTTCTCTTTTGGAGTCGGAACGGAAGGAATGGCAGCCTTCTTTGCCAATGCCTCTCCCTCTTTTAATAGTTGTTCGCCAGAGAGGATTTGGGTCCCTGAAATCGCTTTTTTCGCCAGTGCCCCTTTAATAAAAGGATCGTCAATCAGACTGTCTCCGGACAACTTGGGATTATGAAATCGATAGACAACCATTCCCCTCCGGTCCAACAGTGTCAGAAAATCGAGTCCTTCTTCAGCCATCAATGTAGAGAGTTCTGCCTGAATAGGCGTAATATTCCTCTCCTTCAAACCCCTTTTCAGGACATGTCTGATGGAGGTCCATCGGGTTATACCATCTATCTCTTTTATTTTCGAGGAATAAACATATCTTGCAGCATTGAGGTCTTCTTTGACCCTCTCCTGGGCTTCATGAATGATCTGGTTTGTAATCAGGGAATTGACAATCAGGCTTGTCATCACGCCCATGAAGCAGGCAAGAGTAAGAAAGATTAACGCCAATTTGGTTTTAGTCGAAATCTTCATGATACATAACTTATCATAAATAAAGGGAAAAGTAAATAAAAAAAATCCCCTTGCTATTAAAAACTTTTTCTGCTAAATATATTGTGAAATATTTCATTAAATAAACGGACAGGAGGACGTTTCATGAAACCGTATTTTGAAAAGATGAATGACTTTGGTAAACCCCTAACTGAACAGCAGATTAAAAGGGCAGAGGAAAATGTGAGACAAATTAAAGAGGTGGAAAAAACGGTTGCCGAAGCCGTGGAAAAAGTGAGAAAAGCAGGTCTCTCCACTGAAGAGATTAACAAGAGAGGAGAGATGACCGTATATCAGAGGCTCGAATATTTATTGGACCCCGGCACATGGTGTCCTCTGCATACCTTGTATGATCCAATGGATGAAGAATCAGGTACAACCGGTGTAGTCGATGGACTGGGTAAAATCAGCGGAAGATGGGCAGTCATCATCGGTTTTGATAATAAAGTCATGGCTGGGGCCTGGATCGCCGGTCAGTCAGAAAATATCCTGAGAGTGACTGATATGGCAAAACGCCTCCATCTCCCTCTGGTCTGGTTAGTCAATTGTAGCGGTGTAAAACTCCCCGAGCAGGAAAAGGTGTACGCCAACCGGAGAGGAAGTGGAACCACCTTCTTCAGACATGCTGAACTGGAAAAATTGGGAATTCCTGTTCTCGCAGGGATCTATGGAACCAACCCAGCAGGAGGAGGATATCAGGGAGTCAGCCCCACCATCCTTCTGGCCCACAAGAATTGTAACATCGCTGTGGGTGGAGGGGGAATCGTCAGCGGAATGTCTCCCAAAGGCTCCTTCGATGAAGAAGGCGCGGAAATGATCATTGAAGCAACCAAGAAATTCAAATCTGTCCCGCCTGGACGAGTCGAAATTCATTATGACTCCACTGGCTTCTTCAAGGCGGTCTTCGAAAAGGAAGAAGGGGTATTGGATGCCCTGAAAGAATACATGAAGTATATGCCAGCCTACAATCCAAAATTTTTCAGGGTGGCCGAGCCAAAAGAGCCAAAATTTTCACCAAAGGAGATCGATTATCTGATCACCTTCAATCAAAAGCTCGCCTACAATTTTGACGAAATCCTTGCCAGGTTGACCGATAACAGTGAGCATATGGAATTCAGGCCCGGTTATGGTCCAGAGGTCTATACGGGTTTGGTAAAAATTGACGGATTTTTAATTGGCGTCATCGGCAATCGGCAGGGGTTTTTACCCAAGGGATACCCGGAATATGCGCCTTATCCCGGGATCGGAGGAAAGCTCTACCGGCAGGGCCTCATCAAGATGAATGAGTTTGTGACTCAGTGCGGAAGAGACCGTGTGCCCATCATCTGGTTCCAGGATACAAGTGGCATCGACGTGGGAGACATCGCAGAGAAGGCCGAGCTCCTCGGTTTAGGACAATCCCTGATCTACTCCATCGAACAGACCGAAATCCCGATGATGTGTATTGTCCTGAGAAAAGGCACAGCCGCTGCCCACTACATCATGGGCGGACCTCAGGCCAACAATAATAACGTCTTTACGCTGGGCACACCGACTACTGAAATCTACGTCATGCATGGTGAGACAGCCGCAGTCGCCTCTTTTGCAAGAAGACTGGTGAAGGAGAAAGAATCAAACAAACCCCTGAAACCTGTCATCGACAAGATGAATGCTCTGGCACAGGAATATTATAACAAGTCAAGACCCGCTTATTGTGCGAAGAAGGGCTTGGTCGATGAAATCGTCAACTTCGAAGATATGAGAAAATATATGGTGGCTTTTGCAGACTCCGCTTACCAAAACCCCATCTCTCTCTGCCCGCACCATCATATGATGCTCCCGAGATTAATCAAGGGATAATCATTTATTCGCTGAGCAAACATTGATGAAAAAGCCCCGCTTGTGAGCGGGGCTTTTTCATTTGGCCCTTCACAGAGAAACTCATTGAATTTCCTATCATGATAATTTAAAATTTTAGTAAGGAGAGAGAAATGAAAAATCGAATTCATATCCTCTTTCTTCTTTTCCCGCTTTTCTTAATGATGGGCTGTGCCCATGTCATTTCTAAGGATCTGAGAATCAAAACAGATCCCTCCGTCACCTTTAGTCAAGTCTCCCAAGATCCTAATCAATATAAAGGGAAACTGGTTGTGTGGGGCGGCGAGATCATCGAAGCAATCAATCAGAAAGATGGAACCACACAGATTGAGGTTTTTCAGAAGCCTTTGGATCGGAGGGGAGAACCCTATGAAACCTCTGCTTCAGAAGGAAGATTTTTAGTTCTCGTCGATAAATATCTCGACTCTTATCTCTTTCGGAGAGGGAAAAAAATCACTGTGGCCGGTGAGATCCTGGGTGAGAAGATCAAACCCATCGGAGAAATGGAGTATCGGTATCCCCTCCTTTCAGGCAAACAGATCTATCTGTGGCCGGAATACTATACCTATCCTATCTATTATTATGACCCGTGGTGGGGTCATCCATATTATCCCTACGGCTGGTGGGGATTTGGCATTTACCATCACCGCCATCGCCACCGTTAGCTTTCTTCATTTCTCTCTCCCCGCAGGACTATCTTGCTCCTTCTCTACCAATAATAAGAGGACAGCGGGTTGACAGATTCAACTCCCATCAGTTAAATTTCAAACCTGTAAGGAGTAATCATGACACGAATTCCCATTACCCGTAATGGATATAATCAACTTCACAAAGAACTGGGAAATCTGAAGAAAGTTGTCCGTCCCCAGGTCATCAAGGCCATCGAAGAGGCGCGTGCCCATGGAGACCTCAGCGAAAACGCCGAATATGTAGCCGCCAAAGAACGACAATCCTTTGTGGAAACGAAGATTCGGGAGATCGAGCAGAAACTGGCCAATGCAGAGATTATGGATACTCTCCCTTCCAATGATGGCAAAGTGGGGTTCGGTTCCACAGTGACTTTGGAAAATTGTGAGAACGGGGATAATGTCACCTATCAGATTGTTGGACCGGATGAATCAGATATCCCCTCAGGCAAAATGTCAATCGCCTCCCCCCTGGGCAAGGCTCTCATCGGCAAAGAGGTAGATGACGAGGTAGCCGTCAAAACCCCTGGTGGCACAAAAAATTATATCCTCCTAAAAGTCGCCTGATCACACTTCCTTCAACCTTCTCTCTTTCTTACCACGTGGATGGCAGTGGCTTTAAAAGACGCTCGCACCTCTTTCCCTTCTGTGAGTGATAACTCCTCCAGGGAATGGTTAGTGACATAAGCAACGAGAGGAAACCGGCAATCAAGCTGAATTTTCTGGTAGGGGCCTAAGGGAGCAATCTTCAGAATCTTCCCTGGAAAAACATTCCTTGCACTGGTTGCTTCTTTCTGGGGTTGAGTCGAGAGGGTCACATGTTCTGGCCGGATACATAAAATAACAGTTTCTCCCAAAGTCACATCCCCCACGGCTTCTATTTCATTACCTGCAACAGAAGCTACAAAGGTTCCACCATCCTTCTTCAATACTTTTCCTGTAAGAATGGTCTCCACTCCCACAAAGGAAGCCACAAACTCATCCAGGGGGTGATTCATCACTTCACTCGGAGAGCCGATTTGTAAAATTCTCCCGCCATTCATCACAGCGATTCGATCTGAAAGATTGATGGCTTCGAGACGATCATGGGTAGCAAATATCGTAGTTGTTTTTGTCTGGTAGAGAATGCGTTCCAGGTCTTCTATGAGGGATTCTCGTGTAGGTGGATCGAGAGAGGCAAAAGGTTCGTCTAAAAATAGAATTTCTGGCTGGATGGCAAATGCCCGTGCAAGACTTGTCCTCTGAGCTTCCCCCCCCGAAAGTGTTTTGGCAGAACGGTCTTTGAGATGGTCAATTCCGAATTGTTTCAATTGCTCCATCACTTTGTCGCGGGTTTCTCCCCTCTTCATCCCACGAATTTTTAAACCCGAGGCCACATTGTTAAAGACAGTGGTATCAAAGAGGAGAGGTTCCTGGAAGACCATGGCCAGCCTTCTACGGTATGTGAAAACGGAATGATTTGAACCTATCTTCTCTCCATTGAATAAAATTTCCCCTCCAAAAGGGCTCAGCAAATAGGATAAAGTCTGCAAAAGGGTTGTTTTCCCGGCCCCATTGGGTCCAATCAAAGCCAGAATTTCACCCTTATCAATCGAAAGAGAAGGAACGTTCAAGATACATACCCCTCCCCGTTCCACCGTAAGATTCTTTACTTCTAATATAGGTACATGTTCAACCATATTCATTCTTCTTTATCCCACAAAACACACAGGCATAAATATTTCTGTTCCCCTGTCATTCACTGATTACTGATCACTGATTACTATTCCCTGTCTCCTGCAATTTATCTCGGCCTTTCCCTCTGCTGAACATTCGTAAGAATAAGATTGATAACGTAAGCAAGCAGGAGAAGAATAATTCCTAGAGCAATGGCAACATCGAAATTGCCCCGGCTGGTCTCCATAACAGTCGCCGTGGTAAGAACTCGTGAATAACCTTTGATGTTGCCACCCACCATGATAGAAGCGCCGACCTCTGAGATTACACCTCCAAATCCCGCCATCACCCCCGCCAACAAAGGAAGCTTTGCCTCTTTGATGAGAATCCAGACCATTTGAAGACGGGTTGCTCCTATGGCTAAAATTTGTAGACGCAGTTTTAGCGGGAGTTGTTGCATGGCTGCTACTGTAATTCCCATGACGATTGGAGTAGCAATGACCGCCTGGGCAAGAATCATGGCTGTGGGCGTATAAAGGATTCCTAAAAATCCGAGTGGCCCGTTTCTCCATAAAAAGATCGTAACAAAAAGTCCCACCACCACTGGTGGAAGACCCATACCCGTATTGACGAGACTAACGATAAATCTCTTCCCGGGAAACTGAGAAAGGGCAATGGTCGTTCCGGTGGAGATTCCGATCAGAAGGCTAATGAAGGTGGCTGTCCCTGAAACTTGTAGAGAAAGAAAGGTTATCCTCATCACCTCAGGATCAAAGGTGACCAATAACCAAAAAGCCTTCTTAATGCCCTCAAGGATGAGATCCATCAGTTACCTCTCAATTTCGAAATTCGAATATCGAAATCCGAAACAATTTCAAATGTTCAAAATTCAAATATTTAAAAACTTCATTTCATTATTGAATCTGTGGTATTTAAAATTTGGCTATTCGATATTGTTTCGAATTGGTCCTGCTGGACGCTTCGCCCGGATTTCTTGCTTCGAATTTACTTGCCAATTTCTTCTTCTTTTTTCCCAGCATCGGGGAAGAAGAGAGGCGACCCGAACTTATCGACTCCAAAGGTCCTGATGATTTCCTGGGTTTCCTTTGCAACCATAAAATCAGCAAATGCCTTTCCGCCAGCGGCATTGACCTTAGGCCATTTGGCTGGATTGACCTCGATGACATGGTATACGTTCAGGAGAATGGCATCGCCTTCGACCAGGATATCCAACCCAAGGTTTTTTCTTAAGGCCAGATACGTTCCCCGATCCGCAAGGGTATACCCTTTCTTTTCGGCAGCAACATTTAAGGTCTGCCCCATTCCCAGACCAGTCTGCTGATACCATTTCTCTCCCTCAGGGTTGATTCCTGCTGTTTTCCAGATATCTCTCTCCTTTGAATGGGTTCCTGAATTATCGCCCCTTGATAGAAACAACCCCTTTTCCGAAGCAATCTTTTTGAAAGCAGTCGAGGTAGGTTTGACTGCTTTAATTTTTACAGGATCACCCGGCGGTCCCACAATGATATAATCATTATGCATGATAATCCTTCGGTTGATCCCATCCCCATCTGCTACAAATTTCTTTTCAGCAGCAGGAGAGTGAACAAGCAGTACATCCGCCTCCCCTTTCTGACCCATGGCCATGGCTTGACCTGAACCCACTGCGATCGTCTTAACGAAGTAGCCGGTCTTCTTTTCAAATATTGGAATCAAAACATCGAGTAACCCAGAATCCTGAGTGCTGGTGGTAGTGGCCAAAATGATATTTTTCTGTTGAGCCATTACAGCAGATAATAGTGACCAAATAATGAAAGATAAACAGAACAGCCCTATGAAACTCCATTTCTTCATATATCTTTTCCTCCTTTGGCTAATTTTTAGAATAAAGGATCTTCCCTGAGTTTCCAAAATCATAGTTCCCAAGCCTTACCACCCTGCCCCGGAATTCTTCCGAGTGAAGAATCTCGATGAACGCCTGAACTCCTTTCTCAAAAAAGGTTGCCTTATCGAGAATCATATCGAATCGTTCCCGGGTGATGGGGATGAACGGAAGGCCAAAAAGTTTGGAGACAGCAATCGTGGCGATGCCCACATCCGCTT
This sequence comes from Deltaproteobacteria bacterium, assembly GCA_016875195.1. Taxonomy (GTDB): domain Bacteria; phylum Desulfobacterota; class BSN033; order BSN033; family UBA1163; genus RBG-16-49-23. The sequence goes on from VGRY01000003.1 coordinate 95,526, forward strand.
CTTTGGAAAGAATCGAGAGGCCGACCTCAAAATGGGTATAGACCTCTTTCTCATATCCGGAAATCTTTGAAGATGAAATCTTCAAACGCTTGAGATGGTGATCCAGAAGAATCCTGGTGCCCGCCCCTTTCTGACGGTTAAGAAACCGGACCCCCTTGCGAGTCAGGTCATCAAATCCCTGTATCCCCAGCGGGTTCTTTGGAGCAGTCACAAATCCGAGGTCCCGATCAAAAAGATTGACCACGACCGGCTTCACATTGGGGAGCAAGGTGTCAAGAAAAGGAATGTTATAATCTCCACTTTTCGTATCAAGAAGATGTGACCAGGCAATGTCCGTGTAACCCATATTCAGGGCCTTTAATCCATCGGTGCTCCCAGTGTTAGAAGAGAAGATATAGAAGTCAGGGTGCGATTCCTTGAGATAGGTCTGGAGCATGTCGAGGATAGGGTCGTTGCTACCCGATGCCAGAAGCGCTCCTTCAATACGCCTGCTTTTCTCCCTGGCTTTCTCAAGGCCCGTCTTTGCATTCGATTCAATCCAATCGTCAATCAATTTTCTCGGGAAAACCCACTTTCCGGTCACCCGGGTGCATGGAATCCTTTTGGACTTGATCAAAGCATAGACCTGCTTCTCATGAATGCTCAGATAGGTTGCAACCTCTTTGGTGCTCATCATCTCGTTGGACATGGGTTCTCCTTTCCCGGATAAATGAATTGTAATGAAGGGACGCCTCAATTGTCAAGTAAAATTATTACTAATTATTACTTTTTATTACAAATTATATACAATAATCTAATTTCCATTTATTTCCTTTTCGAATCAATCCGAAAAGGTTCGCCAAAGATTTCGTATTGACGAAGCTCCCAAGAATCTCATAAGATAATTACATGATCTATATTTTAGAGAGGGGACGATGAAGACTTTCTCTTCAGAGCGTGCGTCAAGATTTACCGAATCGGTCATCCGGGAGATGACCCGGATTTGCCTCAAGCATCAGGGTGTCAACCTCGCACAGGGTTTCCCTGATTTCCCTGCACCATTGGAAATTAAAGAAGCTGCCATCCAGTCGATCCAAAGAGATTTCAACCAGTATGCCATTACCTGGGGGACCCCCAGCCTGCGTCAAGCCATCTCCGAAAAATTCGCCTGGTATAATGGCATCACCATCGACCCGGAACAAGAAATCACAGTTTGTTGCGGATCTACAGAGGCCATGATCTCATCTCTCATGGCGATCGTCAATCCCGGTGAAGAGGTGATCGTCTTTGAGCCTTTCTATGAGAACTACGGACCGGATACTATTCTCTGTGGAGCAAAGCCGCGATTCATCACTCTTCACGAGCCGGATTGGCATTTTGATGAACAAGAGTTAGCCAGGGCTTTTAATAACAAAACAAAAGCGATCATTCTCAACACACCCAACAATCCCACAGGCAAAGTCTTCTCTCGTGAGGAATTACAATTCATTGCTGACCTTTGTCTGAAATGGGGAGTCATTGCAGCCACCGATGAGATATACGAACACATTCTCTATGATGGGGCTAAACATATCAGTATCGCATCCCTCCCTGGCATGAGAAATCAAACGATCACCATTAACTCCATTTCAAAGACTTACAGTCTTACAGGATGGCGTGTGGGCTGGGCCATTGCATCCCCTCATTTAACTGCCTCTATTCGTAAGGTGCATGACTTCTTAACGGTTGGAGCGCCCCACCCGCTTCAGGAAGCTGGTGCGATTGCCCTGAAGATGGACCGAAGCTATTATGAGACTCTTGCAAGGGAATACCAGGAAAGAAGAGATTTTCTTGCAAAAGCCCTGGACGAATCAGGATTTAAAGTCTATCTGCCTTTTGGTGCCTACTATATTATGACTGATGTAAAAGGTTTCGGGTTTTCGGATGATGTCACCTTTGCTCGGCATCTGGTAGAAAAGTTCGGTGTGGCAACTGTTCCAGGAAGCAGTTTTTATAGCAGTCCTTCCTTGGGAAGGACAAAAGTTCGTTTCTGTTTTCCAAAAAAGAGAGAGACCCTGCAAGCAGCGGCTGAACGGTTAAAAAGGCTTAAATAAATGTGTCCCCATAAATCGTATCAATTTATCTGTTTTAGAACCTATTATAAAATCCCTCCCACCCTCCCTTTGCCAAAGGGAGGAGAAACATCGTCCCCCTTTTGACAAAGGGAGATGATCATGGGTTCTCCCCTTTGGCAAAGGGGAGTTAGAGGGGATTTTATAAAAATTTTTCACTCAATTAAAGTGTTACCATAATTCTGGTGTTGTATGATCGCATTTCCAACCCAAATTAAGGCTTGTCTTATTTTCTTTATTGACATTTTTTATAAATGATTTAACCTTCAAATACGGATACCCGATCAGCTATAAGAGGAAAGAACAATGGAGTCAATCGGCGGGAAGATCAGGATTTTAGTTTTTGCGAGTGGCGATGCAACGGGAGGAGGTTCTGGCTTCCAGGAATTGGTCGAGTTTTCCCGAACGAATCCACCGATTCTTGACGCTCAGATTGTCGGGGTTGTTTCAAACCATCAAAACGGAGGGGTTCGTAAAAAGGCGGATGCACTTCAAATCCCTTTTGAGTATTGGCCTGGACCTTATGATGCGAAAGGGTACCGATCATTCGTTGGAAAATATAAGGCTGACTTTGTTATGTGTTCTGGGTGGTTAAAGTTTGTGAGAGGGCTCGATCCTGCCAGAACAGTTAACATCCATCCAGGCCCCCTACCCCGTTTTGGAGGACCGGGAATGTACGGGCATCATGCACACGAGGCCATCATAGCCGCTTTTCAGCGGGGAGAAATCACCCAGAGTGCAGTCACAATGCATTTTGTTGATGAGGCAGCCTATGACCATGGCCCGATCATCTTCCAGATGCCAGTGCTGATCAGACCTGACGATGACGCTGAGACATTGGCTAAAAGGGTAAACGAAAAGGAACGTGCCTGGCAGAGTCATATCTTAAACTTGGTCGTCCATGGGCTGATCTACCTTAGCCAAGGACAGGTCTTTTACAAAAACATGCCAGGCCAACGTTTTTTTTACTGAGAACTTTTCCACAAATAACTCCCCTTCATCCCCCCTTATCTTAAGGGGGGAATAGAGGGGGGTTACAAAGGGAATCGTTAAAACAATCATTATTTACAGATAAACTCCTAGAAAGAAGGAGAACCATGCAACACTTTTTCTTAAGAAGAGATGAAAATCTCGAGTATTGCTTCAATGTGGAATCTTCAGCACCTTTAAGTTCTGAGGAGATTTCAATCTTGAAGCATCTTTTGGCGGAAGGTTTCATATCGGAAACATTATCTACAAAACCTTTTCTTCCATATGGAGGGGAGGCGGTAGAAGTAGGCCCCCGTATGAATTTTGCGACCGCCTATTCAACCAATATGGTAGCCATCTGCCACACCTGCGGCCTTGATAAAATCATCCGCATCGAACGCTCCCGCAGATACCGCCTCCCTCAAGGAGCGAACAGGGAACAGTTTATCAGGGAACATCACGATCGAATGACAGAATGTCTGTACAACCGGCCACTTGAGAGTTTCGAATCCGGAATTCTACCGGAACCTCCTTTTGAGATACCCCTTAAGGAAAAAGGCCCGGATGGACTTCTTGAAATACCGGGGCTTGCAATGGATGAGTGGGATAGACATTTCTACTACGATTATTTCGTTAAGCGGGAAGGAAGAAATCCCACAATCGTTGAAATAAGGGATTTGGATAATGCCAACAGTGAGCACTCACGGCACGGCTATTTCAAGGGGAAACAGATTATTAATGGAGTGGTGATGCCGGAGACGCTTCTGAATATCGTAAAATCAACTTTAAAAGCAAACCCAAACAACAGCGTCATTGCCTTTAAAGATAATTCAAGCGGGATGAGAGGGTATGAGTGCTGGACGATTGTCCCTGAACGACCTGGAACATCTGCGTCCTTTAAGGAACAAAAAGTCCAGTACCACATCATTTTTACGGCGGAAACGCACAATTTCCCAACCGGGGTCGCTCCTTTTCCCGGCGCTGAAACAGGCACAGGCGGAAGGATCCGCGATGTCCAGGCCACTGGAAGAGGAGGCCTGGTAGTTGCGGGAACTGCTGCATACTGCGTGGGAAGCCTGCTGATCCCCGACTACGATCTACCCTGGGAAGATAAGAGAGCGGAGTATCTATCGAATCTGGCTTCTCCGCTCACCATCGAGATCAGAGCCAGCGACGGTGCAAGCGATTACGGTAATAAGTTCGGTGAGCCGCTCATTTTGGGATTCACCCGTTCATTCGACCAGACCCTCCCCGATGGAGAACGTTGGGCATGGATCAAACCGATCATGTTCACAGGCGGCATCGGGCAGATTGATGCCAGGCATATTGAAAAGGATGAAGCTCAAAAAGGGATGTTGATCATCCAGGTCGGCGGCCCTGCTTATGGCATTGGCGTAAGCGGTGGCTCTGCTTCGAGCAAACTCCAGGGCGAGAATGTAGAAGATCTCGATTTTGATGCGGTCCAGCGTGGCGATGCGGAGATGGAACAGAAGATGAACCGTGTCATCAGGGCTTGTATTGAAATGGGCGATCGCAATCCCATGATGAGTATCCACGATCAGGGAGCCGGAGGGCCGGCCAATGTTCTTAAAGAACTCGTTGAAAAAACCGGAGGCAAAATCGAACTCAGACGAATCCGGTTAGGAGATCCAACTCTGTCGGTTCTAAAAATCTGGATTGCCGAATATCAGGAACGATGCGGTTTTTTGGTCCTCCCTGAAAGAATCGAAGAATTCAAATCGATCTGTGACAGGGAAAAGGTCCACTGCGAAATCCTGGGCGAGGTGACTGGAGATGGCCGCTTCATTGTTCATGATGAGAAGGATGATTCAACCCCCGTCAACCTTGATCTCGAAAAAGTGCTGGGCAATATGCCGCAAAAAGAGTTCAGGGATAACAGGGGCCAATACCCGCGAAAACCTCTCCAGTTGCCTGATTCATTGCCTGTTGAAGATGCATTATCCCGTGTTCTTCGTAACCTTGCTGTCGGTTCAAAGAGATTTTTAACCAACAAGGTGGACCGAAGCGTAACCGGTTTGATTGCACGTCAGCAATGCTGTGGTCCACTTCAATTGACAGTTGGCAATCTGGCAGTGATCGCCCAGAGCCATTTCGGATTAACAGGGGCCGCCACCTCCATAGGTGAACAGCCTGTAAAGATGCTCGTCAATCCAGCAGCGGGGGCTCGCATGGCAGTTGGAGAAGCGCTCACGAACATCGTGTGGGCTAAACTCAGCGGCCTGGAAGATATCAAGTGCTCTGCGAACTGGATGTGGGCGCCAAAACTCCCCGGTGAAGGATCAGCTCTTTATGAGGCAGCTTGCGCAATGCGAGACCTGATGATCCAGTTGGGAATTGCAGCCGATGGCGGAAAAGACAGCCTCTCCATGGCATCTCGGGTTCAAGAAAAGATAGTGAAATCACCCCGTGAACTCGTGATCTCTGCCTATGCAACCATGCCCGATATCACGAAGGTGGTAACTCCCGATATTAAAAACCCGGGCACGAGCCAGCTCATCTTTATTGACATCGGTAAAGGGAAAGCCCGGCTTGGAGGGTCTGTTTTAGCGCAGGTCTATGGACAGGTTGGAAATGAATCCCCTGACGTGGATGATCCACAGAGGCTGAAGCGCACATTCAATACAATCCAGCAGTTAATCTCCGAGAATCTGATTTTTGCAGGGCACGACATCAGCGATGGAGGGTTGATCACCACCCTTCTTGAAATGGCTTTTTCTGGAAACTGCGGAATAAAGATACAAATGGACGGCCCTCAGGGTCCTATCGAGAGGCTTTTCGCTGAAGAGTTGGGAGTGGTTATCGAATGTGACAGCAAAGATATTCACAGGGCCTCAGACATTCTCCAATCTTTTGACCTGCATCCCGTTGTGATCGGAGAAACGGCTGAAGAGAAGAACATCCTTCTATCCTACAACGGTCAAAAGGTTCTCGAAGCGGACATGCGTAGCCTTCGACAAATCTGGGAGGAGACATCTTACCAAATCGAGCGCCTCCAGATCAATCCCCAATGTGCAGATCAGGAAAAGGAAAATATCTATGACCGGAAGGGTCCGACCTATGTGATTCCATTTGAACCCAAACCGACGCCGATCCATCTTTTGAAAGCCAAAGACAAACCCGAGGTCGCCATCCTCCGTGAAGAGGGAAGCAATGGCGACCGCGAGATGACATCCGCTTTTTATCAGGCCGGGTTTAGCCCTTGGGATGTCACGATGACCGATCTGATCCATGGCCGAGTTACACTGGAACGCTTCAGGGGACTCGTGTCAGTCGGAGGGTTCTCATACGCCGATGTTCCGGAAAGCGCTAAAGGATGGGCTGCAGCCATTCGGTTTAATGACAGATTGAGGAAGATGTTTGACGATTTTTATCGTCGCCCTGACACTTTCTCTTTAGGAGTATGCAATGGGTGCCAACTCTTTGGTCTTCTCGGATGGGTACCCAGGCCCGGAATCCCTGACCAACAGCAACCCCGGTTCATTCAAAATACATCCGGGCGTTTTGAATCGCGCTGGGTGAATGTAAAGATTCTGGAAAGTCCGGCAATCATGTTCAGAGGCATGAGCGAATCCATACTCGGAGTCTGGGTAGCCCATGGCGAAGGTAGACTTTACATCCCTGACTCTAAGTTGATAGACGAGGTCATGAATAAGAAGCTTGTTTCCCTCGTCTTCGTAGATGATGAAGGCCGGAGGGACGAGAAGATTTCGCAAAGCTACCCATTTAATCCGAATGGGTCGCCTTTCGGAATAACGGGTCTCTGCTCGCCTGATGGGAGACATCTGGCTGTCATGCCTCACCCGGAGCGTGCTTTTCTGAAATGGCAATGGCCATGGATACCTGCTGATCTAAGGGAAAGACTCGAGGCATCCCCCTGGATTAAAATGTTCCAGAATGCAAGAGAATGGTGCGAAGGCCATTAGGAATTCCCACATGGCATTAAATTTTATAACCCCACCTACCCTCCCCTTATCTTAAGAGGAGGAATTTACCCCCTGTTAAATTAAGTCGTTGCGACTCGAAACCGAGAGGGGGTAAGGGGGAGTTACTTTTATCGAACGGAGGAATTCTGACGGTTCGAGAGGAAAAACAGCCGAAGATCGCTGTAGGTCTGATGGACCGGCAGACTGAAATCTCCGGCCATTTGGAAGGAATCTTTCATAGCGATCGTTTCGGCCCATTCTCCGGCCCGTTTTCAGCAAAAGTTGAAGCGGGAAAGATCGCGTTTGTCAGTGAGTCTCACCACCAACCTGTTTACATCCCTTCAATTAGATTCATCGCTGAGAAAAGTTCTCTATTTTCCCTTGCCAATGTCACCATTGGAAATCAATTTCACTGGGAGAGAAAAGAGGACCAAATCTTTCAAGGAGACTTGATCTTGCAGCTACGTCCGGAGGAGACAATTTGTGCCATCAATGAAATCTCCCCGGAAGATTATCTGTCAAGTGTGGTTTCTTCGGAGATGAATACTGATGCTCCGTTTGAATTTCTAAAAGCCCACGCTATTTTATCCCGGAGCTGGCTTCTTTCGGCTTTACACCAAAAGAGAAAAAGAACGGATCTTCTTATTCAATCAGGAAAGATCAAAACGGATGAAATAATTCGCTGGTACGATCGGGAGGATCACGATCTATATGATGTATGTGCCGATGATCACTGCCAACGCTATCAGGGGATCTCAAAGACCGCTGCTGACAAGGCAAGCGAAGCCGTCCATGAAACCTGTGGGAGAGTTCTCACCTTTCAGGACGAAATTTGTGACGCCCGATATTCCAAGTGCTGCGGCGGGTTGACGGAAAATTTTGATACCGCCTGGAATGATAAACAGTTCCATTATCTGACAACTGTTTCAGACGCACCCGTCCCTCATCAGCCAATCAGGTCAGAGCAAGAAGCTTCCAAATGGATTCACTCGCCCCCTGAAGCATACTGCCGGGTCACAGATCAACATCTTCTCGAAAGAATCCTTCCTGGTTTTGACCGGGAGACGAAAGACTTCTTTCGCTGGAAAGTTGAATATTCCCGTAAAGAACTGGAAGAGATCCTTCGGCAAAAATCAGGTTTTGATTTTGGGACCCTAGTAGAAATTGTCCCTCTCCAGCGGGGACCTTCGGGGCGAATCTCCCATTTAAGAATAGTAGGTTTAAAAAAAAGCATGGTCGTAGGAAAGGAACTCGAAATACGGCGCTGGCTCTCCCCAAGCCACCTTTACAGCAGCGCTTTCATTGTGAAGTCAGAGACTAACCAGTTTATTTTTCACGGTGCAGGGTGGGGCCACGGCGTGGGGCTCTGCCAGATCGGCGCCGCTGTCATGGCCACCCAAGGATTTTTGGCGGAAAAAATATTGAAACATTATTTCAGGGGAGTGGAGATAGAGAAGATTTATTGAAATAACGGGAATAATGGAATGATGGAATATTGGAAGAAGAAAGATAGATCCAAACCAACCTCACGAAACCCATGGGCATGGGTTCCTTCTTTATATATTGCCGAGGGAATCCCTTACACCATGGCCATGACAGTCTCTGTCATCCTCTACAAGCGCCTTGGCATTTCCAACACCGATATTGCACTCTATACGAGTTGGCTCTATCTTCCATGGGTCATCAAACCTCTCTGGAGTCCCCTGGTTGATCTTCTCAGGACAAAGCGCTACTGGATTCTTCTCACACAAATGATCATTGGAGCATCCTTTGCCGCCATTGCCTTTACCATTCCAACCTCACATTTCTTCCAATACACCCTTGCCTTCTTCTGGCTCATGGCTTTCAGTTCGGCAACCCATGACATTGCGGCTGACGGTTTCTACATGCTCGGGCTTCGGGAACATGATCAGGCCGCTTTTGTCGGAGTGCGGACAACCTTCTACCGTCTCTCCATGATTGCCACCCAGGGCGGGTTGGTCATCCTTGTGGGCTACTTAGAAGGAACTGGTTACGACATTCCCATGGCCTGGACCATTGCCCTCTTTGTGACAGCCTCTGTCTTTTTAGCTCTCCTGCTTTATCATTCTCTTATTCTTCCTTATCCCGCTTTGGACACTTCGGCGCGCCATGCTCCTTCAACCTCCCTTACCAAGAACTTCCTCAACACATTTCATCTCTTCTTCAGAAAGAAAGGCATCCTGACCATTCTTGCCTTTCTCCTCTTTTACCGCTTTGCGGAAACCCAGATTGTCAAAATCGTCGCTCCATTTCTTCTTGATGTTCGCACATCCGGAGGGTTGGGGCTTACCACGTCAGAAGTAGGAATAGCCTACGGTACCGTGGGAGTTGTTTCGCTCATGATTGGAGGGCTTTTAGGCGGATATGCCATTTACAGGAAAGGACTCAAATTCTGGATCTGGGCTATGGTTTGCGCTGTGCATCTGCCGGATCTCGTCTATGTCTATCTCTCACAGGTCCTGCCTGAAAATTTCTATTTGATCAATCTCTGCGTTGCTCTGGAACAATTCGGTTATGGTTTTGGGTTCACGGCTTATACGATGTTCATGATCATGATCTCCGAGGGAGAACATAAAACGGTTCACTACGCCATCGCCACAGGGATCATGGCGCTGGGCATGATGGTGCCTGCCATGTTCAGCGGTTGGCTTCAGGAACAGATCGGGTATCCGAACTTTTTCCTCTGGGTGATGGTCGCAACGATTCCAGGATTCATCGTAACCGGACTCGTTAAAATTGATCCGGAGTTCGGAAAAAAGAAAAAGATGGGGTGATAGGGAAGTTATGAAGAGACGTCGCTTCAAGACAGCATTCATCCTCGGGGCTGGCCTGGGAATACGGCTTCGGCCTTTAACGGAGAAATGCCCCAAACCTCTCCTGAAGATAGAAGGACGTCCTATCATCACTTATGTGATGGATCATTTAATGAAAGTTGGTGTTGACCGCTTCATCGTTAACACCCACCATTACCCAGAAGTCTATCTAAAAGAGTTTCCCGACAGAGTATGGCGTGGCATTCCTATCATCTTTCGTCATGAACCTGTTCTTCTTGAAACAGCAGGAGGCTTAAAAAATATCGAGGACCTGCTGGAAGAGGATGAAGCCATCTTCTGTTACAACGGCGATGTGATCACCGATCTTCCTTTGCAGAAACTCCAACAAGCCCATGAGCAGAACCGACCAGAAGCTACACTTGTCCTAAGAAGCAATGGGCCCCTTCTCAATGTGAGCATCAATGAGGCTGGGGAGATTTGCGATCTACGGCATATCCTCGGAAATCCCGGAGTTCAGGCATGTCAATTTACAGGCATCTATACCATTGAGACATCATTTCTCCAGTATCTTGAACCAGGGAAAACCGAATCCATTGTCCCTGTTTTAATCAGAAGAATTGCTGAAAAGCTGGGGTCGATTCAAGGAGTCATTGTTGACGAGGGCGAGTGGCACGACATCGGTTCTGTTGAAGCGTATGAAGCTGTAGGGGCAATTCATGAATTGCCCCTACTCTATGAGAACTCATGAAATCACGGGAAGACATGATTCGGTTTGCACGCGAGGCATTACGCCTCTCAGAGTCCATCCCTATCGAAATCTCTCCTTTCGAAGGAAGAGGTTCGGACCGATCTTTTTATCGCCTGAAATGGAACCGAAAAGATTCAGTCATCCTGATCCATTACGACCCGAAACGGATCGAGAACAATTATTATGCAGATATTGCCCTATTTCTTTGTGATATCGGTGTGACTGTACCTCGAATGATCCGCCATGACTCGTCCAACTGTCTCATTCTCATGGAAGATCTCGGAGATACGGATCTCTGGTCTTTAAGGAACGCTCCCTGGGAAACTCGAAGGACCCTTTACCAAAAGACGCTAACAGTCATTCACAAACTCCACGGCTTCTCCGAACAGAATTTTCCTTCGGACCGAGTAAGGCTTATGGAGAGTTTTGGCCTTGACCTCTATCGCTGGGAGCGGAATTACTTCAGAGACCATTTCATCAAAAATGTCTGCGGGGTCGAACTCGAGCCTTCTGTCGAACAAAAACTTGAAGCCGAGCTTTCTGATCTGGCGGATCGACTCATCGGAACAAAACGCTCTCTGATTCACCGGGATCTTCAATCTCAAAACGTAATGATCCGTGACGGAGAACCTTTCCTCATTGACTTCCAGGGGATGCGTTTCGGAAATCCCTTTTACGATCTCGCCTCTCTTCTCTGCGATCCCTATGTAGAATTCGATACTGGCCAGAGGATGGAATTGCTTCTTTATTATTACAATCTTTCCAAGCAGGACTTGAGTTGGGAGAATTTTCAACCGATGTTCTGGGAGGCTTCAGTCCAGCGCCTCATGCAAGCCCTTGGAGCCTACGGATTTTTGGGCCTCAAGAAAGGGCTTAAAGCCTTCCTTGAGCATATCCCTGCAGGAGTTCGTAATCTTCATCTGGCGGCTTCTCAAACAGCATCTCTCCCAATTCTCGAAGAACTTACCGCGGAATGTCAGAGGGTTATCGAGTAAAATATTAAGAGCCTCAAAATAGTACATACATGGCAGCCAGCGACCCAAAGACTCATAACCCCACCTAACCTCCCCTTATTTTAAGGGGAGGAACAACCCCCCCTCTTAAAATAAGAGGGGGAAAGGGGGAGTTATTTTATCTATTGGAAGGCTTAAGTTCATTTAAATAATGTCTATTCTATTATGAGACTGTTAATAGGTGAGATCAACTTTATTATGATTTCCTCATGCTCCACAAAATATTTTGCCTTAAAGTGCTTCATTTGAATCAGTAATCATCTTTTACCCTTGGCTTGACATAATATTCCATGTGTGATTATAATGTAATTACATTACATTGGGAGGAAATGTCCAATGAAGACACGTTTAGTTCGCATCGGTAATTCACGTGGTGTCCGGCTGCCTAAGACAATCATCGAACAGGCTGGGTTGACAGATGAAGTCGAACTGGGTGTGCGAGATGGAGCTATTGTGATCGCCCGTACCAGTTCTGCTCGCGCAGGATGGGCTGACGCTGCCAGACAAATGCGTCAGCGCAATGAAGACCGATTGCTTGATGTTCCTATTCCTACCCGCTTTGACGAGAAGGAGTGGCAATGGTGAAAGCTGAAGATGTTCGGCGCGGTGATATATTTCTGGAAAGTCTTGATCCGGCAAGAGGGGGAGAGATACAGAAGACTCGTCCCTGTGTCATCGTCTCGCCGGACGAACTTAATGCCCATTTACGAACCTTTATCATAGCCCCCCTCACTACTGGAGGTTATCCTTATCCGTTTCGTGTGCCCTGCAGGTTTGAAGGGAGGGCGGGTTACATCGTTGTTGATCAGATTCGCACCATCGATCGCGAGCGTTTAGTGCGTCGTCTTGGCAACCTAACGTCAGTTACTTTAGAGCGAGTGCTTGCAATACTACAGGAAATGTTCACACCCTAATGACAGGCTAACAAAGCATTGTTCGTCATGCAAGTTTCATGGCACTGCTAAGACCAGTAGGCTTCGGCGTACTCACACTATTTCTCATAGCCATGATCAGGAGCCGCTGCGCCCTGGGAATCGGTATCCAAAGGAATGGACAATACGATAAGAAGGTAACTTTCCACTGAATCTAATTCCACATAAATAATGCATTGTTACCGTTGCCTGACATCATTCTTTCGCTTCACTTTTTTTAAAAAAAGGAGTACATTACAGCCATAAATAAGGGAGGCGGTTCAAATCTTACGAAAATATGGAAGAAGTATAAAAATTAATGTTGGGTGAAAGGATTGATATGAGACAAGCAAAAGGCCCACAATTCACACTGTTTTTCAAACCAATCATTGAAGTCCTCAAAGAAAAAGGAGGCTCTGGAACGGTGGCTGAAGTTATTGACCGTAGCATCGAGAAAATGGGAATTTCAGAATCTGAGCAAGCGGTGACCTTGAAAAATGGACAATCACGCGTCAGAAATCAAGTCCAATGGGCTCGACTATATTTGGTGCGTGGTGGCTACCTCGATTCTTCGAAACGAGGTGTGTGGAACCTGACTGAAAAGGGTATGTCTCTCGACTTGAAGACATTCGATGTATTGGCTACTTTTCGCCAAGTTCAGAAGATTTTTATGGAAGAGAAACAAATCAAAGACCAAGCTGAGCCTTTTATCGACGAGACAGATGAAGAGCAAATTGAACCCCAAGACCACAGAGCCAAGCTCCTAGACCTGATTAAGTCATTACCGTCCGAGGGGTTCGAGCGCCTCAGCCAAAGGCTCTTACGGGAGTCCGGTTTCGAACAAGTCGTCGTGACTGGCAAATCCGGTGATGGTGGAATCGATGGTGTGGGTGTCTTTCAGATGAATCCCTTTGTAAGTTTCAACGTTCTCTTCCAGTGCAAGCGGTACCAAGGAGCAGTGACACCATCACATGTCCGGGATTTTCGCGGAGCAATGATGGGTAGAGCTGACAAAGGCATTATTATCACAACGGGTACTTTCACACTCGAAGCCAAAAAGGAAGCTCGAAGAGATGGTGTACCTCCGATTGAACTGGTTGACGGAGAGGCACTTGTTCAAATGTTCGAACGCCTTGAACTCGGTCTTGTGTCACGAACAACATATGATGTGGATAAAAAGTTTTTTGAAGACTTCAAGAGATAATCTCCCGACAATTCAATCAAGGCGGCGGGGAATAGCTCCGTGCCTTTATCTGGAGGTCAGTGTGCCCGCGCCTTATTGATATCGTCACGTGCTTAATATTTAAGCAATTGGAGTTTAAATTGGGGGTTGTCATTAGGAGGTCACCGCTATGAGAAAAAAGATGCTTACTCCTATTCACCCAGGAGAAATTCTTTTTGAAGAATTTCTAAAACCATTGGGTATCAGTCAATATAAATTGGCGAAAGACATCAATGTTCCGGCACGTCGCATAAACAAGATTGTCCACGGCAACCGGTCCATCAGCGCCGATACAGCCCTCAGATTATCCCGCTATTTCAACCTGTCAGAAAGGTTTTGGCTAAACCTCCAGGCAAGATATGATTTGGAAGTGGAAAAAGACAAGCTTGGTGATCGAATCGAAGCTGAGGTTAAAGTATTCCAAGCGCAGACCGCCTAAGAAAATTCGGCGGATGGCTGATAGCCACTGTTGTTCTCTGCTCGTTCACATGATGAAATAATATTCCATTTAAGGTAGAATAGGTAATAACATGCCAGAGATATGTCGATTTTTTCACGATGTTGTTTCTGCGTCTTACAAAAGCGAATACAAGATTGAAGTGACATTTGATAATGGTAAACGGGGGATTGTGGATTTTTCAAAATACCTTGACAAAGTAGGTGTATTTGACCGTTTTAAGGATATTTCCTTTTTCAAAAGCTTTAAAATAAACGAAGAGCTTGGAGTTCTTATTTGGGGAGATGAAATAGATATTGCCCCGGAAACACTTTATGCCGAGGCCACCCGAACATCACTCCCTGGTTGGGTCGAAAAAAAAGGAAAGACTTCAGCAAACAAAACAATCCAGCGGACGGCTACTGGTCGCCGGTGATTTTAAGCGTTACACGGAGAATAATAGAGGAGTAAGGAAGGCTGTTTGTGGAAATAAAGTTTTCCCACCATTTCAAAAAAAGATCAAAATCATATCAAATTCCGTCAGCATGAAACCTCTCACTGTGGTCACTCCGTATTGTCCTGGTTTTTATTTCGATGGAGCTTTATCTCCCCTCTCAGCATCAAGACTCGTAGAGCACGTTGTAATCGTGGCTCAGGAACAGGTTCGCCTGACCATTCCCGGGTGTTCTGTCCTGCACGCTGGCCCCCTTACCTCAGGCAAAACGCTCAACGGGATTCTGAACCAGGTAAAAACAGAATATCTCCTTCTCCTGCCGAAGTTTAAACAAATTTCAACCGAGCCCAAAACCCTGGAGAGATTTCTGGAGACGGCTGAAGCCACAAAGGCCGGTATGGTCTATTCCGATTTCTATGACCAAAGCGAACGCCAAAAGAGCCTTCATCCGCTGAATGATTATCAATTGGGGAGTGTGCGCGATGATTTTGATTTCGGTGGAATGATCCTTTTCTCTGCCTCAGTTGTTCATAACGCTCTAAGAAAATATGGAGCCATACCAGAAGTTAAATTTGCAGGTCTTTACGATCTTCGCCTTAGGGTCTCTATTGACCACTCTATCTACCATTTCCAAGAACCCCTCTATAGCATCATCAGGAACGTAGGGGCAATTCATGAATTGCCCCTACAGGAAAAATTATTTACGTATGTCGATCCTCGAAATCGAGATGCCCAGAAGGAGATGGAAGTAGTTTTCACAGACTATCTGAAGAGGATCGGGGCTTATCTGCCACCTAACTTTAAAGAGGTCGAGAAGTCAAAGGAATCCTTTCCCGTAGAAGCTTCTGTCATCATCCCTGTCCGGAACCGGAAAGAGACGATTGAAGACGCTGTGAGAAGCGCCCTATCTCAAGAGACGGATTTCTCATTCAACATAGTTGTTGTTGACAACCATTCAACGGACGGAACAACCACCATCCTCGCCGACCTGGCTAGGAGGTATTCTCAACTCAACCATATTATTCCGCAGAGGACCGATCTTGAAATCGGAGGCTGCTGGAATGAAGCCCTTCAGCATAAAACCTGCGGTCACTACGCCGTCCAACTCGATTCGGATGATCTTTACAGCAGCAATCAAACTTTACAGAAAATGGTTGACATGCTTCATCGAGGAAATTACGCCATGGTGATCGGTTCTTATACTCTTGTTGATTCCAAATTGGAGGAGATTCCGCCCGGTCTCATTGATCATCGGGAATGGACGGATGAGAATGGTCACAACAATGCATTACGCATCAATGGTCTCGGCGCTCCGCGTGCTTTTAACACCAGCCTCATGCAGAAAATCGGATTTCTCAATGTGAGTTACGGCGAAGATTATGCAGCGGCTTTGCGAATCTGCAGAGAATACAAAATTGGACGGATATACGAAAGCCTGTACCTTTGCCGGCGCTGGCCGGGCAACACCGATGCAGGGCTTAGCATTGAAGAAGAAAATCAAAAGAATGCTTTCAAGGATAAGATCCGCACCGAAGAAATTCTTGCTCGACAGCAGATGGTAAAAGAAAGGAAGTCGGAGTAATGGAAGAGTGGAATGGTGGAATAATGTGAAAACCTAAAAGATGGGAATAGCAAGTTGGTCCTGTTCTTTTGAATTTTCTTAGGGTGATACCCAATATTCCATAATTCCATTTTTCCAATATTCCATTCCATCGTTATGGAACTGACTATTCGACCATGGCATAAAGACGATCTTGCAGCCATCCGGGCGATTACCTGGCAGTCCTGGGTCTCCACCTATTCAAGCTTCATTCCCCAAGACGATCTCAAGTCCTATTTTGACATTCACTATTCCGAACAGTCATTACTCAATATGTTCGATCATCCTTTGATGCAGGGGTATATTGCGGAGTTAGAGGATCGCATCACCGGATTTATTCGCCTTGTTTTCAACCAGGATGAAAATCGTATCTACTTTCCCTCCCTCCATATTATTAGGGAATTCCAGGGACAAGGGATGGGCACAAAACTCATTGAAGCGGCAGAAGGATATGCCACTAATAAAGGCCTCAAAGAACTTTGGGTTGGTGTGATCGCAAGAAACAAGAAGGCTTTCCCTTTCTACAGAAAGATAGGGTTTGTCTTCGTTAAAGAAGAACCCTTCACCATGGGGAGGACAACCGTAAGCCATCTCATCGGATTAAAAAATATCGGGATGAGTCCACCTCTAAGCCAAAAAACTTGGGCTACCTTCGATGGAAGCGGAAACCTCTCCAAACTTTGTCTTGATCTCCTATCAGAGCAGAAAAAGAGATGGCACGATCTTCAAAAAGGTTATGAATTGCTCAAGCAAATACAGGAAAGGACGTTGTCCTGCAGCGGGTTTTCCATCCGGCTCCAGTATAATCCTGGAAGGATGAAGAGCAGCACGGCTGAAGTGAGTCAGGAGAAGATCAATGGGCGACCCTGCTTTCTCTGTTTGGATCATCTCCCCGAAAGCCAAAAAGGAATCCTCTATAGGGATGATTGCCTGATCCTCTGCAATCCTATGCCCGTCTTTCATTCGCACTTCACCATCTCCCATTTAGACCACCGTCTCCAGGCCATTGATGAACATATCAGAACATTTCTCCAGTTGATGGGTGATTTGGGCCCGGGCTGGATGGTTCTTTACAATGGACCGGGATGCGGTGCCTCCGCACCGGATCATCTCCATTTTCAGGTCGCCTTTTCGGGACAGATGCCGATTGAGGAAGAAATCATGGAGAAAAAGAGGCGCTTGTTTGTGAAACAGGTGGAGGGTGTTTTGCTTTATCGCATCAGGGACCTGGGACGTGAACTGATCCTCCTGGAGGGAGAAGAATCGGTAACAGTGGAGAGCGTTTTAAAAAAATATCTGAACACCCTGCAAAAGGTTCTCAAAATAGACATGGAACCCATGATAAACATCGCAGGCTTCTATGAAGGAACCAAATTCCATCTTCTGATCTTTCCACGCCAAAAACACCGCCCCGATGCCTTTTTCAAAGAAGGGGAAGATAGAATGGTTATTAGCCCCGGAGTAATCGATATGGGCGGTCTTCTCATTACCCCTATGGAAAGAGATTTTAAGCGTCTGGACCAATCAGCTGTGGAATCCATTTACAAAGAAGTCTCACTGGAAGGAATGATGGTAGAAATGGCTTTCGATACGATGGGATGATTTTAGGGAAAAGGATCACCTCTTATCATCGACCAACTTCAGATACCGCACCAATCCGGCGCCCCCTGAAATCAATCCTCCAAAGAGAATGAACCCGAGAAAAAATAGTTTTGCCTCCCCGGCTACCCCAAGGCAGGCTGTTCCCGCTCCTCCTCCTATGAGAAAACCGAGTGGAACCGTGAGTGAAACAGCCACATTCTTCATATGAGGAGATCCCACCTTTGCAAGAGCCGCAAATCCTGCAGGGAAGAAAGCTGTGGCAAGGATCGGTTGTAGGAAGATGATTGGGATGATCCATGGTAATGGCACGACTCCGATCATTGCTGTCGCTATGCCAGCAGTCAAAAAGACAACTTTCAAGGTCTTCTTTGCGCCCAACCGGTCTGTCATCCACCCTGCAAGAAAGGCAGTGGCTACCGGTGCTATCCTTGAAAGTGCGAGCAACGTGTTAGCCCAGGTTCTGTCCATCCCTTTCTCTGATACCAGATAGAGGGGAACCATTGAATAGATGCTGAAACTCGATCCTACGCCCAAAGAGAAGAAAACCACCATCAGCAGAAAGGAAGGCTCTTTCAAGACGCCCTTTAGAGTTCTTAAATCAGGGGCTGCACCGTAGAAATCCCCTCCTTTTCCCTTAAGGATAAAGATGCCCCCTGCCACGAAAGAGGCAACCCCTACGACCGCCAATATCCCCTGCCATGAACACCACCCTAAGAGAACCTCTGTGAGAATGGGGGCAACGATAAAACCGAGATTGGGTGCCAGTTCATGGAGGGCAAGGGCCTTCCCCCAATGGCGTTGGCTGACCAAACTGGTTAAGGTTGAAATCCCCGAGGGGAGATAAAACCCGGCGGCCAATCCCATTACGGCAAGCCCGAGCCGAATCCCCCAGAGGTCGCGAATTGAACTGATTAAAAAGAGAGCGGCGCCTACTGCGAACGAAGAAAAAATGATCGCCCTTCTGTGTTTGAAGCGGGAAGAGATAAAACCAGAGAGAAGCAATCCCGTACAATATCCCAGTGTGATGAGGAAGAAGAAAGACCCTGCCTCATCATGACCTATTCTCAGATCTTCTTTCACCGTGGGCATCAGGGGAGAGAGAATAATCCTCGAAAGAAAGTTGACGAGAAAGATTCCAACGAGAAAGAGAGGCGGCCCAACCTGAGAAAGGAAGGAATCCTCTTTTGGATGGTTCATTTCGCTATCTCCAACCCGAGGAACTCGTCAATGATGCGAACGAACATCTCCACTCCAAAGGGCAGGACTTCTTCATCAATATCGAAAAGGCTGCTGTGATAGGGATGTACAATCCCTCTCTCCTCATTTCGGATCCCCAGCCGGAAAAAGGCCCCCGGGACTTTTTCCAGGAAATAGGCAAAATCCTCCCCTCCCATGGACGGTTTTACGAATTCCACATTCTCTTCTCCTATTCCTTTTGAACAGGCAGAGGCAACGAGCTTTGACATCGCCGGGTCGTTTAGCAAAACAGGATATCCATATTCAAAGTCGAATCGGTAATCGATGCCAAACGATTGAGCTACCCCCCGGGTCACCTGTTCGAGCCTTGATTTTAGTTCCTCCCTGATCTGAGGGGTCAGGGAGCGGACGGTTCCCCACAATTCCACTTCGTCAGGAATAATATTGTTCGCTGTTCCACCGCTCACCTTTCCTATGGTAATCACACCGCTCTCCAAGGGGTTGACATTCCGGCTCACAATGGAATGGATCTGGGTGATAAGGTGGCCTGTGGCGATGATGGGATCTTTTGTGAGGTGGGGCACAGCCGCATGCCCTCCTTTCCCGATCATCTTAATCACGAACCGGTCTGCGGCCGCAAGACCCACTCGCTCATAGATCCCTATCTTCCCTACGGAAAGAAGCGGAAAGACATGAGCTGCAAAGGCTGCATCCACCTTGGGATTTTCCAAAACTCCCTCCTCCACCATGATTCTTCCGCCCCCACCTCCTTCTTCGGCCGGCTGGAAAATCCATTTGATATTCCCTCTCACCTGTTCTGGAATCGAAGAGAAGAATTTCGCCACGCCCAGAAGGATAGCCACGTGGGCATCATGGCCACAGGCATGCATCTTTCCTTGAACCTTGGAAGCGTAAGGCTTGCCACCGGGCTCATCCATCAGAAGTGCATCCATATCGGCCCGGATGGCCACTGTCTTACCCTGCCCCTTTCCCCGGAGAAGTCCAACCACTCCTGTCTTTGCCACCCCTGTCTTCACTTCAAGCCCAAACTTCTCAAGCAAACCGCTGACCAGTTTTGAGGTTTCAACTTCTTCAAAACCAAGCTCCGGATGCATATGAATCGTTCTCCGAATTTCAACCAACCAGTCCTTCATCTCATCAATATTTTCTTTTAAGGTTTTTTTCACTTCGGTCTCCTTTTTTTATTGCAACGTTAAGGTTTACCCAGATATTGCATCATTTCGGCTCATACGGGCAAAGGCGATCCGTTCGGTGGAGCCTCGAAGCGACATCCCGATCATGACGAAAAAATTTTTCGGGAAAAGGCTTCGAGGTAAACCTTTTTCCGTATCAGCACTTCCGTCTCGTTTCCCTGCCGACATTCACTTTAGGTGAAGCCTCCTATGTTCCATAAAATTATAAAAAACCGCCATTCAAAGCCTTGTAGGGCGGATTGCCCTTGCCCGTTTTTGCAACTGGCGGGTTTACTTCAAAAATTCTTGACGGATCGGGGAAAAGGCATCAATGAGTCGTGCCTTTGGGGTAAGAAGCTGGATGCTATGAGGAAGATTAGGGGGAACGGTAAAAATATCTCCTGGTCTCAAATGAGTTATTTCGTTTCCCAGAAGGACATTAATCTCTCCGGAAACCACGTATGAAATCTGCTCATGGGGATGGGAATGGGGTGGGTCAGGCTGGGAAGCCGGCCCATTTTCAAAGTCTATGACGACCATCATGAGATTGGAGAGATGAGCAAGGTACCGTGACGTCCCTTGTGAAATGGTTGTCCGTGTTACTTCTGACTGTTTAATGACTCCCATAAAAAAGCCCTCCTTTGAATCAGTAGTAGCGTTTCTCCTCGATTTTATCCTCGGCGAGTTGAATGGACCATTCACCCAGAATCTTTGAGACTGCCCGCTCTCCGCTCTCGATACAATTCGGGAGTCCTACACCCCTGTAGCTTCCACCGGCAAGTGCAAGCCCTGGGATGTTCGTGCTGCGATTTTCAATCAATTCCACACGGCCAAGGTGTCCGAGTGTATATTGCGGCATGCCCAGATGCCATCGGAAAACCCGAGTAAACAGAGGGGCCGCAAACGGGTTGAGACCCAGGATGTCACGGAACTCGCCAAGCACGATCTGCACGAGTTCTTCGTCCGAGCGTTTTAAAATCTCCTGGTTGTGAGGACCTCCAACAAAACCACGAAGGAGTACTCGGCCTGCTGGTGCGCGGCCAGGCCACTTGGTTGATGAGTAAGTGGCTGCCATGAGTGCACGATCCTCTATGAGTGGACAGAGGACTCCAAACGCATTCAAATCGAAACCAACCTCTTTTTCATTGAATGCAATCGAGATAGTTGCTGAAGAAGAGCACGGTATGTTGGCAAGCGCATCGGCAATATCAGGGTCAAGTGGACGGATAAGCGGCTCAGCAGCCCATGATTCTGTTGCGATGATGACTGCATCTCCATCGATCGAGGACCCGTTAGAAAGCGCAGCACGCCATCCCCCTCT
This sequence comes from Deltaproteobacteria bacterium, assembly GCA_016875195.1. Lineage (GTDB taxonomy): Bacteria > Desulfobacterota > BSN033 > BSN033 > UBA1163 > RBG-16-49-23. The sequence continues at coordinate 117,021 of VGRY01000003.1, forward strand.
TGATGCGCTCTTGAGCGAGCTAACAGATAGACCTGTGTGCATCCTCTCGCGACCTGCCACTTCAGCCATGCGGTCTGTGAGGTGTTGCATTCCACCAACAAATGAGGTGAAGAAGGTGCGGGGTTTTTCACCCGGTTTGGTCGGATATTTGCGCCGCATCTCTTCAACCTTGCGCCGAATGGCTATGAACGCTTTCAGCAGGGAGCCGTAAGTTTGTTCCATTTCAAGGAGGCGGGGGAAGGTTGCCGCCAGAGACATTTTCGCGGGATCCGATGCGTGGACGCCCCCCACAAGCGGCTCAGCCAGCCGATCAAGGCACTCTCGTCCCATCCGGCGAACCACAAAGTTTTCGAGCGTCTCATCGTTCAACTCTCCTGGTACAATTTTTTTCCGGGGAATAAGGAGATCCATACCCATACGGATCTTGCCTGGCCAGGAGAACAAACCGGTCGTGGCAAACGGAACAAATTTCGTAGGGGCAAACATCATGACGCCATCAGGCATCTGGTGTAATTTGCCTTTTGACAGGATCCACGTCTTCCTTCTTGAATCATCCGTAGGCAACTCGGCATCGAAGACCCCTGATAGTTTAGCAATGCGGTGACAGGCTGGTTTTTCGGTCAGGAAACAGTCAGGCCCGCCATCTACGACAAAGTTTCCCTTCTCCTCTGGATCGGGTACGATCTCTGTCTGAATCTTACCGCCGAGGCGATGGTCTCTTTCAATAAGAGTAAACTCCACTTCATGGCCTTCTGAAGCGGCCCGGGTCACTTTGTATGCGGCGCCAAGCCCCGCAATCCCCCCACCAATAATGATAATGCGTTTCATAGAGCTCCTAAATATAGTTCGGAGTAATCAGTTCGTGGTTCGGAGTAATACCTCTTGAAATCTCCGAACTCCCAACTCCGAACTCCTTACTATTTTGTTAAATGTTCTTCCACAATCGTTGCCAAAGCCTTTATAAATCTCTCGGAATTGTTGAGTGATTGGGTTCGCTTGAGTGTCATCCCCAGGGCTTCTGCCTTCTTCTGGTACAGGATATCGATATCGTAGAGAATCTCGATATGGTCCGAGACAAACCCAACCGGAAGGACCAGTACGTTCCGAACATACATTTTATTGAGTTCAATCAGCATGGATTCAACATCTGGCCCCATCCATCTCTCCGGTCCCCGACCTTTGCTCTGGAAAGCCATATGCCAGCGGCAAGGCCCGATCCTTTTCAGCAACTCTTCTGCACATTCTTTAAAATCATCAGCATAGGGATCGTTCTTGATGATTGATTCCGGAAGGCTGTGCGCTGAAAAGATGAGATGAACTTTCTCCCTTTCATCCGGAGTGAATTGATTTAACCCTTCTTCCACCTTTTCAGCGATTGCATCCAGAAAGAGTGGATGGACATGCCATCCTTCAATCAATGTAACTTTCAATCTATGGCCAAGGGCCTCATTCGCCCGAATCAGCTCCCCTTGATAAGCCCCCGTACTGTATCGAGACCGGAAAGGGGCCATTGGTATAGCAACAACTTCCTCGATGCTATCATGAAGAATCTCTTTAAGGGTCCCATCAATCAGGGGATGACAGTATCGCATCCCCACATAGGGTTTAAATGAATGCCCCTTAGAATTCAATTTTGTTTGGATGGCTCCTGCCTGTCCCTCAGTGATGGCGGGCAGAGGTGAAAAACCTCCGATCAAACGGTAGCGCTCCTTAACCCCTTCAAGCTGTTCCGGAGATGGCTTCCGCCCAAAGAGACGGGTCAGCAACAATTCAACCTCGTCTAGTGAACGAGGGCCCCCAAATGCCAAAAGAAGAAGTGCTTTCATCATTTTTGGTTCGCAACGATAAACATTAGACGATAAACGATGAACAATGTGGTATCTTTTTCGTCCATTGTTTATTGTCCGTCGTTCATAGTTTTATTTTGAACTATACTCATGGACCATGTCCACCAGGGCAACAACATGTTCAACGGGAGTATTGGGCAGAATACCATGCCCCAGATTAAAGATATGTCCTGGTCGTCCATCAGCTTGACGGAGGATGCGCTTTACTTCTTTCTTAATTAAATCGATAGGACCAAACAATACGACTGGATCGAGATTTCCCTGAACACCAACATCATACCCAATCCGTTTCCATGCCTCACCCAGATCATCCCTCCAGTCCACTCCAATCACATCCCCACCTGCTCTTTTCATCAAAGGTAATAAGGTCGAGGTGGAAGTTCCGAAATGGATTGCTGGGACGCTCTTATTCAAACAATTGAGGATCTTTTGGGAATAAGGCAGGACAAACTCCTTGTAGTCAGCCTGGCTTAAACAACCCACCCAGGAATCAAAAACCTGTACAGCCTGGACACCTGCTCTGATCTGGGCATTAAGATATCGGATCAGGACTTCTGAAAGCTTCTCCATCAGCTTGTCCCAGGTTGCACGATCCTGATACATCATGCTTTTGGTAAGGATATAGTTTTGGGAGTGGCCTCCCTCGATGATATAACTGGCAAGGGTGAAAGGAGCCCCTGAAAATCCGATCAACGGGATCTTGCCTTCCAACTCCTTCCGAACGATTCGAATCGCCTTCATGAGAAAAGGCGTATCTTCTTCTGGTTCGATGATCTTTAATCGGTCTACATCCTTCATTTCCCGGATGGAGCGATGAAAGACAGGGCCTTCTCCTTTTGCAAATTCGAATCCAACGCCCATCGGCTCCAGCGGGATGAGGATATCTGAAAAAATGATCGCTGCATCTACCTTAATCTTCTGGAGAGGCTGAAGGGTCACTTCTGCGGCCAATTCGGGTTTCTTGCACATCTCCAGAAAAGAATATTTCTTCCGGAGGTCACGATACTCCTTCATATACCGCCCTGCCTGGCGCATCAACCAGATGGGGGTATAAGGAGTAGGTTTCCTCTGGCAAGCCAAAAGAAATGGGGAACGATTCTCGGTTTCTTTCATCATATTATTTTTCTTATCCAATATTGGGTCTATAAATTCGAATCTCGAATTTCGAATTTCGAAACAATGACCAAAATTTTTGTAATGCTCAAATTTTCAAAAAAAGATTTACTTCTATTTTTCGAACTTATTGTTTTGAACATTCGGATTTGTTTCGGATTTCGGATTTCGTGCTTCGGATTTTAGGATTACCTCCAATCTCTCAACAGTTGCACCAGCAACCTCACTCCTACTCCTGTTCCTCCCTTCGGAATGTAAGGCCTTTCTTTCTCAATAAAGGCAGGGCCTGCAATATCGAGATGGACCCAGGGCGTCTTCTCCACAAATTTACTTAGAAATATTCCTCCGATGATCGTCCCGGCCGCTCGGGTTCCCACATTCCTAAAATCAGCCACATCGCTCTTCATATAATCAAAATATTCATCCCAGAGGGGAAGCCTCCAGGCTTTTTCGCCTGTCTTTTGAGACGCTTCTTCGATCTTTTTCTGAAGGGACTCTTCATTGCCCAAAAGCCCAATGACATGATCTCCCAGGGCGATCACGCATGCGCCGGTCAGGGTAGCCAGATCGATGATAGCTTTAGGCTTATATCTGAGGCTGTATGTCAAGGCATCAGCAAGGATGAGCCTTCCTTCTGCATCGGTGCTGATCACCTCTACGGTCTGACCGGAAAGGGTCTTTAACACATCACCCGGCTTATAGGCCTTTCCGCTGGGAAGGTTTTCAGTTGCCGGAATAATCCCGACCAGATGAAGAGGAATCTGGAGCCGGGAGGCTGCCAGCAGGGTCAGCAAAACTGCTGCCGCCCCTGACATGTCGTCTTTCATTCTCTCCATGCTTTCTGAAGGCTTAATCGAGATGCCGCCGCTGTCGAAGGTGATCCCCTTCCCCACCAAGGCGATCGTATCGAGTCCCTTCCCTTTATTATATTCGAGAACGATAAACTTCCCGGGTTCCTGGCTCCCCTGGGCCACGGCTGTAAAGGCTCCCATGCCCATGGCAGCCGCTTCGCTCACCTCCATCACCTGAATTTCCATGGAGTGATCTTTCGCAATCTGTTTAGCTTTTTCAGCCAGCAATGTAGGAGTGACCTGATTACCGGGCCCATTGACTAAATTTCTTGCGATGCAAACTGAATCTGAGATAATCGTCCCTTTTCTTGCCCCTTCCCCGATCGATTGAATCTCCTGATCGGCTTCTCCGAGAAGGATCACTTCCTCAACTGTCTTGATCTTTTCCCTTTCGAGCGTCTTAAAATCATTGAACTGATAGAGTCCAAGGACAAGCCCTGTGACAAAGTTCTCCGCCAGTTCTTCTTCTTGGAAGTCTTTCAACCTCTTTATTTGAAAAGAAAATTGTTTGATTCCCGAATCCCTTATAAACCGCCCTGCCTTTGCCGCCGCACCCCTCCATTTCTCCAAATCGAACTCTTCTTTTTTACCCAGGCCGGTCAGCAATACCCTTTTCGCAGGAATCGCTCCCTGGGTGTGGAGGAGCCTGTTTTCAAACAACTCCCCTTTGAAATCACCCTGGTTGATAATGGCGGACAGAAATCCCTTCCATGTCAGGTCAACGTTTTGGGTCGGCCCCTCCAAAGGTTCCGGTGACTCAAAAGCAAAAAGAAGGAGAAGTTCACAAGAAAACTTTTCAGCAATAGCTTTTTCGATTCGAATATTCATGAAAACCTCCGCTGAATCTTACATTCCTAAATTCAAATGCCAAAGTTCATTGCCCATCCCCCTCCTAACCTCCGAAGCTGTGAAAAAATTCAGCTGTAGTTGGGGTTTGGGGTTTCTGAATTTAATTTTTAGACGAACGGTTAGGTATCAATCATGGTGAACTTACACCCAGTGACAAATCTCATTGCGACCCCTTACCC
>VGRY01000004.1 GCA_016875195.1 Deltaproteobacteria bacterium
CACCTGAACTTTGGTCAAATATCCCATGGAAAGTGCCTCCTCTCAAGAATGTTGAAAGGAGGATATCGTAGTTATATGGCTATGTCAAGCTTTTTTTAATTGTTTCATAATTTTTTCACACCTTCTCCCCCTTGAAGGGGGAGGAGTTATGCGAAGTATGTGATGGTCACCCTCTCCTTCAGAGGAAGGGGTGGTTCCACAATTATTCCCTCCCCTTCGAGACTGTGTTGTAATGTCTTTGCGAGGGAGTGAAACGACCGAAGCAATCTCATAATGTATTGATAATCCTGAGATTGCCACGCTCCCTCTGGTCGCTCGCAATGACGAAAAGGGGGTTGCGACACAGCCCATTCAGGGGTAGGGTGGGGGTGGGTATATTTATCTTTCACGCAGTTTTTTAGCAATCTCCTTCTCCCTGGCGGCAAGATGCTGCTCTCCCAACTTCTCATAGGCTTCTGCGAGCCCCTGGTGGACCTCCGGGTTGAAAGGGTTGATCTGGATTGATTCAAGAAACGCCTCTTTGGCTTTCTTAAAATCTTTAAGTTTTAAATGAATCTTTCCTAAGTTCGTGTAAGCCGTGGGATGGTCCGGGTAAATCTCCCTGGCTCGATTTAATAATGGAAGGGCCTCCTCATCCTTATGGGTTTGGATAAGGGCAGAGGAGAGTTTGTTTAAGATGGAGATGGAATCAGGGACCTCCGAAAGCGCCCTGCGATATTCTAAGACCGCAGCGCCCATTCTACCCCTTTCTTTGAGCTTATCTCCGAGGTGAGCCCGGTTTCTCGCTACATGCGATTTGATCTCATCCATGTCGAGCCGTTCTTCGTCCGCCCTACCTTCCTTGATCTTATGACGCCGCACATGGGTTCCGCCCCTCTCCTTCAATTCCTTGGAGGCCAAAAATTCTTTCCAGCTTCTCTCAAACTCATCAAAGGTCGATCCGAGAATCTCTCTGATCGATTCGCCCGCTCCTCGTTTGCGCTGGGTTGCCATATGGTTCATGATCCCCTGAAGCCCCTTGTACTCGGCTTTGGCAATGATAAATTCGATGGCAGAGGCTGCCTGTGCATATGCCAACTGGACTTCCTCTGGCGTTTCGAGTCTGACAACAGAGGGTTCCATCTTATCAAACGGGATGAGCTTTCTCTCTGCCATAGCCCTGGAGAGTAAACTCTGATAGGGAGAGGAAAGATAGGAAGGACCTTCCCGCCATCGGGTCTCCTCATATTTTGCCAGCCCTTCATGAAACCAGATAGGAGCCTTATTGGCCGTCATCCTCACGATAAGGTAGTGGACATACTCGTGGCTGATGGCATCGAGCCAACGATAACCATAGACCAGGGCTCCTGGTGAAAGGAGCATCAGTTTATTAAATTTGGTAATGCCCACGGCTCCAATCTCTATATCTCTTGCCTGAAGGGATGAGGCATAGTAGAAGGCCCTGGCATTGGGAAAGATCTCCACCCGAATCTTCTCCTTTGGCCGAAAGCCGTAAGCTCTCGCCAGAACTTCATAGGTATTTTCCAAAGCCTCTTTGAGATAATCGGCCAGGAATCCGTCCTGCTTCTCGTCAAGAGAGATGATAAAATGGGGACTCTCATACTTCTTTAAAGGAGTGATGGCTCCGATTGTCTCTTCAACAAAAAGGGAGAACCCTTTTCTCTTTTCATCATCCCCTCCTGCCGCTATCGCAGACCTGATCAACCTCTGCGCCTCCTGATACTCACCCCTGTGAAAGGCAATATGAGATGCCAGTTCCAGAAGCTGCGGATTTTTAGGTTCCTTCAGCAACTGGCCTTTCATCTCCGACCATGCCTCTTCAATATCCCAGCTCTCCAGCTTGGCCTCCAGAGACTGAATTTCCTCCGGTGAAATGGCTTGCGAGATGCAAGGAAAGAAGATGAAGAAAGATATAATGATGATCGCCAATCTTTTCATTCCGCCAGACCCCTAAAATATTTTTCCACCTCTCTTCGATAGGAAGAAGGAACCCCTTCTTTCAAGGATTCGATCACCTTCTCTCTGAAGATCTTTGGAACTCGATAAGCATCTTTTGAGGGCGGTTCAAACTCCTCACGGTCAATTCCAGTGAGGCCTTTTTCTTTGGGCCGTTTGACCTCTGGTTGAGGGAGAGTGGGCTGGGGAATCCACGGGCCGTAATACCAGCCCGGTCTGGGATCATACACCAGCGGGTAACCCCAGCGAAGCGCCTGCATTCGCATAGCCATCTGTTGGGCCATCTGTTGCATGGCCTGCTGAGATTTGGATAGCCTTCGAATGGCTTCCTGTTCCGGAGGCAGGGCGCCCGGGGCATCCTCATTCCGAAGCTTCTTCGACGCATCCCCCATGGACTCCCCTGCCTCTTTGATGTCGTTAAGAATTTCAGTATCCATTCCAGGAAAGAGTTGAGCGAGCATTTCCAGTTTTTCACTGATCGCCTTTGTCCGCTCTTTAAGCTTCTCCTGTCTCGAAGAGAGGTCAGGAAACCTTGCCTTAGTCTCTGAGGTCATCGCTTCCTTCAGGTCAGGATTTAAATCCTCTCCAATCTCTTTCATCTCCCTGATCAGTTTTTGGGCAGCCTCATTCTCAGAAAGCTCCCTCTCCAGTTCCTTCGCTAGATGAGAAAATCTTTCCAATCTGTCCTTTCCGAGAAGGCTTTCCAATTCTTCGATCGAATCCGCCTGTTCATGGGGAAGAAGGGATTTAAGGATCTCAAGGATTTCTTTCAACCGAGAGCGAGATTGAGAGATTCTCTTTTCTGTCTCTTCTTCGGCTCTTCTCCTCAATTCTTTGTCGATCTTCTCTGTCTCAGCGAGGATCTCCCTCTGCTCAGCCAATATTCTATCCAGTTCGCCGGTCTGACGATTCATCTCGCCCTGAAACCGATCAAAGGTGTTCATACCGGACTGGGATGATGCTCTTCCCATGGCAGCCATCATCTCGGCAAGAGTCTGAAGAAGTCTCTGGGCTGCCTCTAATGCTCCAGCGATATCTCCTGCAGCAAGCTTTCTCTGAAGTTCTTCCAGATCTTTGAACAGGTTCGGAAGGTCCAGGCCCTGAAGGTCTTGGCTGTTCATGAAGTCGTCAGGAAGTCCGGCTGAAAGTTTGCCAAGAGCATCCATGACCGAACGGAGAAGCTCCTCAATCTTCTTAAGCTCTCTCATGGCCGCTTCCAGGCCTTCCTGGGTGAAGCGTTCCTTCAGGTCATGGAGTTGATCGATGAGGCGACTCTGCCGGTTTCTGATCTCTCTGGTGAGGGCTTCCAATTCTTTCATCCTCGCCCTCTTCGCCATCTCTTCAGCCAGAAGGGCAAGTCTCTCCATCTCCTGTGTTACCCTCTCTTTTGGCTCACTGGAAATCCTCTCTCTGAGGGAAGTCAGGTTTTTCTTAAGAGCCTCGAGATCAAAACGCTCCGGCCTTTCTCTCATCTGGTCGAGATTTTGATCGACCTGTTTCAGAATTTCGTCCATTCCCTTTCTTAAACTGTCCTGGTCTCTTGTCTCTTCCAACTGATCCGCTAAGAGATCCAAAAGACGATTCGCAATCTCCTCCATCTCCTCACCCTCTTTTGCGGTCTGGGCTCTCTCATCCCTGACCGATAGGGTAAAGGCACGGGAGTATCCCAACTTGGGGCCCGAGATGGAATCGTTGTCAGAAACCTCAATACGATAGAGCACTCTATCTCCAGGGGTGAGAGAGAGGCTGGACAGATCCCATTTGAATGTCTCAGGACCGAAGAAACGATTGCTCAATGAACCCTTCAAGTTGATAAAACGTTCAACGCCCCCCACCTGATATCCCAACCGGATGGTCGTAATCCCAAAATCGTCCCTCACGGTATATTGGATCGGGATCACCTCATTGCCTGTAATCTCCAGATCCTGTGACGGGCTGATGATCTCTGCCTCCGGATAATGATCGGGGATGAGGCGCACCTGATAATGAACAGGATTGGGATTGTCGAAACCGAAATGGTCCTTCACCTTGATGGAGTAGGTGCCGGGATAAAAAACAAGAAGGCTTCCCAAAAGGCGCTCCCCTTTGATCTGAAGGGGCATCTCACTATCTCTATTCAGTATCAGTTTTCCTTCAATGACCCCTTTGGTTGTCTTTGCTTCAAGGTTGACGACCGTTCCTTTCAGGGCTTCAATATGTCCTTCCTCTTTTATCTCCTTAGGAAGGCCTGTGTAATCAGGTGGAGTCAGAGTGAGTCTCACCTTCTCTATTTCCGGCGGGTCCACCACCTGAATCTTGTATATAGAGGAGGCGCCCCGATTGGAATAGGCCTGGTACTGAAAGGAGAATTGGGTTGATGCAATCCGATAGGAATACCGTCCATTCCCTTCCGGTTCCATGGATTGGTGTATAGGCTGGCGGCCTTCAGGCAAGATGGAAACCATCAGTTTGTCTGGAATCGTCCCTGTGGCTGTGGCTTTTATTTCGATAGATGTGCCGCGTGACACAATGGATCCCCGGGGTTCGATGGAGATGAAGGTCTCTCTCACGGGAAGCGTTGATAGGGGATGGGCAAAAAGCTGGAGGGAGCGATCCAGGAACTGGGGATCAAAAAAGAGGACTACGGCGAAGGTAATGATAAGGGGGATCAGTAATCTGAGGTGCCTGAGCGCCCCTTTCAGGCTCACCACCTGATCAGGCTGAATCTGGTGAACCTCTTCTCTGGTTTTCTTCAGCTGAGCTTTGATTAATCCTTCTGAAATCTGACCAGGCGCCCGACCTCTCTCCATCTCATCGTAAAGGAGAAGAGAATTGATCACATCGTCCCGCAATTGAGGAAACTGATCCTCCAATCGCCTGGCGACTTGGGCCATTGATGGCTTTGTGAAGATTCTCCATAAACCTAAAGAGAGGAGGACGAGTAATGAGAAGAGGGTCGCCAGAACATAGATGAAGGGAAAGTAGGGGAAAATCTCTTTCAATTTAAAGATGAACAGAGTGCCAAGAAGTACGAGGATCAAACCGGAGGAAAGGAGAAAGAGGAATTCCAGAGTAACGCGAAGCTGGAGGCGTAAGGATATTCTCCGGAGAAATCCGGTCAGGAGGCCATAATCACGGTGAAGACTCTCTTGGGATGTCACCGCCCTCTCCTGGGAAAAATCGTATGTAATTATAACACATCTTTCCCCTTCCGTAAGTTCTAATTGTCTCCCCCTCGCCATTTGATTATAATTGGGATGGATAAGGTTATCATTGATGGGAGATATCAAAAAAGTCCTCCTCACGGGTCTTCCGGGTGTGGGGAAAACCACACTGATCAAAAGACTTGTCGAAGCCCTGAAAGAATTTCATCCCATCGGATTCTATACCGAGGAGATCAGGGAAGAGGGTATAAGAAAGGGATTTGAATGGTTGAGCTTCGACGGAAGAGGAGGGCTTCTCTCTCATAAAAAAATAAAGAGTCCTTACAGGGTGGGGCAATATGGAGTTGATGTCAAAGGCTTTGACGACTTTCTCGATTCGATTCCCTGGACCGATCCTTCAACGAGACTGATCATCATCGATGAGATCGGAAAGATGGAGTGCTTCTCCGATAAATTCAAGAAGATTCTGAAGGAGGTGTTGGATTCCAAAAAAGGATTCATTGCGACGGTTGCGATGAAAGGCAGTGGACTGATTGCCGAGGTGAAAGAGAGAAAAGATATAGATCTCTTCACCATCACACAGAGCAATAGGGACTCACTCTTAGATAAAATTTTAAATGAACTAATGGGTTAGGCCACTGTGAGAATCCTCGCTGCGTCATATTCTTTTCAAACAACTTGACCTTTACCGATCGAAAAGGCTCAGAATTCTGGACAAAATGTAAAAATAGGTTACTCAGAAAATCCACTTCAGAAGAGGATAATATAAGTAATTTCAATGGGTTCAGATAAAAATATCTTGACTCTCCCCATCTATACACCTATAATTTTTTCATCTATAGAATAAGCTTAATAAATAATGTTAGCTTAAGGATGGAGATGTGAAGATTAGAAAAAATAGTTCCAAAATAAAGAAGATTGAGAATTAGATAAAGTATACGAGGAGAAATATTATGAAAACAGTAGAGCAACTAGCAAAGAAAGCGATGGGGCTTAGGCCGACAGAACGAATTCGGTTGGTTGAGACTATTTTATACAGCCTTGACAAACCAGACCCCGAAATTGAAAAGGGCTGGATTGCTGAATCGGAGGCTCGATATAAGGCCTATAAACGAGGAGAGCTTGAGGCAATGGATTGGGAAGAAATCACCAAGAGGTATGAACGTTGAAGGTTCGGTTAATATCCCCTGCTAATCTCGAATTGGATGAGGCTGTGCGGTATTACGACCACCAATTACCCGGGTTGGGATTTCGCTTTTTTCAAGAAATATCGTCAGCGATTGAGCGTATTAAGGCTATGCCAGAAGCGTGGACGAAAGTAGGCGAGCGGACACGGCGTTGCATGCTAAAAGGTTTCCCATACGCTCTTCTTTACGTGATAGAAAAAGAGGAAATTCTAACCACAGCGGTGGCGCATCTTCACAGAGAACCCGAACATTATAAAGATAGAATCATATAAATCTGTTAACAATCTGCGGCACCAGATCGCCGATAAATACGGCCCCCAGTCCCCTGTGTGGTTAGGCCATAACATCGGAAACTCATGAAAACTTCTCAACGAAGGTATCACTTAAAGGGTGAAGAATGAGAAAGCTCCCTCCTGTTCATCCTGGCGAAGTATTGCTCGAAGATTTTATGAAACCTTTAGGCTTGAGTCAATATCGTGTTGCGAAAGACATTGGAGTTCCGACTTTGCGAATCAGTCAGATTGTACGCGGTCGGCGTTCCATTACCGCAGACACGGCCTTAAGGTTAGCTCGATATTTTGGCACCAGTGCATCCGTTTGGCTGCGTATGCAAGCCCGTTATGATCTTGAAATGGCGGAATCCAAAATAGCAAAGCGGATTAATCGTGAGGTTAAGGTTTTCCAGATAACGCAAACTGCGGCATCAAACAGCTAAAGAGTTTGAAAGCGGCCTAATAGATCTATCAGATTGCTTACAACCACCGTCTGCAAATCGTTGAATCCGTGGGAAAAGTCCCCCAAAAGATTTTTTAAATGGGCTGTAGAAAAAAGTGACCTCGCCGGATGTTCTATAATCAATGATTTCATACTTGGCAAGAACCAAATGCATTCCCAAATACATTCGCCCTCATTGGTCAAGGGAGCTATTCTTAAAAACTCATTAATCATTGCGATAAATAGGAGATGATCTATGGAAAAAGACATCGTCGAAGAGTATGGCCATCGGGTGGGATATAGCGATTCCGAGATCGACAAGTTTCGAGAAGGTGGGCATCGAACCAGGCATATTAAGCGTCTTTCTCAGGCAGCCCAGCTATATTCCATAGAAGCACAGGTTGTCAGATCACGTCATTGCAATTCAGGACATGTGGAAGGACAGAAGTTTATTCTCGATGTTGATGGAAATCTCATCACCAAGCTTTGCCCTAAAAAGATGTGCGTCTATCTTGTTTCACAACTTCCCATACCTGTGGCACAGATCAATGAGAGATTAAGTGAGGGGCATGACCCTGGTGATTTCCATTTTATGAGGTACGTAAGATGTCCCGATGTCGGTGTTGAATGTTTAGGATATGGGGAGGTCATGCTTAAGCTACAGGTCATTCCAAGAGTCAAATGAGGGACGTAAAGAGATTGAAATTTAAAATGATGAAATAAGGAGGTACCCATGGGAAAGGTTGTTCACACATCGCGAATCAAGATCGTGAGAGAGAAAGGTCCCACCCGAAGAGCCATGATCGAAGGGTTCAATGAGCCGATCTATTACGGTGTCCACGGAGGGATCAAGCGGTTCTATAAAATAGAGCCGGAAAAGGAACATGCTGCCACGCTTGACCATATTGTGGCCGCCACTGCGGCCTGAATGACAGGAACTCTGGCCAGGTTTCTGGCCGAAAGACAGATTCCCACTCCTGAAGACCGGTATCGAGTAGAAGTAGAAGGGGATATCGAAGATGTAAACAGTGTGCTCAAGATTACTCAGATTCGAGTCAAGTACTATTTGAAAGTGGTTGAGGGAAAAGCGAAGGAGGCAAGAGAAGCCTTCTCTTCATATCTGATGTCCTGCCCTGCAGCGCAGAGCGTGATCGGCTGTATCCAGATCAAAGATGATCTTATCCTCGAAGAGGCGGCTGGATCGTTATGAAAATAGGAAGACCTTCTAACTGGCGGTTTGAATTATGGTCAAAATAGAATCCCCTCATTTTCAGAAAGAAGCCGTGATCGAGAAGCTTCATCAGCATGTGGGAAATCTCTCTGTCAAAATCGGAGAACGGCATCTCTGGAAGGAGGGATCGCTCGAAAGGACTACCGATTATATTGAGTCAATCCTGACCTCCTTTGGGTATCCTGTTCAGCGCCAAACCTATTCGTGTTACGGAAAAAGTGTTTCAAATCTGATCGTCGAAAAGAACGGAACAGAGAAGGAAGTAGTGGTCATCGGTGCCCATTATGATACTGTTCCGGGAACTCCCGGGGCAGATGACAACGCATCTGCAGTGGCTGGTTTGCTTGAGCTGGCAAGGTTACATCGAAATATCCCAACGAGAAAGACACTTTTATTCGTCGCATTTGCCAACGAGGAGCCCCCCTGTTTTGGATTTTCCAACATGGGAAGCATGATTTGTGCAAAGGCTTTAAAAGAGCAGGGAGTTTCTGTCGCTGTGATGGTTTCGCTGGAGATGATCGGGTATTTTCGGCCAGACCAGACTCAGAATTATCCCCTTCCGGGGATGAGCCTTTTTTATCCAAAGACAGCTGACTTCATCGGAGTGGTTGGTAATTTTCATTCATCGAAATATGTCTCTCTCTTCAAAAAAGGAATCAGAAAATATTCGGCCATTGATGCAAGGTCGTTGACTGGCCCGGAATTTTTTGGAGGGATCAACCTTTCGGATAATTCTTCCTTCTGGCGACATGGATTCAGGGCCATCATGGTGACGGATACCTCATTCTTCAGGAATCCCAATTACCACCAGGAAACCGATACCATTGACACCCTCGATTTCGAGAAGATGGCAGAGGTGGTCAAGGGGCTTCACTTTACGCTGATGGAGATGTAGATTAATAGTTGCATAGTCTCATGGTCGGATAGTCACATAGTCTTGTCGTCTTATAGTTATTCAATAAGGAGTCCTTAATTGAAGAGATATGCTCTTCGGAAGAACTCCAGTAACCCCCCTTCCTCCCCCCTTAATTTAAGGGGGGAATAGAGGGGGGTTATATAAGTGGCCATTCCGTCCGTCGCCAGAGTCCCCATGCCAGCCTTCGAGTTGGTAGTGCGGCTCTGGACGGTGGCGCCTCCCTTTGGCAAAGCCTGCCTGCCCCGCCCTTGGTCTATTAATAGTTCGGGACCGGGGCCGGTAGGCAGGGGAACAAAGGATAGATTTATCGTCTATTCTATACAATTTTGGACTGATTAATAACTAACCGACTATCTGACTAATGACTATAAGACTATTATTCAAGAGGACGGTATGATTAAAGAGATTAGACTACCAAAGCCGAAGGAGAAAGGGTCGGTCTCCATTGAAGAGGCCCTTAATAAAAGAAAGTCGGTGAGAGATTATAAGAAGGCTTCGTTGAGTATAGAAGAGGTATCACAACTTCTATGGTCAGGCTCGGGCAAGAATCTCTACCGAAGAACAGCTCCTTCTGCAGGAGCCACCTATCCCCTGGAGATTTATCTGGTTGCGGGGGAAGTGGAAGGGGTTGAACCAGGGGTCTATCATTACTCCATCGCCAGACATAGCTTGGTAAAGATCAAAGAGCAGGATGCCCGGAGAGAGGTGTGCCGGGCGGCCCTGGAGCAGAGGATGATCGAGAGGGCCCCTATTACCATAATCATCGCCGCCGAGTATGGACGCACAACAGCTCATTACGGTCAGAGAGGAATCCGTTATGTCCATATGGAAGTGGGTCATGTGGGGCAGAATGTTTCACTTCAGGCCGTAGCCCTGAATATGGGAACGGTCATGATCGGTGCGTTCGATGATCAGCGAGTAAAGGAGGTTCTCGAAATCGAAGAGGAGCCTCTCTATATCATTCCTGTAGGGAAGATTTAAAAGAAAAAATAAGAGAAATCTACAATTTGTTGGTCTTTAGATTGAATTTTGATTTTTGTTCAAATCAATCATTGGTTTCTCTACGCTTTCGCGTATAAATTCCCCCCATAAAATCCACACTTCCAAAAATTCAAAAATAGGTGTATATTACCTTCGTAAAATAACAATGGAGAGACCCCCAAGCCCAACTGAATAATCCTTTTGTAAATTATGTTAGAAATGTGTCCCTTACCGGGCTATTTTAAAACACAAAAAGGCCTTTTTAAGACATGTATAGGCTTATTTTTTAGGAAAACATAGCAACAACATAGAAAATAATAGTGTGACACCAGAATGATAGAAATACTGACAGCAATTCTCGTTATTTTCACCGGCTTCTATGCTTGGGCCACATTTAGGATTCTCAAAGCTAATGAAAAAGTTGTTGAGCAAATGCGATACCAACAGGAAGCGACCCAACGTCCGTACATTTCCATCTCACCAGTTTTATACCCCGAGAACCCAATTGTCTTCTTGAAGATAAAAAACTCAGGACTTACTGCTGCTCACAACGTACGCTTAAGTTTGGACAGGGATTTCTATCAGTTCGGTGAAAAAAGAGAGGAAAGCAATCTAAAATCATTTAGAGCCTTCACGGAACCAATTGATTCTTTTGTGCCCGGTGGGGAAATGCTTTTTTACCTCGCTCAAAGCTTTGTGATATTTGGAGAAAAGACTGATCCAAGTCTCACACCAAGTTGTTTTACAATCACCGCAGAATACGAATATCACTCTAAAAAAGTAAGGGAAAAAACAATCATCGATTTGCGGCCATATCTTGCGAGTACATTTCCATATGATCCGTTGGTAAATCAGATGATAAAATTAATAGAAACCATTAAAAAGAAATAACCATGTCCTAACCGGTGGGTGAAGAATAAGGGGGAACAGCATTACTGATGGTCCTTAGCTTAGCCAGTCCATTATGTCCCAATCTATACTTCGATTGATTATATGCTGCTTATTGGATAGACAATGATAGAGACATATATCAAAAAGATTGCATCGATCACCAAGCAGGGAGATGCTCGTGAGGAATCTTACTATCCTGCCCTTGCGGGGCTTCTTGAAGAGTTCTCCAATACGGAGAGAAAAAAGAAGGTCCACATCACCGTCCTGCCGAAAAAGACTGAAGCCGGCAATCCGGACTTTCGAGTCTGGGACGGCAAACATGCTCATGTCGGCTATATTGAAGCCAAGCCGCCCAGAGCTAATCTTGATGAAATCGAGACCTCCGACCAATTGAAGCGCTATATTTCCATTTTTCCTAATTTCATCCTAACAAACTTCTATGAGTTCCGGCTTTACCGTAATGGCCAGCGTGTTACCCACGTTTTGCTCGCACGACCGTATATTCCGACAAAACTGAAATTCATTCCTCCTGCTGAGCACACCGTTGAATTCTTGGCCTTGCTGGAAAAGTTCTTTCAGTTCTCGCTACCGACGAAATTCACCGCTGAGAGCCTTGCGAAAGAACTCGCCACCCGAACCCGCTTCCTTAGGGATCAAGTGATCAAAGAGGAATTGCGTGAAACAACCAGTGTACGCGCAAAGAAAATTCTTGGCTTCTTTGAGGCATTCCAGAAACATCTCATTTTCAACCTTAAGCCGGATGAGTTTGCGGACCTCTATGCCCAGACCATAACCTATGGTCTCTTTGCCGCAAGAACCCGCGCCAATGGAGAATTCAATCGAATCTTGGCTTACGATCTTATTCCCAAAACCATCGGTATCTTACGCGACATCTTTCACTTTGTCTCATTTGACCCACCCGAGCAACTCCGTGCGACCGTTGATGATATTGCGGAAGTTCTTGCCGTCGCCGATGTCAGGAGCATCCTCCACCAATACTTCAAGGAAGGCAAGGGAAGCGATCCGATTTTCCATTTCTACGAGACGTTCCTTGCTGAGTACAACCCTCAGGAGCGTGAGCGGCGGGGCGTTTATTACACACCCGAACCTGTTGTTTCTTACATCGTCCGCTCTCTGAACATCATCCTCAAGGAGAGATTCGGACGGCAAGACGGGTTTGCCGCGCAATCCGTTACGGTGCTCGATCCTGCTGGCGGAACGCTCACCTTCCTTGCTGAAGCGGCAAGGCTCGCGGTGGAAGAATTTGTAAGCAAGTATGGTGAAGGCTCAAAGGGAAAATTTATTGAGGATCATATTCTCAAACACTTCTTTGCCTTTGAGTTGATGATGGCCCCATACGCAGCGGGCCACCTGAAGATGGGCTATCTTCTGGATGAACTCGGACATAAGCTGGCAGGTTATGAGCGATTCCAATTCTATTTGACGAATACGCTGGAAATGGAAGAGCTGGTCCAGACATCGCTTCCAGGAATGGCCTCCCTTTCAGAAGAATCCCACCTTGCCAGCAAGGTAAAGAAAGAAAGGCCGATCCTTGTCATTCTCGGCAATCCCCCATACTCCGGGCACTCAGCCAATAAGGGCGATTGGATTAAAGATCAAATCGAAAACTATAAAAAAGTGGATGGGAAACCCCTTGGAGAGAAGAATCCCAAGTGGCTTCAGGATGACTACGTTAAGTTCATCCGGTTCGCTCAATGGAAGATTGACCAAATCGGCGAAGGCGTTCTCGGGTTCATCACGAATCACAGTTATCTTGATAACCCCACATTTAGGGGAATGCGGCAATCCCTGATGAACTCCTTTGATGAAATATACATCCTCGACCTTCACGGTAACTCCCTCAAAAAAGAAAAGGCTCCTGATGGTTCCAAAGACGAGAATGTTTTCGACATTCAACAAGGCGTTGCTATCGCGCTCTTCATGAAGAGAAAAGGGACGCATCTCAAAAGGGTTAAACACGGCGAAATATGGGGACAGCGAAACGATAAATACAAATGGTTATTGAAACACGATCTGAGAATGAAAGGATGGACCGAAATCACACCATCCTCACCTCTCTACCTTTTCGTTCCGAGAGAAGAAAAGTTAAATAAGCGGTTTCAATCCTATCCAAGCATTCCGGAGATTTTTCCTGTGAACAGCGTCGGGATTGTGACTGCAAGAGATCATTTTACGATCCATTGGACTTCTCACCAAGTATGGACAACGGTCTTGAATTTTGTCTCTCTTGACTCTGAGATGGCCCGCCAGGCCTATCGGCTTGGCAGTGATGTTCGAGACTGGAAGGTAAAGTTAGCACAAGAGGACTTGAAGAAAAGTGGTCCGACCAAGGAGAATATTGTTCCCATTCTTTATAGGCCCTTTGATATTCGCTATACGTATTACACGGGCAGGTCAAAAGGTTTTCATTGTATGCCACGTGGAGGAGTCATGCAGCATATGCTGGAAACAAATCTCGGTCTTATCCTCCCTCGCCGAGTCGAAACAGCTATTCCTTGGGGACATGCCTTCGTATCAAAAGGAGTTGTTGAACATGTCGCCGTGTCGTTAAAAACAATTGACTATTGTTTTCCACTGTATCTATATAAAAAATCTGATTCTGGCGGTTCTGGCCGGAGAAGCGGATTCTCTAAATATCAATCAATGTTCGTATTTGAGCCAGCGGCAGCGTACACGATGCGTCACACCAATATCAATTCTAAGATCTTTGCATCATTAGCAAATACTTACAAGAGGCAGCCCGCGCCGGAGGATATTTTCCATTACATCTACGCTCTTCTTTATTCAAACTCCTACCGGAAAAAATATACGGAGTTTCTGAAGACTGATTTTCCCCGAGTCCCATTCACAAAGGACTACAAGCTATTTAAGGTACTTGCCGATAAAGGTGCGGAGCTTGTTGAACTCCATCTGCTCCAATCAAAAAGGCTGGCCAAACCAATTGCCAGGTGCGAAGGCTCGGGAGACCTTCGTGTGGACAAAGTAACTTACGATCAGACAAAGACATGTGTTCATATTAATCCTGAGAAATGGTTCACCGGCATCCTTCCCGACGTCTGGGAATATCACATAGGAGGCTATCGGGTTGCAGAGAAATGGCTCAAGGACCGCAAGGGTAGGCAGCTTTCATCTGAAGAAGTGGTTCACTACGCCAGGGTAGTAACAGCCATTGCAGAGACAATCAGCTTTCAAGAAACTTTAGATGAATTGTTCAAAGAAATCGAAGCAAACCTACTCGAAGTGAAGCTGTGAACAGAACGCATGAATCATAGAAACCAAAAAGTAGAAAGAATTTATGTCTGGAAACCCGATAACGCATATCAATAGAAAATCTCAAATCTTTTACCTCCATCAAGGCAAGACAAAATTAGGTCATCCAAAGTACTTCTTTTCGTTAAAGAAGTTGGGCCCGTTACCTGATACTATGCCTAAAGGGTACGAAGTTTATGAAAATCCTAATGGCCAGGTCTTCCTTCGTAAGAAAAGACCTACCATCATCCGTGACTCTGAAATCAAAGTTGTTTACGAAGGCATGAGGAAATATTCTGCCATAGAGTATTACAGGCTCAATACCCAAAAGAATGCCATCATCGTATATTTGGCAGACCAGGATGCAGATGCAATAAAAAATCTCCTTTCTGGAAGGTACATTCTCAAGTCCGGGAATACCAAGAAGGCGCTGGATTCCATATTGAACTATTCGCCCATGATGAGGTTTGTTCTGACGGAAAAAGAGAAAAGGGTGTTTGTGGCAGAAAGATATTGTTTTTTGGGGTCAATTAACGATTGGATAAATATAGGTGGACCGAACAAGTTGGAGAATCTGGTAAAAAAGTATTTAAAGCATTTAGGAAAAGAGTCCTTCTTTGAGTTAATCTAATCCAGGAATCACAATACTTTGAAGCGCTTCCAATTTTCAGTAAAAACATATTGCAGTTTCGGAAACCTCCAAAGGGTTGATAAATTTTACGCTGTTTGGCAAGCGTTATATTGTTGATGGGAAACTTTTTGGATCGGGCGGTAAATCAGCTTTCATTCGCTCAGTCTGGTTCATCGAAACAGGAGAGGATATTCCGCGGTTGGTGACTGCCTATCCTTTGCAAAGGAGGACAGGATGATTAAAGAACTGGATAGTGTTGTGCTGAATGCCGACCTACCGGAGTATGGTTTGGAACGCGGCGATATCGGTACGGTTGTACTAATCCATGGTGACGGAAAGGGATATGAGGTTGAGTTTATGAGTTTGGTCGGTGAGACAATGGCCGTCGTTTCACTTTCACCTTCAAAAATACGTCCAATTGGTCGCCGAGAGATTGCACATGCACGGGCAGTGGAAAGCATATCGCCGTAGGGAACCCTTTGCAATTGCCCAATTGAGATCAGGCATCGCTAATTCGATATAGGGATTAAGAAGGCAACCTCATCCTGGGTTACCCTTCAGGCCGATGGATTCGGCGACTTCCTGCATTCCCTTGATGGTATCGTCAATCAGTTCATCCAGCCCGACTTGAAGCATCTCCGCGCCTTTCTCGATGATCGAGCGGTCCACCCCAGCGGCAAATCTTTTATCTTTCCACTTGTTCTTCACAGACTTGACCTGAACGTCGAGGACGCTTTTTGAGGGACGGATCAGAGCGGTGGTGACGACAAGCCCTGTCAGCTCATCAATCGTATAAAGATATTTTTCCAAATGGGTCTCTGGCTTGACTTCGGAACAGATGCCCCATCCGTGGGAGACAGCGGCACGGATGTATTCTTCAGGCCATTCCTTCTCACGGAGAATCTCTCCTGTTCTTTTGCAATGCTGATCAGGAAACTTCTCATAGTCGAGATCGTGGATCAATCCGATGATTCCCCATTTCTCTTCATCCTCACCCCGCTTCCTTGCGATGTAGCGCATCACCCCTTCAACGGAATAGGCATGCTTTCGAAGGCTATCCGTCTCATTATATTGATGAAGCAGTTCCAGGGCTTCTTGGCGTGTCGGTATCTTTTCTCCCATGTTTGTGCTCCTCTCCTCTTTTTCAATCCATTTATCACTTCTCCCTATGAAGGTCAAGTTTTCACCATTAAATTAAAAGGTTCTTCCGGCTTTTGTATAGGTGCTTTTCCCCTTCTTAAGTATAAGTCGTTGCGACTCGAAACCGAGAGGGGGTGAGGGGGAGTTATAAGGGGAGGTTATCCACTCAATTCCCGATGAACCAAATTTAAATGAAAAAGTTTGACCATTGTCTTGCAATATAGAATAGAAAAATTTAGTGTTATCAGAGAAAAATAACCCAGAGAAAATGAAAAGGGGAGGGGCCTATGAAGAGAATCAGGGCAAGAAAGATACGACTTACAGTAAATGGGAAGGCCTATGAACTGGAGGCGGGTAGCCAATCCGACCAGGTCAAACCCTCCCATACCCTTGCCCATACCCTGCGTGAGACCCTCGGGCTTAAAGGGACAAAAGTATCCTGCGATGAAGGAGCGTGTGGTGCATGTACAGTTTTGATGGATGGTCAACCGGTGTTCTCCTGTATGCTTCTGACTGTGGAGTGTGATGGGAAGAGTATAACGACCATCGAGGGATTAAGAGATTCAGCAACAGGGAAGCTCGATCCCATTCAGCAAGCTTTTATTGACCATACTGCCTTCCAATGTGGTTTCTGTACGCCGGGCATCATCATGAGCGCAAAGGCGCTTCTTTGTGAGAATCCTTCACCCACAGAAGAAGAGGTAAAGGAAGCTCTCTCAGGCAATTTCTGCCGTTGTATCAGTCACTACCAGGTAGTAAAAGCTGTGATGTCGGCATCGAAAGAGGTGAGGTGAATCGATGGAGAATACATACCGCTATATTGGCAAAGCAACTCCCCGAAGGGATGCGACAGAGATTGTTACGGGACGAACAGCCTATCTTGACGATTTGAAGCTCACCAACATGATCTACGGAAAGGTTTTGCGAAGCCCTCATCCCCATGCCCTTATTAAGAAGATTGATAAGAGTAAAGCAGAGAGGCTCAAAGGAGTTGAAGCCGTCCTTACGTGGGAAGATGTTCCAGATTGGAGAGGAGGAACCCCTCGCTCTACCCGTGTCCTTGACCGTAAGGTCCGGTATGTAGGTGACGCTGTGGCCCTTGTTGCTGCTACAAGTGAAGAGATAGCCACTGAAGCCCTTCATCTCATCAACGTGGAATATGAGGTTTTGCCTGCTGTCTTCGACATGGAGGAGGCGTTGAAGCCCGGCGCTCCCCAGTTGTATGACCAGTTTCCCGGAAACGTGGTTACTCCCGGTGTTCCCTTTTTCGGACCCAAGAGCCTGCAAGAGGTTGTGATGGGAGACGTGGAGAAGGGTTTTGCTGAGGCTGACGTTATCACCGAAGGGACGTTTGGCTATGAGAATATGCCGAATCCCCTTCCTCCTGAGTCTCCCGGAGTAATTGCCTTATGGGAGGAGCCGAACAAGGTGACGCTCTGGGTATCCAACCAAGCATCCTATATGGATAAGATCACCCTCTTTCATGTGATGGAGAGAAAAGTCGAAGTGAGAACCATCGGGGGCCCCTGTGGCGGCAGTTTCGGATCAAAATTCATGTCCTGGCAAGTCCAGTGCTATGCTGCCCTCTTAAGCAGGGCATGCGGCAAACCGGTAAAGATCGTCTTCAGCAAGGAAGAGCATCTCGCTGCATTTACGTTGCGGCCTGCATCACGCATGAGCGCCCGGGTGGGTATGAAGAAAGATGGAACCGTCACAGCCATATCAGGCACCTGGGTGATTGATACGGGTTATTATTCCATGACCACGCAGTCACAGGTGGCGGTAGGTTGCGGTGAGGTTCAAATCATGGTTCGCTGTCCCAACTGGAACCTCAAGCCTGTGATCGTCTGCACCAACCGAAATGCATCAGGCATCGTGAGAGGGTTTGGCGGCCAGGAGTTGAAGTGTACGCTCATACCCCTGTTAAGCTTGGCCATGGAAAAACTGGATATCGACCCGCTTCAATTTCTCAAAAAAAATTATGTCAAACCAGGGGACGGGTACTTCTGGCGGGATGGCATCTGGTATGACTACAGGGGGGTAGATTTTACAAAAACAATGGAGAAAGGCGCTGAAGTATTCGGTTGGAAAGAGAAGTGGAAGGGATGGCTCAAACCTACCTGGGTGGACGGTACAAGAAGAAGAGGGATTGGAGTAGGGGTTCATGGAAATGCTGATATCGGTGAGGATGCATCCGAAGCCTATGTGCGTCTTCATCCAGACGGAACAGCCATGCTCTTTTCCTGTATTACGGAGCATGGGACAGGACAGAGAACAAACTTCGTCAAGATGGTTGCAGAGGTGCTCCAAATCCCCATAAATAACATCTCGGTGACCCCCTCTGATTCGTTGGTCAATCCCTATGAGTTTGGTCCTGCAGGTTCCAGGGGAACCTATGCCATAGGAAGCGCGATTATCAATGCGGCTGAAGATGCCAAGAAAAAACTCTTAGAGATTATTGCACCCAAGCTTCAAGCAGATCCTTCGGATCTCGATACGGTGGATGGATTCGTTTTCGTCAAGGGTGAACCGGGAAAAAGAATACCCTGGAGAGCGATGGGAGTCGATCGTACTTGCCTTGGTAGTGGACGTTTCGAACCTGATTATACATTGAGTAACTGTATGATGACCTTTGTAGAGGTCGAGGTCGATACGGAGACTGGAAGCGTCACCTTGGTGCGCGTGGTCAATGCCACAGACGCAGGAACCATTATAGACCCACCCGGCCTCGAAGGCCAGCTCAACGGATGTCTTGGATCGGCTGGCATTGATAGCGCCCTTTTCGAGGAAATGATCCTTGATCGTTCCACAGGTCATATGCTAAACGCCAACCTGATCGACTATAAGTGGCGAACCTTTTCTCAGCTTCCGGTCATTGACAATGTGGTCCTCGAAACACGCATTGACAGTCACCGCTTTCATGCCGTTGGGGTGGGTGAGATAGCGACCTCACCCGGTCCCTCTGCTGTGCTCATGGCTGCCTCAAATGCTATCGGCACCTGGTTACACGAATATCCGGTGACACCGGAGAGGGTGCTTAAAACACTGGGGAAGGTGACACCAAAAACCCGGAACGGAGGTGTGGCATGAGACCCTTCGAACACATCAATGCCCAAACCGTTCATGAGACCACCACACTTCTCGGGAAATATAAAGGGAAAGCCATACTCAATGCCGGCGGGACAGAAGTGCTCTCCATTCTCAAAGGGGAATATCTTTCGGATTATCCGGACGCCATCATTAATATCAAGACCCTATCCGGTCTCAATTATATCAAGGAGGAAAAGGGAGTATTAAAGATAGGCGCCCTGACACAACTCTCAGAGATAGCGAAATCTCCTCTCCTTAAAACATATTGTGGGGCGCTTGTTGAAGCCGCCCATTCCGTGGCCACACCTCAGGTTCGAAATGTAGCGACGATCGGTGGAAATTTATGTCAGGATGTGCGTTGCTGGTACTATCGGTACCCCTTTAAGATCGGCGGACCTATTATGTGCCTGCGTAAGGGTGGCAAGATCTGCAATGCTCTGACCGGAGATCATCGTTATCACTCCATTTTCGGCGCGGCAGGCATTTCAACCTATCCCTGTGCTTCAAATTGCCCGGCAAATATCGATATACCCTCTTATCTGAATAGAGTGAAAGATGGAAATTTGTTGGAAGCGGCAAAGCAATTGATGGACTTCAACCCCATCCCGGCGATCACAGGCCGGGTCTGTCCTATTTTTTGTGAGCCGGAGTGTAATCGAAGCGAGTTCGATCAACCCGTAGCCATCAGGTGTATAGAGCGGTCTTTGGGGGATGAGATTTTGAAAAGGATGGCTGAGATGTTTACGCCCCCCGAGAAGGAATCGAGGAAAAAGATTGCGATCATTGGCTCCGGGCCTGCGGGATTGACTGCAGCATACTACCTCAGAAGGTCAGGCTACCGGGTCACTGTATTTGAGAAGATGGCAGAGTTAGGGGGGATGCTCCTGTATAGTATCCCGCCGTATCGATTGCCCAAAGAGGTGGTTAGAAAACAGATTGAAGCGCTGAAGGGTATGGGAATCAAGTTTGAGCTTGGCGTTGATGCAGGAAAGGATATTTCAGTTACCAAACTGGCGAGTCGCTTTGATGCTCTTTTTTGGGCAACCGGGGCCTGGAAAGAGAAGCCGCTGGGGATCAAAGGAGAACGAGTCGCCCTCTCCGGCCTTGAGTTTCTAAACAAGGTCAATGCGGGTCAAAGAGATATTCCGGGGAGAAGAGTGGCAGTGATCGGGGGCGGTAATGTGGCCATGGATGTTGCCCGGGCATTACGGAGAATGGGGGCAGAGCCAGTCGTCATCTACCGGCGGAGTCAGGACGAGATGCCTGCATTTGGGGATGAGGTGAAAAAGGCGAAGGAGGAAGGAGTCGAATTTGAGTTCCTGACGACGCCGATGGAGGCATCGGAAGCCAATGGTAAGATATTGCTTAAATGCGTGCGAATGAAACTCGGCTCCCGGGATGCGTCAGGAAGGCCAAAACCCATACGGATACCGGGTTCAGACTTTATGGTTACGGTTGATGCTGTCATCAAAGCGATTGGGGAAGAGCCGGATCGTTCAATGCTTCCTGCTCCGTTTCGGCGAAAAGTGTTTAAAGAGACATCTTTAGTCCATCCATTGGGAAAGAACTTTTTTGCCGGCGGAGACTTTATAGCAGGGCCTTCAACGGTTGTTCAGGCGGTGGCCTCGGGCAGGGAAGCGGCTCGACTGATCGCTCAATCATTAACCGTTGGCAAATCTTCTGTGAAGGGAAGTGAGTTAAATTCAGAATTTATTCCTCCCTCATTCGAGGCAGCACCCCGGGTCCACATTCCTGAATTGCCCGTATCCGAGCGGATTAAGGGCATCGATCTTGAAGATACACCGGGCCTCAGTTTAAGAGAAATCGAAACAGAGGCAAAACGATGTTTCAATTGCGGGTGCTTAGCGGTCAGTCCCTCGGATATTGCCATATCCCTGATCGCTTTAGACGCAAAGGTCGTTACGACCAAGAGGACGTTGGATGCCCAACATTTCTTTGCTGCCAGTGCAACCAGGACAACGATTCTTGCTCCGGATGAGGTGGTCACCGAAATTCAAATCCCGAAGCCATTGGATGGAGTCAGGCAGAACTACCTGAAATTTACCTTAAGGAGTCCTATCGATTTTGCCATCGTGAGCGTCGCATCGGTCATCACCGTTGAAAGGGGTCAATGTAAAGATGCACGCATTGTACTTGGAGCTGTTGCCCCAGCCCCTTTGAGAGCAACAAAGGCTGAAGATCTCATCAGGGGGAAACCCATCAATCCGAATACGGCTGCAGAGGCAGCGGAGTTATCCGTTGCTGATGCCATGCCGCTCAGCATGAGCGCATACAAGGTTGAGATTGCCAAAACCCTGGTTAAAAGGGCGATTCTTGGATAAGTTCTTCCTGGTGATTCATTACAAGATAGAATCAAAAGATCTTTTAGAAACAGAGCAAGTTCTATGTCAAAGATGAAATTGCTGAAAGAGCTGAGTCGGTACAGCATTGGTACTTATGCAGACATCATTTATAGAAATGCACTGCTTTATCCTGACAAAGAAGTATTTATCTATGGAAGAGAAAGGATAACCTTCTTCCAATTCAACCAGCGGGTCAATCGACTCATCCATGCACTGGATTCCTTTGGATTAAAAAAGAGGGATCATATCGGCATCCTCTCATGGAATGGCATTGAGGGCGCTGACGTCACCGGCGCTGCCATGAAAGGCGGTTTTGTGGCAGTGCCTTTTAGCCCGAGACTTCAGGCATCGGAGCTGGTAGATGTTATTAATGATTCAGAGATCAAGATGCTCTTTGTTGGACCGGAACTTCTCGGCATCGTAGATACCATCAGGGAAAAAATAAAACCCGTCAGGCATTACCTTTCCCTAAAAGAAAGGGTTCCTGAAATGGAATCCTACGATGAGTTGATCAAGGGTTTTTCAGACGAGGAGCCAGAACCCCGGGTTGACGAACATGATCCTTTCATCATCTTTTATACGAGCGGGACAACAGGTTTTCCAAAAGGGGCAATCTATACCCATTATAAGAAGCTTGAGGAGGCCAGAACAAAGATTCTCACAGCAGGTCTAAAGCCAGACAACAGACATGTGATGATCTTACCCCTTTTCCATATCGGGGGATGGTCCCATTTCTGGGCATTCTTCGTGATCGGTGCAACCAACATCATCATGCCCAACCGCTCCTTCGATCCAACGGCAACCTTAAAAACAATTAAAGAAGAAAAAGCAACCGATCTCCATATCGTACCCACCCATCTTGTGGGTCTTCTTTCACTTCCCGACATTGAACAGTACGATTTAAGCAGTCTCAAACAGATCTGGTATGCCGCCTCTCCCATGCCGGTTGAGCTCCTGAGAAGGGGGATGGCAACGTTTGGCCCCATCTTCGGGCAGGGCTATGGTCAAACTGAATCCGGCCCCGACATTACGATTCTGCCTGAGGAAGCACACCGGGTGATTAGCAAATCGCTTGAAGAACAGAGGATTCTTGCTTCATGCGGTCAGCCCTGTTTGGGGGTGCACACAAGGATCGTGAGCGATGATGGAACTGATATGGAACCTTTCCAGGTTGGAGAGATCATTGTGCAGAGCCGATCGATTATGGTGGGGTACTGGAAAAAGCCCGACACCACTGCTGAAACGATTGTGGATGGGTGGCTTTATACAGGCGATATGGGCTATTATGATGAGCGTGGGTTCATCTATATTGTGGATAGGAAAAAAGATATGATTATCACCGGAGGCGAGAATGTCTATCCCCGGGAGGCGGAAGAGGTTCTGTACCAGCATCCCGATGTACTTGAGGCCGCTGTCATCGGGGTGCCTGATGACAAATGGGTGGAAAGGGTCCACGGGGTGATTCTGCTTAAGGAGGAGGCGAAGGTGACGCCGGAGGAGATCATTGATTTTTGCAAGGTACGAATCGCAAAGTATAAAGCCCCTCGAACCGTTGAATTTGTAACTTCCCTTCCTAAAAATACGCAGGGAAAGATATTAAAAAGGGAACTCCGGAAAAAATACTGGAACCTAAATTGAGCGATTTTTTTGAAAGGAACCTGTAGCCGCTCCGTGTGAGACGGAGCGCTTTCCTCTCGCTGAAGGATTCCATAGAAATGAAGGAATCATGGAAATAAAAATTTTCTAACACCACCATACGAGGTCTATTCAAGAAACCATCAAGTAATTGTGGAGGTCGCTCATGCCAAAGATGATTGAGGGAGTCTATTTCATTCAGGGGCAGGACGAAATGATGCCTGATTCTCACTCTTATCTGATCGGAAAACCTTCGTCTATGGATCTTTCCCTGATTGATCCGGGTCTCATTGGAAAGGGAGATTATAAGATTGATTCGATCAAGAAGATGGGGATCGAGCTGGAGGATATCAAGAGAGTGATCATGACCCATACCCATTTCGACCATATTGGCGCTCTCTCGGAGATTCAGAAGAGAATTCCATGGGCAGAGCTCTGGGTCCACCGCCTGGAAGGTGAACCCCTGGAGAACGGGGATGAAAGAACGGTCTATGGCATGGATATGTTTCAACAGGTCTGTCAGATGCAGTACAGGATAAAGTCGGGATCCTTTACCTTTAAGGTTCATCGAAAGCTTGAAGGAAAAGAGACCCTGAACATTGGAGGTATGAAATGGGAGGTCATCCATATTCCAGGGCACTCATCGGGCAGCATCGGGCTTTACTATGCTCCTGAGAAGATTCTGATCCCAGGCGATGTCATCTATGCTGATCATGCCATTGGTCGCTTCGATCTTTTCGGCGCTGATGGATCCGTGCTCAAAGATTCTTTGAAACAGCTTTCCGAACGGGAAGTAAACATCCTTCTGCCCGGTCACAATCGGGTTGTGACCAAACTGCCTGCCGGCTACATCCTTGAAACCTTAGAGCAGTGGGGACCTTATTTAACCTGATCCTCATTGGAAGCATTTCCCATATGGTAATGCTGGACGGTCTGGGATTTCCATAGAAATTTCTATCCTGGGAAAAAAGAGGATCACATCCTCTTTTTAAATTCTGGTAAATCTCCTGACATTGGTGTAGACTATAATTAAGAGGCGGTGCGTTCGGGGAACGGACCCTACATTTATTACGTTTGTATTAATTACACTGTAGAAGGGATATTGAGTCGGGAATGAAGCAGAACATGGATTCATCTTTGAAGGGGGGAGAAGGAGCGGAGGTGTGAGATGAAAAGAGTCGTTCTCGCAATTCTGGCCGTCATTTCCATTGCCATCAGCCTGCCATCTTATGCGGATCAGGAAGGCAAAGAGATTCTCAAAGCCGTTGTAAAGATCAAGGCAATCATACCCGAGGAAGCTAATTCAGCAAAGACACTGGGAACAGAGCGGGAAGGCAATGGAATTGTCATCGATGCCAAGGGCCATATTCTAACGATTGGTTACCTCATTGTTGAAGCAGAGGCGATCGAAGTTACCCCTCAAGATGGAAGGCCTGTCAGCGCTACCTTTGTAGGATACGATCATGCTACAGGATTCGGGCTCCTTAAAACAGAGAAACCTCTCAATGTGAGACCGATGAAAATGGGCCAGTCCTCAAAGGTAAAGGAAGGGGAACCAGTTCTGATCGTCGGCTATGCAGGAGAGGATGCGGTTCAGGCAGCCAGGGTCATCAGCCGGAAGGAATTTACAGGTTACTGGGAATATATCCTCGACGAAGCCCTCTATACGGCACCGGCCTTTGCCAGTTACGGAGGAGCTGCATTGATCGACAAGGACGGTTTACTCGTGGGCATCGGGTCTCTTTTCAGCCAGGTAGTCATCCCGGGATTCGGCGCTATTCCGTGTAATATTTCTGTTCCGATCGATCTTCTGCCTCCGATTCTGGATGATTTGATCACAAAGGGGCGCCCCCAAAAAGCCCCAAAACCATGGCTTGGAATCAATGCAGAGGAGGCGCATGGCCGGGTCTTCATCACTAGGGTGACGCCGGGAAGTCCGGCTGAAAAGGGAGGCCTGAAACCAGGAGACCTTATCCTGAGCGTCAAAGGGGGAGAAGTGAAGGGACTGACGGATTTATTCCGTAAGATATGGGCGCTTGGCAATGCAGGGGTAGAGGTTCCTCTGGCCGTTCTCCAGGGAATCCAGATCCGTGAGATTACGATTAAGTCTTCAGATCGTTACCAATCTCTCACGCTCAAGCCTAAAAAGATTTTATGAGGTCAGAAATGCCCCAAGGGCATGAAGCGTGGCACTGATCAAAAGAGTCACTCCGGTTTTTTTATGGACCCCGAAAGGGACTTTAATCCATCGTAGCCCTGTGCTCAACTGAAAGAGGATGAGCAGGAAGTTGAGGATGCCGAGAAGCAGGATGATTGATATTCCCCCGATGTTCATTTTAAAATCCCTCCTCTCTATTCTTTAACAGAGATTTTGATGGTTGTTGGCCCAGTGCTTCCGTGCATATTGCAATGCGCCTCGGCAGTGACCTCCAGATCTTCAACTGCATTTAATTTGACTTCTCTGGTGAAGACCTCTGCTTCAGGCCTCTGGCCTGAAGAGAAATCCCACCGAGCGATTTCCTTCTTGTTTGCAGTCACCTGCAGCCACTTGGTGTAGTGGAGAAAATTATTGCCTTTGTGTGTGACAGTCACCCGAATCGTCGTCTCTGAACCTTTTGGAACAGTCTGAGGAGCCTCGATCGAGGTAGAGGATTTATTTGCAAAGGCAGAACGGGCATAAAGTGAATAAAAAGGCACCATCATCAGGACGAATAACAGTTTTCTCCTTGTCATTGAAACACCTCCCCGATTTTTTAAATACTATTTTAACCCAACATTCGTGAAATGAAAATTAAAAAAAAGGAAAGGGGAATTGTCGTATCGACGAAGATGTGGAATAATTTAGTTATGAATTTGAACCGAAGAGAATTTTTAAAACGCTCTGGGAAATTTGGGTTGGCTGCAGGGCTGGCCATTTCTGGGATCTCTGGTTGTAGCTCCTCAGGCACTTTCAAGAAGAGCCTTGAGGAGACGATGAGCAGCGCTCACTACTTCAGAATGACCAGGGATTGGGATCCTATTTATGGCCCTCCGATCAGGTGGTCTTCAAAGTATGGCGGTCGGGCCAATTTTGATGGACATATTCATGGACAAGCGACTCCGGGTATCGATTATGATGTGGATATTGGAACTCCTCTTGTCCCGATGAAAGCCTCTTATTTAAGGCAGGCCACGAAGGATCCGCATGGCTCTCTCTATATTCTTCTGATCAATAAATTCTATCCCTCCTACCGGATCAGCTTTGGACACTTAGACAGGATCTTAACAGATGAGAGATACTATTTTAGGGGGCATATCACTAAAGCCGTGGAAGAAGGGGTACAACCTTTACAGAGAGAGGATATTGTTGCTCTCTCCGGGAATTCAGGTACAGGCTTAATAGAGAATAGATTTTTCCAACCCCCACATCTCCATATTACACTCTATTACCTCAACTATAAGAACAGGACAATGGCCTATCTCGACCCGGAGAAATTCGGTCTGGATGGAGGGCGTCCTGTCTTCTGGGATGGGGAAACGGTTTTAGATATAGAAAAAGAGAAAAGGATTTCAAAGCTCGAACTTACTTTAGAGAACCTGGAGAAAGAGACTGAACGCTGGCCAAAGATGTCGGACTTCGATCAATTGAAAGGTAGTATGATAGAATATGGCCGTCATTTAGCCGGCATAAAAGGCAAGAAGATTCTGGACTCGAAACATTTTCAAAACATGAGAGCTTTATTGAAGAAGGTAACTCTTGAGGAAAAAAGTTTTCTTCCGGGAACCCGTCCTTATTCCCTCATGCTCAAGGTGGTTGGGTATAGTATGGATGAGAATCAGGAAGTGATCTTGACCTTGCCTTTTATTGCACCAGGGTTGACGGAATTTTATAAAAGAGCGGTATGAAGTGATATTCTAATTGACAAAGCATAGAGGGTTGGCCGAATATATCAACCAGATCTTAATTAAGGAGGGAAGCGATGATAATCATGGCCAATGGTATCAAGATCCATTATGAGATTTCCGGAAAGAAAGATGCACCGGTAGTTGTTTTAAGTCACTCCCTTGCTTCGAGCTTGAAGATGTGGGAGCCTCAGATGGAGGCATTCAATTCACATTTTCGGGTGCTTCGTTATGATACCCGGGGTCACGGCCGAACTGAGACAACAAGGGCCCCTTATACATTAGAACTGTTGGGGGAGGATGCGATCGGATTGCTCGATGCCCTGAATATTGAAAAGGTCCACTGGGCTGGCCTTTCCATGGGTGGAATGATCGGCCAATCCATTGCCTTAAATCACCCTCAACGCCTCTTGAGCCTTTCTCTTTGTGATACAGGCGCCGTCGTCCCCGCAGAGATGCAACCGATATGGGATGAGCGGATCGAAGGTGTTCAAAAGATCGGAATGAAGTCCCAACTTGAGACCACGATGGAGAGATGGTTCACCCCGTCTTATCTCAAATTGGATCCTCCGATGTTTACCCTGATCAAGGAGGAGTTTTTAGCCACATCCCCAGGAGGTTATATCGGGTGTGCCTCTGGGATCCGGAGACTCAATTATCTGGAGAGCCTTCACAAGATCAATCTTCCGACGCTCATCATCGTGGGTGAGGACGATCCAGCAACACCTGTTTCTGCCTCCCAATCAATACATGAGCGGATCAGGGATTCCAAATTGGTTATCCTTCCCTCTGCGCGCCACCTCTCAAACCTGGAACAGCCCGAAGTTTTTAATGAGAACCTGCTGAAGTTTTTGACAAAAGTGTCAAACGGATAGGCGGAATGAAAACGGATTAAGGCCTATTTGTCAATTAGTCCTGCGATTCTTTTCATGATTGAGAAGATAAGATCGGCCTGTTCTTTCACAAGGATGACATTGTACTGCATCGGCGGGAGCATGAGATGGACGAACGAACCGCCGTAAGGCCTTACCTGAACTGTCCAGAAATCCGCCTGAGGATCAAAAAAGATGTTTAAAAACTCGATTTCCAGTTTTTTGCACTGTTCAATAAGGTCCTCGTCATGATTCAGGAGCTGAAGGAGTTCATTTCCATCTGTTCCTGTTTTTTTTGAAGAAGCGTAAGCAAAGTAGGGTGTCCCTTTTCTGATGAAACCGGAATAGCGAAGCTCGATCTTCCCCGAAGGCTGAAATTCCTTTTGCCGGCCAAACGTTGCCTCTAAAACCATTGCATAGATTTTACCCAGAAACTTCTTCTCGATGACATAGCGAATTTTGAAACCCGAGAAAGGAGAAGTTTTTCCTTTTAAGGAAAAGCATAGCCCTTGTCCTTCTTCGCTCGGCTCCCCGAGAATACTAAAAAAATATTTCGAATTGTTCCGGAGGGACTCCCGGGCTTTTTGATTTAACGTTTCGTTCACTGGAGGACTTAGGGTAAAAAAACCCGACTCACTCTTTCAGGGCTTCCTCATACTTGACGGGCTTGAAGAGGCCCTTTTTCATTTTGAAGGTGCACCAGAGAAAGGAATAAATCGCCCCTCCCACGAGGAAATAAAGGGCATACTTATGGATCTCCGCTTTCAGCTTGGGGTCGGGAAAGATATTGATGAGGACAAATACGGTCCCCAATATCCCCAATATTTGAGGGATTGGAAAAAGAGGGGTTTTAAACGGTCTTTCAAGCTTCGGATATTTTAGTCTTAAAACGATGGCGTCGATATGAGCGATGATATAGGCGAGAAGCCAGGAAAAGGCGGAAGCCAAGATGAATACGACGATGGTTTCAATCGTTGAAATCCCAGTCAATATTTGAACGGCCATACCGAGAGCCAGAAGAATGATCCCGACCCACGGGGTGCGGAACCGAGGATGGAGCCATTTGAAGATGGATGGAATTTGTCCGGCGTGGGCCATTCCGTAAAGCATTCTTGGGACAGCAGCCAGCAGCGTGTTGATCGTCCCAGCGGTTGCGAAAAAGGATGCAATTCCAATCCAGTACAATCCCGCTTTTCCGAGAATGGCAGCGCCAACATCCACATGGGGCGTGGGCGAACTTGCCAATTTATCCATGGGGATATACCGGAATGCGCCGATACCGAACAGGAGGTTCACTATGAGAATGATGACAAGCCCTCCGATCATCGCCAGGGGCATATCCCTCTTTGGGTTCTTTGCTTCTTCAACCAGCGGGCAGGTAAACTCCACTCCGATCAGCAACCAGACGGCCAAAGCGACAGAGGCGAATATTTCTGTGATCCCCATGGGAGGGGTGGCATTTTGCACCTGAGGGTTGCCAAGCCATAGCACGCCGAGAAGACCCATCCCGGCGATGGTAACAATTTTTACAATCGTGAAAAAAATCTGGGCATTTGCAAAAACATCGACGCCGAGTAAATTTAAGCTCATGAAGATCACCAGCATGATGATTCCGATCGCCGTGGGCGAAATGGAAGGCAAAAAAACGTTATTGATGACGATACTGGCGACAGCGATTTCAGCCGGCCCGGCGAGAAGTTGCACAATGATGTATCCTGCAATCGTTGAGACAATCGCAAGGAAATGTCCGAGAGCGACTTCCGTGTAGGAACTAATGCTCCCTGCCCGGGGCATGGTTATCGCAAGTTCGCTAAACGTGAAGGCCTGAAACGTCATGAGGACCCATGCAATCAACATGGAGAGGATAAAACCATATCCTGCGAGCCCCATCCCCTGGCAGAGAGAGACGAGCGTGGTTGAGGCCACAACCAGCCCAACCGATGCGGACAAGAGGGTAGGGAAGCCGAACACTCCTTTCCTGAGTTCTTCAACCATCTGTTAACTCCTTTCTCCGGGTAACTTCATCGCCCATCCCTGCGACTGGCGGGAGGAAACGAACATGGCGGGTGAAAGAAACGTCACATTCCAAGCCCTTCGATGTTGAAGGCTTCCAATGGCAATGGAACGATAAAAACCGGCTTTCGGGTGCGGTCCAGAACCGAACGGGACACACTTCCGAGAAAAGTCTGCTTCAAAAAGCCTTTCCCGTGGCTTCCGAGGACAATGACATCGCAATCCTCTTCTTCGGACGCGTTCAGGATTTCTTCAACGGGATGTCCGACACGGACGAGGATACTCGAAACAAGCTGAGAGCATGCGCGGATTTCCTGATCCACTTTTTGGCAAAAGCCTTGGATCTGGTTTTTGATCACCTGTGTATCGAGGTTTTTTTCTATGTGGTAGTATTTGGATTCTTCATCCAAACTGCCGTAAAACCTGACAATGGGGGGAAGGGGTTCGATGGCGTGTAAAATGACGATTTTTGACTCATGCCTTTGAGCTAAATCCGTCGCGTAGAGAAAGGCAAAACCGGAGTTCTTGCTCAGGTCCGTGGCATAAAGGATCTTTCTTATCTGCGGGATCATATCGCTCCCCCTCGGGTTCTGTTTCAGGATGAAGGGTCGGTAAAAAGATGGCCTCCCTGACCCAAGACCCGGGCATCTGGTCCGGGGTTCAGGGAGGCTGTCCACCCTCTTACTTCATCTTAATCATTCCTTTCATGCTGATGTCGTCACGACCCAGCCAGAGGGCCGGATAGGAATAAGAATGGTAGGCGGTGCTATGGGTATCCACATGGTCGAGCGCCAAGGTATGGAATTGGTTGTAAGTCCCCATGTCAGGAATGAATCCCCAGAGAGCGTCATAGGTCCTGTAGAGACGGCCTTTACGGTCATAATTGTCCACATGGTGAAAATAGAGGATCTCTTTATCGATGTAGAAGACGCGCTTGCTGTAGACGTAGTTTTTATCCAATTGGGTCAGCTGAACCACCCACAGAGGCCTTCGCTCAAGTTGAAGATTCTTCAAGATGTGGCCCTCTTTGGTACTCATATAGGTTGATCCATCCCAGCTGATGGGCACCAAAAACTCCCCTTCACCGATGATTTCGTATTTGTAAGGGTATCGTTTGGGAGTAAGTTTTTGGTTAAATCCCTGCCAATCTTCGTAAATCATGTCCTGGCCCACGGCGGGATCCTGCGTATCGGAGGCAGTCATCCTTCGTATTCTCCGGAGGCTATTGATGTACATCAAAAAGAGATCAAACCGGTCCGGTTCGATGTAGGAGGTAATGTTGATGATGTTGCCGAACAGGTCCCGGGGGGCCGTGCTCATGTACTGGAATGATTTCAGCTCTTTCTGGTCCTGAGCCCGTTTATCGAGCCACCCTGCGGGGTCCCATTTGACCCGTCCCTGGTGCCTCATCGTGTAAGCGGTTGCCATTCCCTCATAATCGTTCCGCAAGTCTTTCGTATACCCGTATACGTGCTCCCAATAGAATTCACCGTCCAGATTATAGCTCTTATCCCAGTTGTACATGATCTGCTGGGCCATGGTAGGTCCGGAAGGCCTGGGAAAGGGAAATCCCGCCACATAGCTTTCTTGAACGATATAACCCTGGCTGTCCTGTTTGACTGTCCCCATGTGCTTTTTTGTCGCCTCGATGACGGGGAGGGAGTGGTAATACTGCCTTGTGGGAACGATCTCAAACTCCGTGAAATTGCAGGCGTGCCGGGCTCCTGATTTAGGAGGAGGATTGAACCGGTCGTACAGATGTTTCCACATTAATTTATCGAAAGGATATTTCATCTTATCTTCAAATGTATACTTGCCCGGCTTGATCTCCGGGTAAACCTTTCCGACAACATCCGGAGACCTGAATCCGATCGTTTCAGCCCAGGCTTTTTTCATCGTGTCCACGTCATACGTCACCTTCTTATAGACATCGGGCGGCATGATCTTTTTATAGCCGTCGATATTCTTATAAAAAGGTGCCGGATCGTCAATCGGCGCCTTGTATTTTTCGAGTTCTTGAAAGCTCAGCTCATACCTTTGCGCCCACCCATCTGACGAGATGACCGCCATCATCAAAAATAGTACCCAACATCCAATGATTGAAATCTTTCTTTTCTTCATTTTTGACTCCTTTCCCACCCCCAAAAAAGATTATTTTCTCTTGGGACATTCTTTTTTGGATTGTTACTCTAAAATCTTATTGTGCCCTGAGGTTGCCTCAACCGTTTTGCTCCTGACTCCCTCCTCGCTTTTTGATTTTAACCCATTTTGTCCCTTCTTACTGCCTTCCTTAGCTCCATCTGTAAGTGACCCTGAAGAAGATTTGGTCCTTGTGTTTGAACAATTCAAAACCATTGTTTGATTTAAAGGTTCCATTCTCTTGACCCGGCAGTTTTTTCCCGGTCCATATAAGAGCGCCCAGGGTAAAACGCCAGTTGTCGCTCCAATCATACATCACCTGAGGCAGAAAGTAATCGCTTTTGAACTCCCAGTCGTGGATCCAGAAGAAGGAGGGCCTCAGCTTCGCATTGAGATAAATCGTGTCGATATACAATGTCGTCGTCAGATTATGTTTGCCAACCCGGGTCAGGGCTGTGTCAAACCAATCTTGCCCTGTTCTCGGTCTTTCTAACTTAAAACCATGCAAATCGCCTACCCCTCTGTAATAAACCTGGGGATTGACAAAAAAGTAGGCCTTTGGGTTCAAGAAAGGGATCTTGACCTTCCAGTCGATGTTCAGAGCTACACGGACTTCGTCGAATTTCCTAAAGACATTAAAAAAGACCGGTGCGCTCAGAGCATCCGTAAAGGTGTTATTGTAGGCATAAAAGCCCTCTACCCGAAAGACTGGAGCAATGTTTCCAAGAAAGGCAGCCTTCAAAAAGGGGACGTCCCGGCTGGCTGTGAGCCCAAAAAATCGGAGACGGGGGTAATGACCTTTAAAGCCAGGATGGAGGATCACCTGCCCTTCAGGAAGCACCCTGACGACTGGAAAAGGGTTCGTAGGGTCTGCGAACTTGACGATGGGAGAATTCTCCTTCCCGTAGAAAGCATTCAGAGTCACCATGGTGTCCCATACCACCCCCTTGACCCTGAAGGCATATTCGTACCCTTTGCGATTAAAATGGCCGGGGGTGTCGATATTCGAAATAGCCGAGCCGACGCGAACTTCACCGAGGGGAGCCGTGGGGTCGGGTATCCGAATGTTAGGGGCCCAAATTCCACCTTCGTCATTCCCGAGCGGCACGCCGAGGTCGTTGATGTCATCCGCATTGGGATTGAAGACAAATTCGATGGCAAGGTCTTGGAGCCATTTTGTGCTGATCCCGGGATGGAATTCAGACCGAAGAAGCCAGATCGGAATGGGCGTGTAATCGAATTCGATGTCGTTCAATCCCAACGCCCTGCGGCTGTCAAGAGGGTTGATCTGATCCATCACCCTAAGGCCAAGCAATTCGCCCCAGGTGATAATCTGCTTTCCCGCTCTGAAGAAGAATTTCCCGGGGGTCCAGGTGACATGGGCTTCCCGCAGGATCTGCCAATATTTATCATCGAAGTTCAGATTTCCTTTGGATTTCCGGAATTCCTTATCATGCCATGACGAATCATTGTGCTTCACCTGAAAGATCCAATCCCCGGTCAGCCGGGTCGATCCATAAAATTTGAATTGGTTGCTGATCTTGTAGTCTGCCTCTACAAAAAGGTTTGTCAGAGTTGTCTGGAGGCCCTTTTCGGTGTCGTAGCGATCTTTGTCACTCAGGCTGAAACCAACCTCCTGGCTGGTATATCCTAAGATATTAAGAGGTCGGTCAAAAACGAGTAATTCCTTGGCCACCGACGGAGACACCATGAGAGCCCCTGTTAATCCAAACACCAAAATGAAGATCCAGAATTTTTTCTTTTCCATACTCTAATCCTCCTCATTGCCCTCGGTCATTACATGAATAAAACAAAATGTGTTTTGAGTTCTCCTTGTCAAAGGACTTTTGATCACCTCCTTTCTACGCTGAAATGGCTTTGGTTTCCACAGCATCATGAGGGGATGGCCCCCCCCTCCCGCTGATAAACTTTGGTTTGATGATGTAAATCAGCAATGGGTGCAGGGTGAAGGTCAAGATCACATTGGCTCCCATGATCATGGCGAGGAAAAACCCCACCTGGGCCTGGAACTTCATATCGGACAGGAAGTACCAGGTGATGATGGGAAGAATGATCGTCAGTCCAGTATAGAGGACTGCTTTTCCTGTCGTGCAGATGGATTGGATAATCGTATCCATCCAACTCTCTCCCTGGAGAGGAAACTCCTCGATACATCGACTGTAAAGGTAGATTGCGAAATCGACTCCAACTCCGACTCCTATTGCGGCAATAGGAAGCGTATTGATGGATAGGCCGATATGGGTCAATGCCATGTAAGCAAAAGCAACACTGTTTGCAAAGATAAGCGGAAGGGTCAGCATGAGGCCGGCCGTTAAAGACCTAAACGAAAGAGAACAGAGGATGAAGATTGCTACTAGGACCGTGAGGTCGATGATCACATGGGACCTCTTCATCTCTTCATTGAGGGCGATCTCCATCCCGATCCTTCCGCCGGCCAGCTTGTATTCCCCTTTTTGGATCTTCATCGGGCGATTCTTGAAAAAATCGTGGGCCGCATCGCGAATGCGGAGCAGATTGTCAGAGGTGTGATCCGAAAAATAGATTGTCATCTGAGCCTTATCCAGGGTCCGATCGATGTAACGCATCATGGTTGCCGTGTCCGTTGAGGATTTCACATACCCCATCAGACCCGTAAGTAAATTCGTGTCGCGGACCAATTGGAACCATATCTGATCGCCATCGTGGAGCGTTACATTGACCATTTTCACCGTGTTGATGACCGAGTCGGGCGATTTGTAAATATCGGGCAGCCTCTCCTGCATGTGCCTGTCAAACGCCTCAAAGGTGAGGAGGACGTTGGGATCATAAACCGACTCAAATTCCCCTTCATAAAAAAGCAAGAAGTTCTCGGATGAGGCATCAAAAAGCTTGTTGATCGTCTCTTGGTCCCGATTGTAAGTATGATAAGACCAGAGTAACGGCGAGCCCGGCGTTGGGTCTCCAATCTTCAGCTTGGTTACCTGCCAGGTGCAGAAGATCATGACCAGAATGAAAAAGGCGGCCATCCCATACCTGCTCCTGGGCCCCAGGGCAAAACGAGTCACTCGAGCAATGGCCCTCGCCTGCCAATCCATTCGGGAGCGGTCCTTTGCCCATTTTTCGCTGGCCACCCGGAGAGGAATGAGGTTGCAGATGGCGGGCACTATGAAACCCGTCAAAATAATGCTCATCATCCAAAAGCTCATGATGATGGCCAGATGTCGCATCAAGACGATCTTTGCGAGAACGAGTACCAAAAAACCCGCTGCATCGGTGGCCACGGCTGCAAAGTTAGGTATGAACATGGCCCGCATGGTTTCATAGCTCGCCCGGATTCGGTCGTTGCCGCTGGCATGAAGCTCTTCGAAATACCGGTAGGTGATCTGGACCGAGTTGCTCACGATCCGGGCGCCGACGAGAAAAGCAAGAACATAAAGAAGGGGGCTAAAGTTGACGCCCGTCAAACCGATGAACCCCAAACCCCAGATGGTGAGAATAAGGACATTGACCATGGGTGCGATCATGCCCAGAACATTCCGGAACATGAAATACAGGATAAGGAGCATCAGGATGAAACTAATGACAAAAACAATATACATCTGGGTTTTCAAATTGTAAATCCAGCCCATGAGCATGGGAAATCCGGTGATATGGACCGATGTTTCCTTATCGGTGTAGTCTTTATCCAGCTTCAGGAGCAGGCTGAATGCCCTTTCGTAGGAGATGTTTTCCTTGAATTCTGTTAAGAGAAGGGCGGCAGTGCCATTCCTT
This sequence comes from Deltaproteobacteria bacterium, assembly GCA_016875195.1. Taxonomy (GTDB): domain Bacteria; phylum Desulfobacterota; class BSN033; order BSN033; family UBA1163; genus RBG-16-49-23. Next base: position 35,826 of record VGRY01000004.1, read on the forward strand.
GAGACCAATGATCCATTATAGGCGGGCGAAGAAAATATGTTTTTTTTCAGCAATTCCATCTCGTTAACGCTCAGAGGAACTTCCGGCCACATGATGGGTTCAACGCTGATCTCCCCTTTTTTTAAGGACTTAACCACCTTCACCGAGCGCGCGGCGATGGATATGGTCAAAGCCCGATTGACCTCATCCCACATCATGACTTCATTGGTCATGTTCTGTAATTTCTTCAAAAAGCTGTAGGTGAAAATATTCCCTTTCTCGGTCTTGAGGGCGATCGCGACAGTGGACCCTCCGCTTCCGAACACTTCCGAGAAACGATTGTGAAGCTTGAGATAAGGATGGTCGTAAGGAAGCATGTCTTGCAGGATGACCTCCCCCCGGATCGTGAGAGCGCCGTATAGAAACACACCGGTGATCGCCAAGATGCCTACGACCACGGCCAGCCTGTAACGGGATAGAAAGAAACAGAAACGGTCCAGTCGTCTGTGTATGTTCCCCTTCTCCATGATCCTACCTATTTAATATGCCACCCGATTCCAGTTCGAAGGATTCTTTCCTTCATTTATATAAATCATTCCCCCTCCCCCTACGGCCACAAAACCAGCCTGGCCCCGGTTTGCGATCCCGTAAAACCAGTCATACGTTGCAGGAGGGGTGAATTGAGGCGTCTTCCAGGTGCGCCCTCTGTCGCTTGAATAAAGGAAGGCTCCGAACCCACCCATCAGGAGGCTACTTTTCCGATCCGAGCCGATGCAGAATAACTGGGTCTTTGGAGCACCCGTTTTAACCTCCTTCCACGTCTTTCCTCCATTGTCGGTTTTAATCACATAACCGTCAATTCCGACAGCCCAGACGGTCTGGGGATCAAGGGCTTTGACATCAAACAGAAAGGTCCCTCCTTCTATTTCTCCTGTCTTCACCGACAGTCCGTATTCTCCGGCCAGCCTCTCCCAGGTGTTTCCACCGTTTCGGGTATGATAGATATAGCCAAACTCTCCCACAGCCCAGCCATGCAACGGGTCGGAAAAGGATATTGATTTAAGAATAAAATCCTGGTCTTTGAATTGAACGGTCCAGGTCTTTCCGCCGTCCGACGTATGCAGGATATGGGTCTGCTCACTCACGATCCACCCCTTCAAGGGGCTTACAAAAAAGACCTTCATATGAAAAAACCGGACAGGGCTCTTCTGTTTCTCCCAGTTCTTTCCCCCATCTTTCGTATGGATGATGATGCCCTCTTCCCCCACAGCCCAGCCATTTTTTGAGTCAACGAAAAAGACGGAACTCAAGGTCAAATCCGTTCCCGTATTCAGCCGAACCCAGGATTTTCCTCTATCCGCCGTATGCAGGACACACCCCCAGCGGCCGCTGGCCCAACCCTCTTTTTCGTTTGGGAAGGTGACAGAGAAGAGGTCATCGTAAATTTTTTGGGCTTGCGAGAAGTTTGGAATCAATCCAGAAAGGACGAACAGGCATAACAGAACTCTGAAAGCAGTTCTTGGAAGGTCGGACCATGAAAGAACCAATCTCACGTTCATCTGAATTCCCCGCTCCTCTTGAGAAACGCAACGAACTTAGAGGTAAAACGCATATTCGTTAAATTCCCAATCCGTGACATAGTTGCGAAACCTGTTCCATTCCATCTCCTTGACTGCAAGAAACATCTTCACAAAGGGTTCTCCCATTGCCTTCCGGATAAAGTCGCTCTTTTTAAACTCCTCAAGGGCTTCTCCAAAAGAGAGGGGAACCAACGGATATTGATTCGTTCCTTCAAGAAGGCGGTAAGCATCTCCGATAAACGGCTCTCCCGGGTCGAGCTTGCACGTGATTCCATCCAGCCCGGCCGCCAGGGTTGCGGCAAAGACGAGATACGGGTTGGCGGAACCATCCGGGGCGCGGTTCTCGATTCGTGTCCCATGCCCCCTTTCAGGAGGAATCCGAATATAAGTGGTCCTGTTGTCCAAACCCCAAACGACATGGTAGGCCGCAAAGGCGCCCGGGACATAGCGTTTATACGAGTTGACGTTGGAAGCGAGAATGGCGCTCATTCCTCTAGCGTGTTTTAACTGGCCTGCGATCGATTGAAGAGCCAGCGGACTCAACCCATGCTTGCCCTTGGGATCATGAAAAAGATTTTTCTGGTTTGATTCATCGTACAGGCTGATGTGAAGATGATAGCCGCTTCCGCCGCCGTCGTTGCGGGGTTTTCCCATGAAAGTCGCCATCAGGCCGTGCTGGAAGGCGATCTCCTTAACCACCTGTTTGAACGTGAAGGTGGTATCGGCCACCTCCACGACGTCTCCGTGAATGATGTTGATCTCGTATTGGCTCGGGAAAAATTCGTGGTTGAAGTATAAGACCGAATAACCCATCTGGGCCATGGCGGTCTTCACCTTACCGATGATATTGAGCTTGTCCACCATGGGATTCATAGTATAGACCATGCTTGTTTTGTCCGCATAGTAGTCCCACTTCCCTTCGACTTTCTGAAACAGGTAAAATTCCAACTCACTTCCAACGATGGGCCTCAGGCTCTTCTCGTTGTACTGTTGAACAACCTTTTTCAGAATCCCCCTCGGCGAAATAGCCAGGGGTTTTCCCTCGAAATAGAGATCGGCAATGACTCTTGCGGTGTTTTCCTCCCATGGAATCACCCGGAACGTACTCAGGTCAGGGATGGCCTCCATATCCGCGTATCCCACCTCCTCGGCTGTGCCGGTCCCCTGCGCGACATTGCCCCCGAGATCAAGGGCAAAGGTCGGAAGGGCGCAGTGGATTCCGTCATCGATGACGTGGGAAAACCGCTCTGCGGGAACGCCTTTCCCCCGGTTGATGCCGTAATGGTCGCAGAAATCGACGCGGATGGTCTTAATCCCTTGTGCCTTGATGATTTCCAACACTTCCTTTTTTTCCACTTGCTTTCTCCTTTCTTTTATGCTGAATTATACCATGAACAGGCCTATCGGAAACCGGCGACGGAGGAAGGAAATATGGGATTTCTCCGTTGTAGGAGATGGAGTTCATGAGATCAAAATAACCTGTGTGAGTAGTAGAATATTGTGTGTAGAGTCATTTTTTTCTATCAAATAATTTTAGAGGAGTCAAGGAGAAAATTTTCACATTCTCTTCTTTGGGGCGTGTTTCTTGAAAAAAATTTGTTAAATTAATGGGTTACATTTTCCGATTGACAAAGAAAAAAATTTTTCATAACATAAAAATTCCATTTTTTTGATTTGATGAAGGAATATTTTCACCATTTAACGAGGGAAGAACCATGGATCCGGTCATGACTAAAGGTGAATTCTTTTCAAAAATCCGGGAAGGAACTCTAAATTTCTCTCCGAAGAACAAGGCCCTTGCAAACTTTGTGGTTCAGAACTACCAGAGGGTGGCCTTCATGACCGCCCGACAGTTGGCTCAACGATGTGAGGTGAGCGAGTCGACGGTCATGCGCTTTGTCACCTCTCTCGGTTATACCGGGTATCCGGATTTTTTAAGGACCCTTCAGGGGATCGTCAACTATGAACTGACGGCGGTCGAGAGGCTTGAAATTACTCCGGAGGAGAAGAAGGGAAGGCCGAGAAAGTCGGGGACCGAACGTCTTGTCAAAAAAACAATCCTGACCGAGGTCGAGAATCTCCGAAGACTGTATGATCATTTCTCAGAGGAGGATTTCGATCGGGCGGTGGAGGAAATCGTCAAAGCCAAGCGGATCGTGGTTATTGGTTTTCGAGTGTCTGCCTCCCTGGCGATGTTTTTTGGATACCTTCTGAAAAAAGTGAAGGAGACCGTGATCGTCCTGACCCAGAGTGGATCGACGGTGTACGATCAACTCGGCTCCCTCGAGAAAGACAGCTTGGTCATCGCCCTTGGCTTCCGGAGATATCCGAATGAACTAATCGAAGCGCTGAAATACTGCAAGAGTCGCAACCTTAAGGTTTTGGCCGTGACGGACAGCATGGTGTCTCCGGTGGCTGCGCTGGCGGATTTAATTCAGGTGGTCGAATACGAAGGGGAGTCCTTTGTGGATACCTTCGCCGCTCCCATCTGTCTGATCAATGGCCTGATTGCCGAAGCGGCGATGAAGGATAAGAAAAAGTCCCTGGGAATGCTCAACAAGCTGGAAAAGATAGCCGAAGAAAAGAAGATCTATTATCAAGAAAGTCTGCGATAAGAGAGAGATTTTAACGTTTGGTATAGACCTTTCCAGGGAGCCGCCCGCCTGGCCACGTCATTTTGGCCGATGATGTCTAGGACTTCTAAATCAATATCCACGGCCAAAAAAAAACTTGACAACATTTTCGTTTTATTGTATGGTGGAAAATATTCATATTATTTTTTAAATGGAGGAAAAATGTCACCTCCGTCGATAGAAAAAAACTTCATCCCCGTTACAAGCTTCGATGGAAGCAGAGCCCGGGACAGGGCACACAACGGGGCTTTCTGACGAGGCATACGGCCAGGGAGAAAGGAAAAGGGGTGAAAAGCATGGAAAAGGAGAAAATTGATTCGATCGTCAAGGCGGTGGTTGAGGAGCTCGGCAGGAGGGGACAGACGGGGACAGGTTCTGGATCATCCCCTTCTCCGCCTCCGGTGAAAAAGAATAAACTGAAGATCGCCGTCCTCGGGGCCGGCAATAGTGGAAACGCCATGGCCGGTCATCTGGTCCTCAAGGGATTCCCGGTGAACTTCTGGAGTTTTTTCGATTTCGAGCTTTCGCCGGTCGTTCAGAATGGAGGAATCCGGATGGAGGGACAGGTCGCCAGCGGCCTGGCTAAGCCGGAGATAGTCACCAATTGCCTCGATAAAGCGGTCAAAGGCGTTGATCTCATCATGATCAATACGCCCGCGACGGTGCACCGGACGCTGGCTTCGATTCTCTGCGGGCTTCTTCGGGACGGCCAGATTATCGTCCTCAACCCGGGTCGGACGGGCGGAGCTCTGGAATTTGCGAGAACGCTGAAGCGTTACGCCATCCGCGCCAAAGTATTTTTGGCCGAAGCCCAAACCTTTATTTATGCGGCAGAGTTGAGAGGTCCCGGGGCCGTTGAGATTCTGAAAGAGAAGAATAAGATGCGGGTGGCCGCCCTTCCGGCGAAAGACAATCGTTGCGTGATGGATACCCTCGTCCAGGTTTATCCCCAGATCGAAGCGGCTCAGAATGTCCTGGAAACGAGCCTCAATAATGTCGGACCCGTCAACCACCCCGCGCCGATGCTCCTCAATACCTCGATTATTGAGCGGTCGGCAGCAGGAGAAGATCTCCGGTTCTACCGGGATCTGATCACCCGGCCCATCGTCGAGATGGTGATGGAGAAGATTGACGATGAAAAAGTTTCAATCACAAAGGCCTTTGGCTTGGACGCCTGGACATGCCTGGACTGGTATCGCGAGAGTTACGGGGTGACCGGGCCCAGCCTCTACGATGTGTACCATAACAACCCCTATTATCTCGGATTTCATGCTCCCACGGATATCCTGCAGCTGAATAATATTCTCGATGAGGTTCCGAATAGCCTGGTTCCTTTGGCCTCTTTCGGTGACCTGATGAACATCGATACCCCTGCCATTGACAGCTTGATCAATCTCGCTTGTACCATGATCGATATTGATTTCTGGTCTGAAGGAAGGACGGTCGAATCTCTGGGACTGGGGAAGAAGTCGCCGAAAGAGATCCTTCAGTTTGTTGAAGAGACGGACCCCTTCGGCCGTTGCAAGGAGGGAAGGCTCTGCAGATCGATCTCCTGGACACAGAACGGGGTATTGCGGTGAGAGGAAACAGTCCGCAACAGTAACGAACGAGCTTTTGAGTTGAATCGAAAAGGAGGTTTCATATGGTCGAAAAGGGTTTTGTGGCACTGGGTTTAATCGAGACAAGGGGATTGGTGGGGTCAGTGGAGGCAGCAGATGCCATGGTCAAAGCCGCCAATGTGCGCCTGATCGGGAAGGAGAAAGTGGGCGGCGGCTATGTCACGGTGATGGTCCGTGGTGATGTGGGAGCCGTGAAAGCGGCCGTCGATGCGGGTGCCGCAGCTGCTAAGCGGGTTGGCGAGCTTGTTTCCGCCCATGTCATACCGAGACCCCATGATGATGTGGAGATGATTCTTCCAAAAGCCGGGTAACCCCGGAAGCCGGAGAGAATCCGTATTGCTGAATGGCCGAAGAGAGAGCCCTTCGAAGGCTTCAGATGGGCTTAAGCCTTCGACGATCTCAGGTCTGCCATTCCTAGGAAGGGGAATGTCATGCTGATGGGTAGAGTGGTAGGTAAGGTTTGGTCTACCCGTAAGGAGAATCGAATTACGGGTTTAAAACTGCTCATCGTCCAGCCCCTCGACCACCTGCAGAGACCCTATGGAAATGTGATCATTGTTGGAGATCAGATCGGAGCGGGGATTGGAGAACAGGTGGTCGTCGTTCAGGGAAGTTCTGCCCGAACGGCAATCCCAGAGCTGGAACTTCCTGTGGATGCCGTGGTGATAGGGATCATCGACAATATTGAGCTGGACGAGAGGCAGTACCAGACCGGAGACAAGGCCAACCTGAAAAAGGGACTTGAGAAGTGAAAGAGATTGTCTCCAAGGTACGAGAGGCCGGCGTCGTCGGCGCGGGAGGGGGAGGTTTCCCAACCCATGTGAAGATCGACACGTCGGTCGATGTTGTCCTGGCGAATGGGGCCGAGTGCGAGCCTCTGCTGCACTGCAATCAAGAACTCATGAACCGGGAAGCGGGGAAAATCCTGGAAGGGCTTCGGTGGGTTCGGGAGGCAACCAGCGCAAAGAAGGCTCTTGTCTGCCTGAAAAAGAAATACGAGAAGGCGATCGAGGCATTCAGAGCGCACGGAGGGGGAAAAGAGTTCGAGCTCTTTGTGATGGATGATTTCTATCCGGCGGGTGATGAATTTTCTCTGGTTTATGAGGTTACCCGGAGGCAGGTCCCTGAGGCGGGAATTCCTCTCATGGTGGGCGTTGTGGTCAGCAACGTGGAGAGCCTGTATAACATCGCCAGGGCAATGCAAGGGATTCCCGTCACCGAGAGGATGCTGACCGTCGCCGGAGCGGTTCGAAAACCCGTGAGCCTCAACGTTCCCATAGGAATATCCGCAGAAGAATGCATTGTCTTGGCCGGCGGGCCCACGGTTGACGAATACCGCATCCTTGCCGGAGGGCCCATGATGGGAAAATTGGTGGAGCCCGACTACCCCGTCCAGAAGACCACAAGCGGGATCGTGGTACTTCCCTCTGATCATCCGGTCATTCAAAAAAAGAGGCTGGACATTAAGGACATCGTGCGAAGAGCCAAAGCCGCCTGCATCCAGTGCTTTTCTTGCACAGAAATGTGCCCTCGCTACCTTTTGGGTCACCGATTGGAGCCGCATAAGATCATGCGATCTACCAGTTATGGCCGGGCCGATACAGATATCTTGACCCAGGCCATTCTCTGCTGCGAATGCGGCGTCTGTGAGCTCTTTGCCTGCCCCATGTTCTTGTCCCCCCGGGAGATGAATGCCCTCCTCAGGAAGAAATTTGGAGAGCAAGGAGTGCGATGGCCTGGACCGAAGAGAGAATGCGAGACCTATTCAACCAGGGAGGGGCGAAAAATCCCGATCGGCCGCCTGGTCGGTCGTTTGGGTATCAAAGCGTACGATCTCCCCGCTCCCTTTACAACGATAAAACAAGCTCCTGATCGCGTCACAATCCCGTTAAGCCAGCACACGGGGGCGGCGGCCATTCCAGTCGTGAAGGTGGGCGACCGGGTTGAAGCAGGGCAACCGGTGGGGGAAATTCCTGAAAAGAAACTGGGGGCAAGGGTTCATGCCAGCATCCGGGGCAGAGTGACACAAGTAGGCAAGACGGTCGTCATCGAGGCCATCAAGAATTGAGAGCGCCGATAGGAGAGAGCCGTGGCAGAAAAAGCGGTAGGGCTCGTTGAATTCATCAGTATTGCCAGAGGGATCGAGGCCACGGATGAAATGGTTAAAGTGGCCGAGGTCAATCTCCTTCTGTCAAGGACCATTTGCTCGGGAAAATACATCACCCTGATCGGCGGAGATGTCGGCGCTGTGGAACGGGCGATCGATACCGGGGTGAAAATTGCCGGTGAGACCTTGGTCGACCAGTTTATTCTTCCCAACGTCCATCCCTCGGTCATTCCCTCAATTACGGCCACAACACCCATTGAGGACCTGAGATCACTGGGGATCATCGAAACCTTTTCCGTCGCCGCCAGCATCGTGGCGGCGGACACAGCCGTCAAAGCCGCTTCCGTCGATCTGGTTGAGATACGGGCGGCCATTGGTCTGGGCGGAAAATCCTTTGTCATTTTGAACGGAGATGTGGCCGATATTCGGACCGCTGTGGAACGCGGTGAGGAGAGGGCTCGGAAAGAGGGAACCCTGGTCTACAGCATTGTGATCCCGGCCCCACGAAAAGAGCTGCTTGACGCGCTTTTATGAGTCTACGGCTTGAGAAAGGAAATGAGAGATGAAAGAGCTGATTACTGCAGAAATGGTCAGAGAGATGGCAGCCAAGAGCCTGAAGCAGATTTTCGTCTCCTCCAACACGATCATGACTCATGCCGCCCGTGATCAGGCCGCAGAGCTGGGCCTTGAGGTTGTGGAGGGAGTTTCTGCTGCTTCCGCCTCCGAAGGAAAGGACTTGAAGGGGATCCGGGATGCGGTGGTCCAATGCCTGAAAGACGAATTCAAAGATCAGCCTCTGAATGAGGAGACGGTAAGGACGATTGTGAAGAGGGTGATTGACAGGCTGGGGTGTGGGTGAGCGGGATAGGGCAAATCCGGTGAGATTTGATTAAGGAGGGTTTTATATGAAAGACGTGGCTTTGGGGTTGGTTGAAACGAAAGGATTGGTCGGATCCGTTGAAGCGGCGGATGCCATGGTGAAGGCCGCCAATGTACGCCTTGTGGGAAAAGAGTATATTGGAAACGGGTATGTGACGGTCATGGTACGGGGAGACGTAGGAGCGGTCAAGGCGGCTGTTGATGCGGGAGCAGCAGCGGCAAAGAGAGTGGGAGAGCTGATATCCGCCCATGTCATTCCAAGACCTCATGACGACGTGGAGACGATTCTGCCAGAGGGGAGCAAGAAAGAAGGTTAAATCAGAAAGAAGCCGGAATGGACCTTCGGGGAGAGAATAAAGGCTACCCTTATCCACTGGGAGTTCTTCAACGGATAGAAAAACTGGCTGACCGGATGAATCGTCCCAGTCGATGGCTCCTTCCCGAAGGGAGACCGGAGCTCTTCGTCGGCGTGGATTTGGGGACGAGTTATGTGGTGGTGGTCGTGGTCGATGATCAGGGAGATCCCGTAGGAGGCATGATGCAATTTGCGACGATTGCACGGGAAGGTCTCATCCTCGATTATCTTGGGGCCATTGAGATCGTCAAGGGGATGGTGGAAAGTTTACAAAAGGGATTAGGAATTCAGTTAGGGTATGCGTCCACCTCTTTTCCACCGAAGACCGAATCCGCCAATATCCGGACCACCCAATATGTCGTCGAGTCCGTCGGGATGAAGGTGTTGAAGATTGTGGATGAGCCCTCTGCCGCCAATCGCCTTTTAAACGTTCAAAACGGAGCTATCGTGGATATCGGCGGCGGAACAACCGGGATTGCCGTCGTTGAGGACGGGGAAATTATTTATACGGGAGATGAGCCCACCGGAGGAACTCATCTCAATCTGGTCATTGCCGGAAGAAAAAAAATCTCATTCGAAGAGGCGGAGTCTTACAAACTCGAACATCAAGCAGAGACCCTGGAGATCACCCTTCCCGTCATTCAAAAGATGGCCACCATCGTTCGGGATCACATCGGTGACCGGAGAGTGGAGGTCGTCCATCTCGTCGGAGGGACGAGCGGCCTTATCGGGATGGAGAAGGTTGTGGAGGAGGAGCTGGGCATTCCAGTCGGAAAGCCCAGTCATCCCCAGCTGGTTACTCCGTTAGGGATTGCCATCGCTTGTACGGAAGAAAGATCGGTTCAGTCGGGCCGTCGAGAACCCCTTCGGTCCGTGTGAGGAGCGTCTTGGTCAAAAAGCAAGAAAAGAGCCGAAAATCAAAAATGCCGTCTCGGGAAAAAACCAAGGAGTTGTCCCGGAAAATGACGGAAGGTCTCCAAAAAGAATTGGATGGACTTGTCTCCCCAATCTCGGTGAGATCAGAGCGCCAAGGGGAAACGAAAGAACGCCGGGTTGTCGTTGGGGACGAGACTGTCTTTCAGAAATCCGCGGAGGACGAACAGGTTTCGGAAAACAAACAGGAAGAAGAAAAGGTCAGGCCCGCAAGGAAACAGGTCAATCCTTGGGGAATCGTTATCGGTGAAACAGATTAGGAGAAACCATGGAAGCGACGGTCGATTTAAGAGCCTATTTCTATCTGGATAAGATGCAGCCGCAGGTGGCTGCTTACATCGGCACCACAGCCTTCGGTTTTTTGCCCATCGCGGGAGTGGCCTCTTTATTCATTGAGGTCCGGCCCGGCATGGCGATTAACAACATCACGGACCTCGCCGTCAAGAAATCTGACGTGAAACCAGCCATGCAGATTGTTGAGAGACAGTATGGCCTCTTGGAAATCCACTCGGATACCATGGCAGAGGTGGTTCAGGCCGGCACGGCCATACTGGAGGGATTGGGGCTCCAGGAGCACGACCGATTCAAGCCGAAAATCCTCTCCACAAGAGTGATCACCCGGGTGAACGATTACCATTGCCAGCTGATTAACCGCACCCGCAGCGGTTCCATGCTTCTGGCCGGGCAGACGCTCTTCATCCTTGAGGTGGAGCCCGCAGGTTACGCAGCCCTGGCGGCGAACGAAGGTGAAAAATCGACCGACGTCATCCTCGTCGATATGCGGCCCTACGGTGCTTCGGGAAGGGTCTATTTGGCGGGAACGGAAGCCAATATCGAAGCCGCGGGAAACGCTTCCATCCAGGCTTTGCAATCCCTGGGAGGCAAAGAGATGGGGCGTTAGATTTCGGTACCATCTTTGAAAGAGGAGAAGATCAATGGGCCTTGATATCAAGCAGATCGATGCGATTGTGGAAAAGATCGTCACTCGCCTGTCGCAGTCGGAACCCTCTCTTTCATCGGGAATCAAAACAGGAGACGGTATTTTCCAGAATATCGATGAGGCGGTCCGGGCAACCCACCATGCCCAAAGGGATCTGGTTGAGGGCACCTCGATCGAGAAGCGAAAAGAGATTATCGAAGTCATCCGAAAAGTGGCTCGTGACAACGCCAAAGAGTGGGCGCAGATCGAACTCATGGAAGCGGAGATGGGACGGTTCGAAGATAAGGTGAAAAAAATCATTGCTTCTTCGATGGTTCCCGGGATGGAAGACCTGCAGACCGTCGCTTATAGCGGAGATCGGGGCATGACGATTATTGAAAGGGCTCCCTACGGGGTGATCGGTTCCATCAACCCGATTACCAACGCTATTCCTACCATTCTGTTTAACAATATCATGATGATTGCGGGCGGCAATGCCGTCGTTCACAATCCCCACCCCAGGGCAAAGATTTCCTCTGCCAGGGCGATTCAGGCGTTTAACCAGGCCATTCAAAGCGTTGGAGGTCCCCCTAACCTGACGACGGCCATCGTGGAGCCGACGATCGAATCAGCCCAAGCCCTCATGAAGCATCCTCTTGTCAAACTTCTTGTGGTGACAGGAGGGCATGGTGTGATTCACGCAGCCCAACAGAGCGGTAAGAAAGTCATCGCGGGCGGACCGGGCAATCCTCCTGCGATCGTGGATGAGACCGCGGACCTTGAAAAGGCGGCCCGATTTATCGTCGAGGGGGCTTCGTTCGAAAATGATACGCCCTGCGCCAGCGAGAAAGAGATTATCGCCGTCGAAAGCGTCGCGGATGAGTTGAAGGTTCAACTCAAGAGAAACGGGGCCTATGAAATCAACGCCCATCAACTCGACCAGCTTGTCTCCAAAGTCTTTCGCGAGGTCCGTGGCCCTGGAAAGGCTGGTTTGATCAATTATGACTATATCGGGAAAGATGCCGGAGTCCTTTTGGGCCTGATTGGAGTGAAAGGGGCCGAGGATGTTAAGATTGTGTTTGCAGAGACAGACCGCCATCATCCGCTGGTCTGGACGGAACAGTCCATGCCTCTTCTTCCATTCGTGAGGGTGAAGGACGCCGAAGAGGCGATGGATTTAGCCATCGAGGTGGAACAGGGTTTCGGCCACACCATCGTCATCCATTCCATGGATATGGAAAGACTCAGCCGGATGTCCAAAAGAGTGGAAGCCGCAGTTTTAGTAAAAAATGGATCATCCCTTGCGGGTGTAGGAGTCGCGGGAGAGGGTTTTATTTCATTTCACATTGCCACAGGAGCTGAAGGCCACACTTGTCCAACTCTGTTTACTCGACCCCGTCGATGTTGCATGGTGGACTTCTTCAGGCTTAAATAGGCACTGTCTTTTGGCCTCTCATTTTCCAGGGGTTTCTGTTTTATGAAAAGGAAAGTTCCAATCGGACTCCTTGTGACTCTGGAAGATGGAAATGATTCTCTGACCAATCCCCGGCCTGTGGAAGTCGCAGGTGGGTTCCCCGTGCTTATTCCGTATTTTGTAAAGATGGAGACCATCCGGTCTCTCCCCGACCTGGTCGGAGGCCTGATCTTGGCCGGGGGAGGGGATGTGGATCCCCGTCATTATGGCGAACTTCCCCACCCGAAGCTCAAAGAGGTCGAGCCTCTCAGGGATTCTGTAGAATTGAAAATCGTCCGGGAGGCTCTGGAAAGAGGCTTGCCGATCCTCGGAATCTGCCGGGGCATCCAAACCCTTAATGTCGCGGCAGGAGGGACACTGTTCCAAGACATCCCGAGTTTCATCTCTACCGATATTGAACATTCTCAAGATTGGGAATCGGCACTCGATCCCGAAACTTCCCAACAGCACCATCCGATTGAAATCGACCTTTCGAGCCACCTTTTTAAGATGGTTGGAGAGAAGTCGATCATGGTCAACAGTTTTCATCATCAAGCGGTCAAAGAAGTGGCTCCGGGGTTCAGGGTGACGGCCAGGGCGCCGGATGAGGTGATCGAAGGGATTGAAAGTGTTCGCCACTCTTTTGTAATCGGGGTTCAATGCCATATCGAACTCCTCTGGGCTAAAGATCCCCGTTGGTTCAACCTTTATCAAACTTTTGTCAAAGCCTGCGAGGAGTATTATAATTATTTGTGTGAATGATTAAAGGAGGAAAAAATGTGCGGCATTGCAGGACTGATTGCCCGGGAGAAAGTGGATATCGGTCTGACAATCGTAGATATGCTCAATAAACTGAAGCATCGGGGGAGAGATTCCACGGGGTTGGCAGTCTATGAGGACCGAAAGGATATTCAGATCAAAGTGGCCATGAACAAGGGAGAACTTCAACCCCGTCTCGAATCCATGATATCGAAGTATGGTAAGATCTCGAAGGAGAAGTCCTACCCGAGCATCGGGGGATATCTCTTCTTCGAAGCTTCCGTTGATATGGATGAAAATAAGATTTCCGAACTCCATAAGGAGATTGACAGAGACCTCGAGCTCTGTGTCCACCACTTCGGCCGGCGGATCAAGGTTTATAAAGACATAGGGGACGCCGGAGATTTGCAGGGACACTACGATTTTCACGGCATCTATGGAACCCATGGCATCGGCCATGTGAGACTGGCCACGGAGAGTGTCGAAAACATCAATTTTGCCCATCCCTTTGTCTCCTACCTCTATTCGGATCTAGCCATCGTCCATAATGGCCAGTTGACCAATTATTTCAATATGCGTCGAAAGATGGAGCGCCTCGGGATACAGTTTAAAACCTACAACGATTCTGAGCTGATTGCTCATTATCTGGCCTATCAAATGACGGAGCTAAAAAGGGACTTTGAAGGGGCTCTCTGGGGGGGGTTGGAAGTCTTCGATGGTGTCTTCACATTTTTAGCCTCAACGCCAAAATATATCGGAGTGGTCCGGGACAAGCTGGCGATCAAACCGGTTCTATTCTATGAATCTGAAGACAAGCTTTTCTTGTTCGGGTCAGAGCAAACCTGCATGGCTCCGGTCAGGGAAGACATTTTTGCGACGGAAATGCATCCGGGAGGAGTAAGGGTATGGTCCATCTGAACATCAAGGGAATGAAGAGCCGGGAAGTCAATCGAAAGTTGAGGGAGCTCGTTTTGAAGGAGAAAGAGATCTTCATCGAACACCCGGATTCGATCCATAATTTCGCCACGGCTCTCAAGGGCGACGGGAAGGTTGTTGTCCGGGGGAGCACGGGGTTTTACACCGGGGGATTTCTGGAAGGCCCGACCTTGATCATTCAAGGCAATACAGGTTTGTACACGGGCGATAATATGATGAGGGGGATGATCCTCATCGAAAAAAACAGCGGGAGCAACGTGGGACCCTCCATGATCGGCGGAACGATTGTTGTGAAGGGCCACTGTGGAAGTTGGGCTGGCTTCGGGATGAAAGGGGGAACCCTCCTGATTTGCGGCAATGCCGGAATGTGGACCGGGAAAATGATGCTCGGGGGTCGAATCATTGTTCTCGGCTCGATGGGGATGGGGACGGGCGATTCGATTTACAACGGCGTCATTCATACCCTGGATAGAGATGTCGAAAAAAAGTTGGGCAGCAATGTCCAGGTTGTTTCCATCTCTCAAGAAGAGAAAGAAGAGGTCCATAAGCTCCTTGAACGTTACGGCATAAACCGAAACATTCGGTTGGATGACCTGAAAAGTGTCGTTCCAAAAGTATATGGTCGCCATGAATATGTATTGTTTAAGCCCACGCATCTTGGGAGATAGGAATGGAGGTATCCCATGGCAAAAGAAGACAAGGATGAAACAAGAGAAATAGGAAGGGAAGTGAGAGGGGTTTGGACTAAGGAGGTCGTCCGGGAAATAAAACAGAAAGCAGAAACAGGAAGGCACTTGATTCGAGGCTGTGGAACAACTCGCAGGCTCCCTCATTTTGATGATCTCGTCATAATGGCCTCTCAACTCTCGAGAATGGCTATTGATACTTATCGAGAGGATTGCAATACCAAAACCGTCTTGGGAAAGAGGGTTGCCAAAGAACCTCTGGTGATTGAGACCCCCATCATGATTTCCGGTATGTCTTATGGAGCCTTGAGCAAAGAAGCTAAGATTGCGATGGCCAAAGCCACGTCTATCGTGGGGACATCGATCAACAACGGTGAGGGAGGCCTGCTTCCGGAGGAGCGCGCCAATTCCTACAAGGAGGTCGTCCAAATCTTGCCCAGCCGGATCGGCTTTTCTTTAAGAAATATCGAAGCAGCCGATGCCTTGGAGATTATCTGCGGCATAGGGGCAAAACCTGGGCTCTCCGGCCATCTCATGAAGGAAAAGATTACAGAAGAGATCGCAAAATTCAGACAACTACCACCAGGCATAGATCTCCATAGCCATCCAAGACACGGAGATATTTATGGAGCAGATGATCTGATTCTGAAGATTGAAGAGTTAAGGGAGATTACAGAGGATAGAATTCCCATTTTTATCAAGATCGCGGCGGGTCGCGTAAACGAGGATGTGAAGATCGCTGCCAAGGCCGGGGTGGATGGAATTGTGGTGGATGGTATGGAGGGAGGGACGGGTGCAGCACCTCTCATTGCACTGAATCACCTGGGCATTCCCACACTTCCAGCCCTTGTTCAGGCAACGCGGGCCCTTGAGGAAATGGGGTTGAAAGATCAGGTAAGCTTGATCGTTTCTGGAGGTATCAAAGACGGTGCTGATGTGGCTAAGGCCCTGGCTCTGGGTGCGGATGCTGTAGCCATTGGAACAGGGGCCATGGTCGCCATGGGTTGTACGGTCTGCCTCCAATGCCACAAGGGGGCCTGCCCGCACGGCATTGGAACTCAGAGGGAAGACCTCAGGGCTAAACTTGACGCCGAGGAGGCTGCCATTCGAGTGGCCAACTACATCAAAGCCATGACTTATGAGCTAGTCATTCTGACAAAGGCCGCCGGAAAGACCGACGTTCACTCATTGGAGAGAGAGGATGTGCGTGCCCTGACTCTGGAAGCGAGTTTAACCACAGGAATTCCCCTGGTTGGAACGAATTTTGTCTTCGGAGACCGGTTTGGGTATATTTGAGATGGAATCAGCCATGAAGGAGACGCTGGATCTAAGAGCCTATTTCTATTTAGACAGGATGCAGCTGCAGGTGGCTGCTTATATCGGGTCAACGGCATCGGGGTTTTTACCCATTGCTGGCGTCGCTTCTCTGTTTATCGAAGTCCGACCGGGCATGGCGATCAACAACCTCACGGATATTGCCGTGAAGAAATCCGATGTAAAACCAGCCATGCAGATTGTTGAGAGGCAATATGGTCTTCTTGAGATCCACTCTGAGACAATGGCAGAAGTGGCTCATGCAGGGACCACTATTCTGGAGGCTCTGGGTTTGCAGGAGCGCGATCGATACAAACCGAATATCCTCTCAACCAATGTCATCACTCGTGTGAACGACTACCATTGTCAACTGGTGAATCGACAACGAAGGGATTCCATGCTTCTTGCAGGGCAGACATTGTATATTCTTGAGGTGGAGCCTGCAGGATATGCGGTCCTGGCCGCGAATGAAGCGGAGAAATCGGCAGACATTACTCTGATAGAAGTCCGGCCCTTTGGTGCATCGGGAAGGATCTACCTGGGAGGTACCGAGGCTGATATCGAGGGTGCAAGCCAAGCAGTCCTTCAGGCATTGAAATCTATTGAGGGAAGAGGGATCAGTAAGAACGGATAGCATGCGAGAAGGATCGAAGGCTCGATCCCTCCGGTTCTAACCACCGCTTCTCTCGTAAATAGATTTTTTTAGCCATCATCCAAATTAAAGGGGAGGTGAAAAAAATGGCTAGGCAAGGAAAAGCTGACATAGTCATCACTAATGGCAAAGTCATCACTGTGGATAAAGACTTCAGTATCAAACAGGCTGTGGCTGTAAAGGGTGACAAAATTGTGGCCGTGGGTACTAACGATGAAATAAACGCCTTTATTGGATCCAATACTAAAATATTAGATCTGAAAGGAAAACCGATCTTGCCCGGAATCAACGATGCCCATATGCATGCGCCTTTTTTCGGAGCCACCAGGCCGCCGTTGGCCCTTGATCTCACTTATCCTACGGTAAAATCGATCCCGGAAATGGTCGAAGCACTTCGCAAGAAAGTCGCAGAGGTGAAACCGGGAGAGTGGATTCGGGGTTTTGGCTGGGATCAGGGTTCTCTCGAGGAATGTAAGAATGACCCGACCAGGCTCCCCAGGAAGTGGGACATCGATCCAGTCTCTTCTGATCACCCGGTGGTCTTCACCGATTTCTCGGCCCACACCCTGCTCGCGAATAGCAAAGCCCTCGAGATCGCTGGAATCAGTAAAGATACTCCTAACCCGGTTTCGGGTGAGATGGAGAGGGATCCAAAGACAGGAGAGCCAACTGGAATATTCAAGGAGCCGGGTGCACAGGCCCTTGTGTCCGCCCATGTCCCTTTGCTGACCCGGAAAGAAAAAAAGGAAGCAGTTCTCACGGCTCTTCGTCACCTCAATGCGAATGGTGTTACGAGCTTTACCGATGCGGCCATCGGTCCAGGCGGCGAGACGTATGTGTACGGTGTGATGAGTGCCGAATTCGTTGATATCTACAGAGAGTTGTTGAATGAGGGCAGCTTGACAGCCAGGGTGAACGTTTTGTTGCTTCTGGGCGATTACGGCGCCCTCACCTTAGAGGATTTGAAGAAGAACATGGAGACATTCAAGGTGCCGAAAGATGTGGACAAGGCGTGGCTCAATTTTCCGGGAGTCAAGATCTTTGCCGATGGTATCCCTCTGACCATGACTTCTTGGATGAATGAGGATTATGTGACAGGGGGGCGCGGCACCTCCGTGATTCCGGGAAAGACCGATCAGGAACAATGGGATAATCTGACCGAAATGATCACCTATGTCCACTCCAAGGGTTATCAATTAGGCGTCCACGCCACGGGCGACAGGGCCATTGATGCCTCGGTGGACGGATTCGTCAAGGCCATTCAAACCATTCCAGGAGGCGACCCGCGTCATTACCTCATTCATGGAGATTTTATCAGCCCGGAAAAGGCTAAGACTCTGGGAAAATATAACTGTGGGATCGCCATGCAGCCCTTTATAAGCGTGATGATCTCCGATTTCGAACCTGCAGTGGTGGGCGAAAAGCGGGCAGCCTACGAGTGGCCCACCCGGACGGTCATCGATGCCGGCGTCAACCTGACAAGCAGTTCTGACGCCCCGGTGACTTATCCCAACTGGAGAATGGGCGTACAGGCGGCTGTCTTAAGAGAGGGTTTAATTTCGGGCAAAGTGAGTGGCCCGGAAGAATGCATCGCCGTGGAAGAAGCAATTCGAACCTATACGATTAACGGAGCATGGCAGGACCATATGGAAGATGTGAAGGGCTCTATCGAAGTGGGAAAATTAGCGGATTTCTGCGTCATCGGAGACGACATATTGACCGTCGATCCACACAAGATCGGCGAGATACCCGTTTTGATGACGATCGTGGGGGGCAAGATCGTCTACGCCGCAGGAGGGAACTGGCTCAAATGATCAGGCATCATGAGCCATGGGCTCTCAGCGAAGTTCCAAGAGACTTTTAAATAAGAAGGTGGTGCTCACTTGACAATGGAGAAATCAGGATAGAAAAGAGCTTATCCCGAAAAGGAGGAAAAGGAGATGAATAGCAAGAAGAGAATATGGCGTGTTCTGGGGATTCTTCTTTCGTCATTATTGCTTGAAGTCGTATTCGCCGGCTACATTCTTGCAGCCCCTAAACGTTTGAAGATCGGAGTTATCCTACCGATCTCTGGCCCTATTAGCACGGTTGGCATGAGTTTGGCACGGGGTTTTGAGCTATTCTTTGATAAGGTGAATGAGAAGGGGGGTGTGAAGATCGGTAACGAACAATAT
Source organism: Deltaproteobacteria bacterium (assembly GCA_016875195.1). Classification (GTDB taxonomy): domain Bacteria; phylum Desulfobacterota; class BSN033; order BSN033; family UBA1163; genus RBG-16-49-23. Next base: position 54,804 of record VGRY01000004.1, read on the forward strand.
CTTTTCGACTTCATCCTCGAAGATGAAAAGATGAGTCCGGAAGCTGCGGCCATCGCTGCAAAAAAGCTCGTCCACAAAGACGGTGCGAAGTTTGTATTTGGTGCCATTCTCGATGCAAGTACAGAGGCCATTTACCAGGTCTGTGCACCCAGTAAGGTACTGCACTTAGTATTTTGGGTCAATGTTCCGTGGCACCCGGCGGATGTAAACCCGAAGAAACCGCTCGCTGTTCGCCTTGCCGTTTCTCCACACGATCCACAAGCGAGTGATTACGATTATCTGATCAAGACCTACCCAAACGTCAAGAAAGTCGTGATCAGTGCCCCTGACATCGGCTATGAGGGGATGATTGAAAAGTGTAAGGCATTAGCAAAGAAACTCGGTGTTGAGGTGATAGCTGTCGAGAAGTGGCCGATTGGTACGACGGATTTTATTCCGGTCTTTACAAAAATATTAGCTCATAAACCTGATGCCATTCATGCAATGATCAGCGGACAGGCAATGTATCAGCTCAGGGCAGCCCGCCAGTTGGGCTTTAAAGGACCCTTCTTCTCTGATTCGCCCTTAGGCCCTGATGTGATCCTTCGAGTTGCGGGCCCCGAGGCTTCCACAGACGTATTTTGCAATGGCATGGATCTTGGGAATGCCACGGAAGCAATGCGGGACGTCATGAAAAGGTGGCAGGCAAAGTACAAGGAGGAATTTGTCTCTGACGCTTTCTTGGGATGGGATGAGGCCTGGATACTTACTCAGGCAATGGAGAAGGCCAAAAGCGTTGATCCAGGTAAGGTACTGGCAACACTTGAGACCATGACCAAGCCCGGGAGTCTCCAGACGGTCTTCGGTCCGGGTCACATGGGAGGATTAAAAAGCTTTGGGGTCAACCGGGTGCTGGTAAGGCCCATTCCCCTCAGTCGAATCATGAATGGCAAGATAGAATTTGTTAAATTCATAGTACCTGATGTGCCGTAGAAATACAGACAGCTTTTCATTTTCGATGAATTCGCTTTCCAAAGGTTGAGAGGGTGAGGGCTGGAATATTAGACCCCTCCCCCCTTTTTGTCTGAAAATATCATCTTGCCGATGAAAGGCCGAGTGAAACAAAGGAGGTTCTTGCATTGGATCTGCCCTCTCAGGCCATCTGGCAGGGTTTCTTCAATGGAATCGCATTGGGCTGGATCTACATCCTGATGGCCCTTGGTCTAACCCTGATCTTCGGCATTATGAACATCATGCAGTTTGCCCACGGTGAAATATATATGGTGGGAGCTTATGTCGTTTACTATCTTACAGCTTCTAATGGGGTCAATCTTTTCGTGGCAACCCTCCTCAGCATGATCGTCATGGCAGTCTTCGGCATTTTTTTGGAGCGACTCCTCTTTCGTCATGTGAGAGGCCAGGTATTATCCCCAATTGTTGTGAGCGTGGGGCTCACCCTGATTCTGCAAAGTGGCGCTGTGGCGGGATTTGGCGTATATGAGCGTAGTGTCCCTCGACTCAGTCAGGGCTCCTTTGAGATTGTTGGAAGCATGATCCCGAAAGACAGAATCGTTGCTGTCGTCTGCGCCATGACTCTGATACTAGTGTTATATGTGTTTCTCAAGAGATTTAAATACGGACAGGCGATGGTTGCAAGCGCTCAACATCGTGAGGGCGCTATTCTGCAGGGAATAAGCCCCAATAAAATGTCGGCTATGGCTATGGCGATTGGCTGCAGCCTTGCGGCTGCTGGCGGGGCGTTGGCGGGGTCGTTATTGATGCTCGATCCTTTTATGGGCACTCAGCCCCTTTTGAAGGGGCTGGTGATTATCGTTTTAGGTGGCATGGGCAGTCTTTTGGGGGCTGCTATAGGAGGGATGATTGTTGGTCTCATCGACGGCCTGGTGCCGATACTCTTCGGACCCGCACCGGCATCCTTGCTTCCTCTCATTATTGTCATCTTCATATTGGTAGTGAGACCTCGAGGGTTATTCGGCCATGAATAGGAGACGACTGATCAGGATGCTCGGTATCATGGCTTTCGTCGTCTTCTTATTCTTCGTGCCCGTATTATTTGACAATGTTTATTGGGTCTCCATCCTGATCATCACTGCGATCAATGCGCTTTTGGCTACGAGCCTTCGCACGATTAGCATTGTCGGACACTTCTCGTTAGGCCATGTTGGTTTCATGCTCCTTGGAGCATACAGTTCGGCTCTTTTGGTCTTGAAGCTTGGAATCTCTTTCTGGGCAGCCTTTATGATGGCTGGGCTGCTATCTGCCCTTGTTGCCGTGGTCTTGGGTTACCCATTCCTCAAAGTGAAAGGGATATATTTCGCTATCTTGACACTCTTAACGGCTGAGAGTTTCAGGTTGACCGCATGGAATTGGCGAAGCTTAACCGGCGGGTCTCTCGGACTGATGAACATTCCCTCTCCCAGCCCGATTTCCATTCCTGCTGTGGGAATCGTCACCTTTGATTCTGAAAGTAGCTTTTACTATCTAACGATCTTTATCGTTCTTCTCTCTCTTCTTGCTCTATACCGCCTTGAGCACTCCCATTTTAATTTCAACTGGAGAGCAATAAGGGAAACCGATGTTCTTGCCCAGTCGGTTGGAATGAATGTTCTTTGGCTGAAGATTCTAAATTTTGCCATTGCATGCTTTTTTGCCGGTATCGCAGGGGCCTTATTTGCTCATTATCAGCGCGGGTTAAGTGCTGATGCAAGCTCAAGGTTCGGGGTGCTGACATCCATCTATCTATTGGTCTATATGGTCGTTGGTGGTGAGAACAGGTTCGCGGGTCCAATCATCGGTGCACTCCTCATCACGATAGCCTCCGAGCTTTCTCGATCCCTCGCACAATACCAGCCCATGATGATCGGGGCTATAGCGATCATTACGGTCTTCCTCTTCCCAGAGGGAATCATTGGTCTACCCGGCCGGCTCATCCATTGGTATAGATACAAAAAAAATGGAATGAGTGCTTGACAAAAAGACCGACGAAAAATTGGGAGCGTCCCAATGCCTTTGGTCGAGATTCATCGCCTGTCTAAGTTTTTTGGCGGGTTGGCTGCCGTCACGGAGCTGAACTTAGATGTTATGCAGGGAGAGATATTGGGACTGATTGGGCCGAATGGCGCCGGCAAGACAACTGTACTCAATATGGTCGGAGGGACTATTTTCCCCAGTCGAGGGAAAATCATTTTTAATGGAGAAGATATCACGAATTTTCCTCCTTACCGGAGAGCCCAGAGAGGGATAGCTCGGGTCTTTCAAGAGAATCTTCTTTTCGGCAACTTTACGGCTCTGGAAAACATACGCTTGGGTTTTCACCTCCATTCGAGGATGGGTTTTGCCGAAAAATTGTTCAATCGACAATCCACAAGGAATAAAGAGAAGGTATGGCTCGGAAAGGCTTTTCAGATGCTGGAATATGTAGGATTGGTTGAACATACTGCCACAGCGGCGATCAATCTCCCCCATGGGAAACAGCGTCTATTGGGTCTCGCTATCGCTCTCGCAACCCAACCACAACTGCTCCTTCTGGACGAGCCGGTCTCTGGGATGAACGCAGAGGAAGTTGAAGGCATGGTGGCTCTGATAAAGATGCTGAGGGAAAAGAGGGGGATCACTTGCGTGGTCGTGGAGCACAACATGAGAGCAGTGATGGGACTGTGCGACCGGATTGCCGTACTCAATTTTGGAGAAAAGATTGCTGAAGGCTTACCCCGGACGATCGTTGAAAGCAAAGCCGTGGTCGAAGCCTACCTCGGGACAGAGTAGGATGCTGTTTAAAATCAGTAATCTGATCGTTCGCTATGAAGGTGCCGAGATACTAAAAAGTATCTCTTTGGAAGTTCAAAAAAATGAAATAGTAACCCTAATTGGAAGCAATGGTGCGGGCAAAACGACGACCTTAAGGACGATATCAGGGTTGAAGAATCCCGCCTCAGGAGAGATCTGGTTTGCAGGTAAGAGGATAGATCGAATCTTACCGCAGGAAATCGTAAAGATGGGTATCGGCCACGGGCCACAGGGAAGAGCCCTGTTCCCCTACATGTCAGTACTGGAAAATCTAAGGCTGGGATCCTATTTAAGGAGAGACCGGGATGGTATCCATAAAGACTTGGAAATGATTTTTGAACATTTTCCCAAACTGAGGGAGCGGAAGTACCAGCAGGCAGGAACGCTGAGCGGAGGAGAACAACAGATGCTCGTGATCGGACGTGCATTAATGGGCAAGCCGAGGTTGCTCATGCTAGATGAACCTTCTTTGGGCCTTTCTCCCCTCATCATTCAAGAAATAGGCCGGGTTGTGCTCGAAATTAATCGAGGCGGAACAAGTGTCCTTCTGGTAGAGCAGAATGCCCGGCTAGCCCTCAAGCTCGCTCATCGAGGGTATGTGTTAGAGACAGGGACCGTTGTTTTGCAGGGGAAAACCGAAAATCTTCTGAATGACGTACGTGTGAAAAGGGCTTATTTAGGTCAATGATGCGAGACCCAATTAAAGTTACCGGATGTCTCTGCATCATAAATGGGACTTAAACCCACAGGGGCTTTTCCCAAAGGGAGAGAATCTTCCCAATTCCTTTTTCCTTTGCGGATTGATAAATACGGTACGCCTCAAACAGGTCGCAGATAGACATTCCCAAGGGATTGAAAAATATCTTTTCCTCATCATTTTCACTTCCCGTCTTCCATCCGAGCAGAATCTCTGGCAAGGATGCATAAAGATCCTTTTCAGTAAACAATCCGGCACCGAAACACCTTCCCACCAAATTGTGCTGATTATCTTTCGCCTGTTCCCAGTCATCCACTACAACCTTTTGAAAAGCTGCGATGACCTCTATTTCGCTGTCCAATCCGGAGATTTCGATATAAAGGCACCCCTTTTCGGGCCAGAAGCGTTTGATATAGGAATGGTCCGAGACGGTTGCTGTAACGACGACGTCTCCTTTTTGAAAGACGGCCTGGGGACTCTTAACAACGATAACCCTTACGGATAAAGCTGATTCCATCTCTCTCGCAAACCTCCCTGCTTTTTCTCAATCGAGGTCATACACCTGTATTCGGTTCAAACGGGGCAGGACTATTTTCAGAGCCATCAACTGGGTCCTCCCCTGGCCCCCTGTTCCGATGAGACCGACGGTCTGACTGTCCTTTTTGGCCAAATACTTGGCCCCCACCCCAGACATAGCGCCGGTGCGCATGGCACTAACGATCGTCCCGTCCATCACGCACAGCGGCACGCCCGATTCGTAATCGTTGAGGATGATCAACGCTGTTGCGCGGGGAATGCCAATATTTTTTGGATTCTCCGGAGCGCTGGATATCCACTTGACCCCCGCAAACCTTTTCTCCGATTCGATACAGGACGGCATGGCAATGACCCGCCTTCGTACATCCGCAGGCTTATCCTTGTCCCACATGATCACCGTCTTGAGAGGGTTAAGCGTCTCCCCGTTTGCACAGGCGCGGAAAGCCGTTTCGACGGCTTCTATGGTCTTGCCCATTTCGAGGCCTCCTGCTTCAATCACCTCCTCCTGAGACAGGTACAGCAATTCAACGGACCCTTTTCTTAGCGGCGACATTCAACCTCCGGCAAATTCAACGCTGACCGTTAAACCTGGATTATTTCCCCCCTTTTGTATCCTCCTCCGCTATGATTGAGGACCATTCGGAACGTAATCAATCATGTGTAGAGTGTCAACACGCATGGACGTTAAAGGATGTGTTTTCTCCTTCTTCAAGGGAAGGGGACTTGGGGATTGAGACGGTAAGCTAAATTTGATAAAATGACCGTTTTTTACAGTCATTCTTACGGATTAGTGAAATTATCAAGGTCGAACCTCCTCCCTTGGTATGTGCACCGGTTGTGTAAAAAGTTTTTAAAAGGTCTTGACACGTAACTTTTGGATTGATAATATGACTGTAATTTGCAGTCATATTATCAACGGAGAAATGATATGAAAGGGGAGAAAGAAGGTGAGAAAGATATCATTGTTTCGACCTCACAATTCAAAGAGTTGCTTGAAATGCTGATCCGCAGACGCAAGGCTTCGGCAACTGCCAGGAGAGTAGGGAAACCGAGACAGACGGTGCGTGACCAGATCGCCTATAATTCAAGGACGATCAACCAGATGATTGAATTGGGAGAATACCTCAATTGTCAACTGGTATTTATTCTTCGCCCCAGAGACCAACTCCTGAGAGAAATGGCTTCGGTTGCCGGATACAAACTGTGGGACCGTTACGGGTTTACTTTCTTAAAAACGGAATCATCTCTTACGAATCAATTCGAAAATGGGTAATGGGGGAGACAAAATGAATCCACCTAAGGAACTTCGGAGGAAGCGATGATAATCATGGCCAATGGTATCAAGATCCATTATGAGATTTCCGGAAAGAAAGATACACCGGTGGTGATGTTGAGCCATTCTCTTGCATCCAGCCTTAAGATGTGGGAGCCTCAGATGGAGGCGTTAACATTACACTATCAGGTGCTTCGTTATGATACCCGTGGCCATGGCCTAACTGAGACAACTCCAGCCCCTTACTCACTTGAACTTCTTGGGAAGGATGCAATTGGTTTGCTTGATGCCCTGAATATTGAAAAGGTCCACTGGGCTGGCCTTTCCATGGGTGGAATGATCGGCCAATCCATTGCCTTAAATCACCCTCAACGCCTCTTGAGCCTTTCTCTTTGTGATACAGGCGCCGTCGTCCCCGCAGAGATGCAACCGATATGGGATGAGCGGATCGAAGGTGTTCAAAAGATCGGAATGAAGTCCCAACTTGAGACCACGATGGAGAGATGGTTCACCCCGTCTTATCTCAAATTGGATCCTCCGATGTTTACCCTGATCAAGGAGGAGTTTTTAGCCACATCCCCAGGAGGTTATATCGGGTGTGCCTCTGGGATCCGGAGACTCAATTATCTGGAGAGCCTTCACAAGATCAATCTTCCGACGCTCATCATCGTGGGTGAGGACGATCCAGCAACACCTGTTTCTGCCTCCCAATCAATACATGAGCGGATCAGGGATTCCAAATTGGTTATCCTTCCCTCTGCGCGCCACCTCTCGAATGTGGAGCAAGCAGAGACGTTCAATCGCCACCTTCTGGGATTCTTGAGGAGCGTCTAAAAACCATCTCGTACTTATCGGGAAAGGAGTGACTATGTCGATCTTCTTCAATGCAGACGAAATTTTTCAAATGGGACTTCGAATTGAGGTCAATGGAAAGGAATTCTATGAGACCGTTGCAAAAAAGAGTTCGGATGGTTCCGTCAAGCAATTTTTTTCCGATCTGGCAACATGGGAATCGGAACATATCCGTTTCTTTAACCGGTTGAGGGAAGGGTTGTCAGATTCAGCCAAACGGGGAAGCACATTCGATCCTGGCCAGGAACTTCTCCTCTACCTCCAGTCCACCGCTGATAGCCATGTGTTTTTAAAGAATCAGCATATCGATGAACTGGCTTCCCGATGTCAGACGGTCGTCGATGCTCTGGACCTTGCCATGGCTTTTGAAAAAGATTCCGTGGTCTTCTACACCATGATGAAAAAAGTCACTCCGGAGGAGTTTGGAAAGAAAGAGATCGATGGACTGATCGACGAAGAGCTCAAACATATCGCCATGCTCCACCAGAAGAAAAAGGAGTGGGAAAAGAGGGAAAAGACAATTCTGTGAGAAGCGCTGGAATCCACACGTTTGGGAATGATGGGTTCGAGCTCTTTTAACCGGCGGAGGGCGCCGTGAACACCGAGAAGGATAAGCGCCCCTCCCAGAATCTGTTGTATGAAGATCTTTTCTTCCATCCAGAGGTAATTCACCAGAATGCCCACCAAGGGGATGAAGTAGAGATAGATCATTGACTTCGTCACACCCAGTTTGTCGATCCCTCCATAATAGGAGACATGGCCGATGATTCCCGACATCAGGATGGCATATCCCAGAGCCCACCATGATTTTGCACTGACCTGGTTAAGGACGACAGGGGTTGCTAAAAGTGGAACAGCCAGCCAGAGCACCAGGGAACCGATGATCATGCAATAGCCCATCAGACGAAGCGGGGAATAGATCTTGAGAAGAGGTTTTGACCAGGCGGTAAAGAAGACGGCTGCAAAGAAGGCAGCGATCAAAGAGATCAGGTCGCCGGGTAGCGTATCGGGAGAGAACCGGAGACTCACCGAGGGTTTCAGAATGATCAGCATCACCCCGACCAGGGAGAGCAACATATAGAAATACTGCTTCTTTCCAACGAATTCCTTCTCAACGAGATGAACATAGAGAGCGCCCCAGAGAGGCGTGGTTGAAAGGATGAGGACGGAGTTGGAGGCTGAAGTCAGATTCAGGCCGACCAACCAGAGGATTTGATAAACCCCGATTCCCAGACTTCCTACCCATGTTACTTTCCAGAGATCCTTCTTTTTGATCGCAATACTTTTTTCCCATTTCCAGGTGAGCAAGAGGACCAGAATGCCACAGAAGGTGAATCGGATGGCTCCAAAGAGGACCGGCGGTAAATCCACAAAGGCAGATTTGACGATTCCGTAATTGGCTCCCCAGGTCAATACAACAATAATGAGGAGGAGATGACCTACCTTTTGATATTTATCTGACATTGGGGATGTACTCGATGTTAGGAAGCCAATTTCTTGCAGAGTTCTGCCACCCGCTTACCTAATTTGCGCCCATTCTCCGATGTTCTATCATCCGGAGCGCCGACACAGGACACCCCGTAATGGCCAGTTGCTTCCATGGGATCTCCCAGGATCATCATTCCATAGATGAGCATGCACTGGATGATAGAGATCATGGTCGTCTCTTTTCCGCCCGAGAGATCTCCCGAGGTGGTAAAGACAGCTCCAACCTTATTCTCCATCTTTTTTCGTATTCCTACATATTCATCGAAGATCCGTTTCAAATCCCAGGCCATCCCCCCGAAATAGACCGGAGAGCCTGCGATGATCCCGGCGGCGTTTAAAAAATCGTCCTTGGTCACTTCTTGAGTGGATTTCAATTGGGCCTCAGTTCCGGAGACCGAATTGACTCCCTCTGCAATCTTTTCTGCCAGCTTACGGGTATTTCCACCTTTTGAATAGTAAAGAATCAGGACATTCATCTTTGTGCCTCCTCAATTTTTTTCACGAATAACACAGGATATACAGGTTTAGCAAGAAAAAGAGGGGTAAGAGTGTCTTAAAAACATTTAGGCTGCCTCTTAAGCTTTAGAGAGATTCTCTAATTATATACCGCAAGCTGTGGCATTTCTCCTCCATTGTCGTCAATGCAAGGACTTTTCCTTCGAAGGTGACTAAATTCTGCATGAACCTGTTGCAGAAATTGCTCCTCCACCGGGGAAAAGCCTAATCCCCCCCTTCCACTTGTAGTAATCTGCTGTAAACCTTCAGCCGTTCTTCCAATAGTTTCTTGTCTGGTAGTTTCGTCAGATATTCTGACACTTGCATTTTATGGGGGCCATGGCGAAGAAGAAGCTCCACGTGTTGTTTCTTTTTTGAGCTACAAAGAATCAGACCAACGGGTTCATTCTCATCCTGGCGCACTTCATTTTCTTTAAGCCAGGATAAGTAGAGGTCCATCTGCCCCTTATCGGCTGCGCTGAATGTACCGAGTTTTAGATCGATGGCCACTAAGCATCTAAGGCCGCGATGGAAAAATAGGAGGTCAAGGAAGTAATCTACATCATCGATCCGCATTGAATACTGACGGCCAATAAAACAGAAGTCGCTTCCCAGTTCTGTCAGGAATTGCTCCAGATTGTGGATGATGGCGGCTTCGAGGTCTTTCTCTGAATAGGCACCCTTGAGACCGAGGAAGTCGAGGACGTAGGGATCTTTGAAAATGTCCTCATATCGGACCACTTCCGGCGGGCCTTTTTTCTTTTCGATGGCGACGAGCTTGCGGGTGTTGCTGGAAAGAGCCACTCGCTCAAATAATGCACCATTTATTTGGCGTTCGAGTTCCCTGACAGACCATCGTTTTGTCGCGGTTTGTCCAAAATAGAATTTTCGTTTAAGGTAATCGTTCTGGCCGAGTAGTAGCCTATAATGAGACCATCCCAGATGGAAGTGTAGGCGAAAGTCAACCAAGATACGATCTGGGGATTCAACAGGCACTGCCTGTAGAATTTTTTCATTGGGAAATTGATTAGACAGTGTCTGGCAAATCTTTGCCTCTGCTTCAACCGAGGGGAGCCCAAGTGAAGATTTGCTAGACACTGTCTGGCAAATCTCAAAAGCTTCAAAAAATCGGCGCATATCTTGCAGATTCGCGCGAGAATAACCTCTACCGTATTCAATACATAAAGGTTGGGACAATTCCTTTAACAGTTTTTCTCCATATCCCGCCCTCTTTTCATTCTTCTGGATGTCCTGTGTGATGATCCGTCCGATGTTCCAATAGAGATTGACCAGAGCCAAATTAGCCGTAACCGCTGCATGGTGGCGGGACATTTCTATTAAAGAACGAATCTCCGGTAGAATGTTAGGAAGAATTTGTCTTTTCAATGACTTGACTTCTTTCTTCATGATTTCTCTCTCAGCTTTGAAGTTTTCTCTAAACCAGGTTCATCTCTAAATTGCAATGCGGGGGGTGTCCCCAGTCATAGTTTACGTTCTTATAAGAAACTTATATAAGTGCGGTTAATATATCAAAAAAACGATGTTATGACAAATATTGTAATTACAATAGTTAAGAGTATTGAAACCTCCCCACTCCCATATCTGGTTATGGCAGGGGATGGGTAACATGCACAGGAAAGGCTTCACATTTTGAGATTGGTTCTGTTAGAATGAGATAAAAATTTCAATCTGGAGGGATAGAGATGGAGACAAAGGGAAAGGCGCTGGTGACGGGAGCGAGCAGCGGGATCGGAAGGGAGACAGCCATCAAGCTGGCTAAAGAAGGCTTTCAAGTAATTGCGGCGGCACGGAGAAAAGAACGTCTCGATGAACTGGCAAGGCAGAATTCGAATATCATTCCAAGACCGGTGGACCTTTCTGATTCTAAGGCTATGGAGGATTTTTGTAAAGAATTGTCCAATCTCTCAGAACCTATTACCGTGCTTATCAACAATGCGGGGTTTAGCCTCCGGGGAGCTATTGAGGATGTTTCAATCTCTGCGGTGAAGAACCTCTTTGAGGTCAATCTCTTTGGGCTCATTAAGATCACGCAGGCCTGTCTTCCAGGAATGCGTCGTTTGAGGAAAGGGACGATCGTCAACCTCAGCTCCATCGTGGGGAAATTTCCTTTTCCCACGAGTGGCCCGTATTCCGCAACCAAGCATGCGGTCGAGGCGATCAGCGATGCCCTGAGAATGGAGGTGCGACCTTTCGGTATTCGTGTCATAACCATCCGACCGGGAGTGATCGGCAGTGAATTTAATGAGACGGCCAACCGATTGACAGGGGATCTTCTTTCGAGAACTGATCCTGATTACAAGACTGTGTATCAGACGTATGGCGCCGGTATGGGAAAATTGTTCACGAATGTTACGGTTCCGGGACCAGAGTTGATTGCTGATCTCATTGTTGAAGCTGTGCTCTCAGACTCTCCAAAGGCAGTCTATGCGAAGGGTCCCTTTGTGAAGGAGCTTTTGGGAGAACGGTTACGACTGGATGATGAAGGTTTTTATGAGTTCATGATGGAGAAGACAGGGTTGAAAGGGTTGGTAGTCGAGTAGTCGTATCGTCATATAGTCTTATTGTCGAAAATAAACTTTTTAAAATCCCTCCTGCCTCCCTTTGCCAAAGGGAGGTAAAATATCTCATTATTTTAAATACTAATGAGATCCTTGACCTCCTGGCTCTCAAGAAGTATCGAGGGTGCTCCTTCTTTAAGGATACGGCCGTTTCGGATGATATAGCCGCGGTGGGAAATAGAGAGGGTGAGAGGAATTTCCTGCTCGACGATGAAAATGGTAGAGCCAGTCTGATTCATCTTCTTCAGGGTGGCGAAGATCTCTTCAATGAACCGGGGCGCAAGGCCCAGAGAGGGTTCGTCCAGCATCAATAACTTAGGCCTTCCCATGATTGCTCTACCAATAGCCAGCATCTGCTGTTCGCCGCCACTCAGCGTCCCAGCTCTCTGATCTTTTCTCTCACTCAATTTCGGAAAGAGGCGATAAGCGCTTTCGAGGCCTTTTTCAATTTCGCCCTTTTCTTTTCTCTTTACATAAGCGCCCAAGAGGAGATTGTCGAGGACAGAGAGGGTAGGAAAGATGTGTCGGCCCTGGGGGATATGAATCAACCCTTTTGATACGATCTGATGAGGATTAAGATTAGTGATGTCCTCTTCTTCAAAGGTGATTCTCCCCTCGGTCGTTTCAGTGATTCCGGAGAGGGTGAGAAGCAGGGTAGTTTTCCCCGCCCTGTTTGGACCGATCAAGGCAATGATTTCTCCTCTAACAATTTCAAGGGAGACCTCCTTGAGGGCAGGCAATGGACCGTAATGGACAGTCAGTTTTCTTATTTGAAGCATTGCTCTTTAGTCTATAAAATCCATCGTCAAAGGTTCTTCACCCTTGAATAATGAAAATGTCCTTTCAGGCAAAGTGAAGAGGTGAAGGCTATGAAGCCAGTTTGGTAGAAGGACAATGGGTTAGGGCTAATGATTTAAAACCATTGCCTTTACCCCAAGACGAAACTGGCCTCCTTGCCCTAACCTTAACCCAATATTTTATTTTCTTACCATATAAGCTTCGATCACTCCGGGGTCTTTTTTCACAATATCCGGAGGTCCTTCGGCAAGGAGTTCACCGTTGTTGAGGACCGCCACTTCATCCGCAATCTCCATTACCATTCCCATATGGTGTTCAATCAGAAAAAGAGTGAATCCGGCCTCTCTCAGACGGGATAGGTTTTCAGCCAGTTGCTTTGCCTCCGGATAGGTCAAACCCGCGGCAGGTTCATCGAGAAGGATAAGGTCCGGCTTTGCGGCAAGAGCGCGGGCAATCTCCAGTCTCTTCTGCTCACCATAGGAGAGCTGAGAGGCATACCATTTCCATCGTCCAAAGAGGCCGAGGTGTTCCAGGATTTCTTTGGCCTCTTCCATTGCTGCCTCTTCCCTTTTTCGGGTCCATGGGAGAGAAAGGCCAAAAGAGAGAATCCCTCCTCTTATTCTCACATGCATTCCGGTCAGAACATTCTCAACAACCGTCATATTCCCAAAGACCTGAAGCGTCTGAAATGTTCTTCCCACCCCAAGACGAGAGACCTCATGGATTGGCAGGCCGGTAATCTGCTTATCCTTAAAAGAGATTCTACCGGAATCGGGCCTCTCCATTCCACTGATGAGATGGAAGAGCGTGGACTTTCCAGCTCCATTGGGACCCATCAATCCCTTTACGGTTCCCTTTCGTACCTGAAGGGAGATCCGGTTTAATGCCCTGATGCCATCATAATTTTTCACGATCTCTTCCACGTTGAGAAGCATCAGAGTTCCACCTTTTCCCTTCGCTTCTTTCTCCCCAGGTAGCTGATCAGGTAGATCAATCTGACCCTCAACCGTGTTCCGATTCCATCCGGAAAGAAGATGAGCAGCAGGATCAGGATCACTCCGTAGATGGGGAGGCTGTACTCCTGATAACGGCTGAGCCCATTGATCAGAAAGGTAAGAAAGATAGCTCCTGCAATGGGGCCATAAAGATTTCCCATTCCTCCGAGAATGACCATCATGACGATGAGGACGGAGAGGTTGAGGCTGAAGGTCTCGGGGTTGGCTGTTGACATCACAGAGGCAAACAGGCTTCCTGCCAGTCCGGCAAAGGCCGCTCCGATGACAAAGACCCCGAGCTTGATCCGGGCCACATCAATTCCAATGACAGATGCACCATCTTCGCTTGCGGCAACTGCCAAAAAAGCCCGCCCCATCTTTGAGCGAATCAGATTTTTAGAGAAGAGAACCAGTCCTGATAGAACTCCCCAGATCAGATAGTATTGCTTGAGATAGGTGTCAAAGACAAATCCGGCCAGAGAGAAGAAGGGGATATCGAAGATTCCAATCACACCTCCGGTGAGTGTTGGAGACTCTCTCACCAGGACGAGAAAGATTTCACCAAAGCCCAGCGTGGCCAGGGCCAGAAAATATCCTTTCAATTTCAGGAGGGGTCTTCCGATGAGCCAGGCGAAGAAAGAGGCAATAAGGGCCGATGCCCAGAAAGCGAAGAAGGAGGGAACGCCGTAACGGGTGGTGAGGATGGCTGTCGTATAGGCGCCGATTCCGAAAAAGGCGGCATGGCCGAGCGAGATCTGCCCGGCATAACCTAAAAAGAGAGTCAGCCCCAGAGCCAGAATTCCGTGAATTCCTGATAGAACCATGAGATGGTGAAAATGCGCATCTGACCAGATCAAAGGAAGTAACAGAAGGGTCAGGAAGTAGAAGAGGTCTCTCTTTCTGAAATGGTACTCCCTCCTGTAGTGGAGCTGTGGATCGGGAATGATCAGAGAGAGAAACCACAGGGCTATTGAGTAAACGAGATCTCTTTTTCTAAATTCTTTTTGAAATTGTTTTACCATCGCCGGCTATCGATAAAGGGTGAACCCAAGATCCCCTTCGGTCTTATGTAGAGAATGAGAAGCAGAACAATAAAAGCGATTGCATCCTTATATCCCGAGGGGATGAAAGCGACACTCAGAGATTCCACCACTCCGAGGGCAAACCCTCCGAGAATGGCGCCGCTATGCTTTCCCCAACCTCCTAAGACTGCGGCGATAAATCCCTTCAGTCCAATGAGGGTCCCGGAATGATAACTCACATAGAAGATGGGTGTGATAAAGATTCCTGCGATAGAACCAATTCCTGCGCTGACACCAAAAGCGAGAAAGATCATCAGATTTCTCGAAATCCCTGAAAGATCAGCGCCGAGGGGATCGGTTGAGCTTGCCTCCATTGCTTTTCCAAGCAGGGTGCGTTGGGAAAGAAAATAGAGGAAGAGAAGAACCAGGAAGGTGGCTCCCATGACAAACAGGCTTTGGGCGTGGATGGAGACCTTCCCTATCTCGAAAAGTCCAGATCCTGAAAATGGTGGCAGGGCCTTTGGAAGAGTACCAAAGAGGAGTGCGCTCGTGCTGCTCAGAAAGAGGGCAGCGCCGAGTGTGGCCATGAGGAGGATGGGAAGGGAGGCTTTTCGCAAAGGATAGATGACGAGGAGATGAAGAAGGAAGCCGATAAGGATGACGATCAGAATGGCGAAAAGCGCAGCCAGAGGGTAGGGGAGATGGACCCCTCTGAGAAAGAAGAAGGTCGTCATACCTCCTAACATGACAAACTCCCCCTGGGCAAAATTGATGATCTGGGAGGCTCTTGCAATTGTGACAAACCCCAACCCAACGAGGGCATAGATGGCTCCGAAGGTGATTCCGGATATGAGGAGTTGAGGGATGGTTTGCCAGAGGTCCATTATTTAGTCTTTAGTCGAGTAGTCTTACCGTCTGATAGTCAAATGATGATGCCATCCGTTGGTAAAATAAAAGGGTGGAGCCATGAAGCCATCCACCCTTTATATTTATCTCTATTCTCTTCTTTCTTCAACCTTTATTCAATGCCAGGGAATTGAATTCTTTTAAACTTCCCTCCTTCGATCCGGACAAAGACCATATCCTTTTTGGTCAGACCGTCATGCTCCGTCGCACTGAACTGATAAATTCCATGCGTACCCTTAAAACCTTTCGTGTTCTCAAAAGCATCTCTCAGGCTGGAACGGGTCACCTTTCCCTTAATACGTTTCATGGAATCGACAATCAGGCCGATGGTATCATAGCCGTAACCGGCGATCTGATCGGAGGGTGTTCCATAACGCTCCTTCCACCGTTTATCAAAGTCAATGTTGATGGGTTTCGCGGGATCATTTTCATCAAGCTGGTCAAAGACCACAGGTTTGGCAGCGGGAAACTCCACACCCTCCATGGCTTCTCCACCCAGGGCAATGATGAAACCAAAACCAAAGGCATGAGTTCCGAGGACAGGGGTCTTCATCCCAAGGGCCCTTAAGTTCTTTGTAATGATGGGGCCTGGAGGGCCACCTGTGCAGGCATAAAAGGCATCCACTTTCTCCTTCTGGAGAATGGGCTTGATCTTGGTAAGCTGGGGCGTCACATCAATATCTCCGGGTTTATGAGTTTCCGGGGAGACGATCACTTTGATCCCCTTTGCCTCTCCAAATTTTTTAAAATTCTCAGCCAAACTCTGGGCCAGGGGCCATGCACCATGAAAGACCAGAACCTTCTTATATTTTCTGGCGATCGAGAGATCCACCAGTTTCTGAGAGACGATGATATCGTTCTGGGCGATATTGAAGGCCCATTGTTGCTTTAAGCCCCGGACCATAGGGTTGGAGGGACAGATGATGATATTGGTGATCTTCTCCCTTTCAGCGATGGCACGGGTCGTAGCCTGGAGATTGTCTTCAAAAGGACCAACGACCAATAGAATCTCCTTGTCCTTGGTGAATTTGGTCATGTTGGCCGCAGCTCTGCTCACATCGAAGCCGTTATCCTCAAAGATCAACTCAAGGGGATGGCGGTCGATTCCTCCCATTTTATTGATTCTCTCCGCTTCCAGGACCATGGCATTCTTCAACGTCTTGGTAACCTCTGCCCACGGCCCGGTCAGCTCAAGATTGACCCCAATCTTGTAAGGGGTTTTGGCGGCATGGCCTGGTGAGATCCAAGAGATGAAAAGAAAGGCCGTCAAAATGAGCCAGAATATTTTTTTCATTGATTATCCTCCTATGTAGTAGCGCCCCCATTTACTGGGGGCGATTAAATTTGCGTCAGCGATTAATGCCGACGCTACATTACGGTTCTTGCCTTTACAAATACTTCTGTATCAGGACCTCTGCGATCTGGACGGCATTGAGCGCAGCGCCCTTCCGGATGTTGTCTGAAACGACCCACATGTTGATTCCATTAGGGATAGACTCATCCTCACGAATCCTTCCCACAAAGGTCTCATCCTTTCCAGCCGCGTTAATGGCCAGGGGGTATTCGGACTTCTTCGGATTATCGACAACGACCACGCCAGGAGCCTTGGAGAGGATTTCTCTCACCTCATTTGCTGTCAGTTTCTTCTCGGTTTCGATATTGACCGATTCCGAATGGCTGTAAAAAACAGGGACTCTGACCGTGGTGGCAGTGACGCGGATGGAATCATCCTCCAGGATCTTCTTCGTCTCATTGACCATCTTCATCTCCTCTTTAGTGTAACCGTTTTCGAGGAAGACATCGATATGGGGTAAGCAATTGAAGGCGATCTGATGAGGATAGACCTCCCGTTTGATCTCCTGCTGGTTGTAGATGGACAGAACCTGACTCTCCAGCTCCTTGATTGCCCTTTTTCCCGTACCGGAGACCGACTGATAGGTGGAGACGACGATCCGTTTGATCCTTGCCGCATCATGGATGGGCTTCAGCGCTACGACCATCTGAATGGTCGAACAGTTGGGATTGGCGATGATATTCTTTTTAGGATAGCCGGCGACGGCATGGGCATTAACCTCTGGAACGACCAGGGGAACCTCTGGATCCATACGGAACGCACTTGTATTGTCAATGACCACACAGCCTGCTTTTCCTGCAACGGGAGCAAACTTCTGGCTGACCGATCCACCAGGAGAGAAGAGTCCGATATCCATTCCGGCAAAGGAGTTTTCATCCATCACCTCAACGGCGTATTCCTTTCCCTTAAACTCCATCCTGGTACCTGCTCCCCGGGTTGAGGCAAGAAGTTTTAACCGGTCCACAGGAAAATTTCTCTGCTCGAGAATGGATACCATCTCATTTCCCACGGCGCCCGTAGCACCCGCGACCGCCACATTGTATTTTGTCTTTTTCATAAGCACCTCCGATGACTCGTAAAGCAAAGGTTTCGTCTAATGGCAACGGTAACAATAACCATATCTTTTAATTGAAATTAACGTTAGTCGTTGTCGAAACTCGTATCGAAGCTTGTTTGTTGAAACTGGAGGCTCGGATTTTTTCGAGAATCGAGCTTCCTGCTTCTAATTTCGATACGAGCATCGTCACCGATAACCGACTGACGCTTATCCTATTATAAAAACAGGGATGCCCCTTCGAACACCCCTGTCCTTTTGATACATCGTTGTATCGGTGTAATACTATAAATAGAGGAAAGAAGAGGATTTTGTCAAGTCGGAGCGT
Source organism: Deltaproteobacteria bacterium (assembly GCA_016875195.1). Classification (GTDB taxonomy): domain Bacteria; phylum Desulfobacterota; class BSN033; order BSN033; family UBA1163; genus RBG-16-49-23. The sequence continues at coordinate 72,968 of VGRY01000004.1, forward strand.
GAAGATTTCTGGAAAAATTTCAGAAATCTTTATACCAGTGGGCTTTTGCCTGAGAAAGGTTAGGGTTTTTCCGTCGTCCATGAAATGAAAAACCCGTCAAAGAGGAAAAACTTACTCTTTGTGGTTTTTTTGAGGTCCATTTTCCAAAGAATCTGATTCGCTACCAACTTCATATCCCTCGATTTTCCTTCAAGAGTTATCGGCTTCCTCGTTTCCTCCATTTTTCCTAATTCCTTTTGGATGAAGTGAAATCATTTGTAATTGCCATAAAATTGAATTTTTGGTATAAAGAGGGCAACTTCCTGGGTGATTCCCATTTTTTAGAAAATTTGTACCCTTACAGGAGGAGGTTATCCGACGATTCTTCACCTTGTCGGCCAAAGTGGGGAATCCGCTGTCTTTATTTCCCGAACATCCGATCCTCGAGTCAGAAATCAATGAACACAGGGAGGTAATTCAACAGGTCATATCCCAACGTAATGCAGCTATTTTCGAAGCCGAGGCGGAGAAACTCCACGGTTGGGCAGACGACCTGAAAGTCGGTCTTGAGCAGGAAATAAAAGACCTTGACCGGCAAATCAAAGAGGCTCGCCGCACAGCTACTGCTGCTCTTACGCTGGAAGATAAATTGGCAGGGCAGAAGCAGGTCAAAGCGCTTGAGCAGCAGCGCAATGGCAAGCGCCGTGCTTTATTTGATGCCCAGGATGAAATTGACCGTCAGCGTGAACGCTTGATCGCTGAAATTGAAGACAAGTTGAAGCAGCGCACTTCGATGACCATGCTATTCACGATACGGTGGAGACTAACATGATTCCCAACATTCCGGTTAGCCTCAAAGAATTACGACAGTTGCTCAAAACTGGCGAGTTGAAGCTGGAGCCGCAGCCAGAGTCACAGCTAAAGATACGGCTAGAGTCGCAGCCAGAGTCGATGAGTTGGCGTGTTTTGAGATTACTTCAAACTGCTTCTGGAATAAGCCGATGATGAATATTGATACGATTAATATGCTGATTCAGGAGGGTGAAGGCCTTACAGTTGAATTCAAGGAGCGCTTCACTCCAAGAATCGATGAGGATATCGTGGCTTTTGCGAATACAAAGGGAGGGTCCATTTTTCTTGGCGTTAAGGATGACCGAACGATCTCTGGAGAAAAGTTGACAAACGATCTGAAAGCACGGATCAATTCGATTACCCGGAATTGCAGCCCACCAATCCAGGTCAACTTGAAACAACTAGGCGATGTCGTCTCTGTTGAAGTTCCGCAAGGAGAAGAAAAGCCTTACTGCTGTAAATCTGGATACTTCAGGCGACTGGATGGAACCACCCCAAAAATGACAAATCACGAATTGCGTATCATGTTTCAAAACGGTGAGACACTCCCCTTTGAAGAAAGAATCAACAAGGGTATTACGTGGGGCGATATTTCAAAACAGAAGATCAAGGACTTCTTAAAAGAAGCAGATATATCTCTTAAACGGATATCCCCTGAAGATTTACTTTCTAGTTTAAACGTGTCCAGAGAAGGGCGCATTACGAACGCAGGGGTCCTCTTTTTCGCAGAAAATGTCCGCAGGTTTGTCCTTCAGGCACAGATGACGCTGATTGCTTTCAAAGGAAGAGAGAAGGTCCACATCTATGATCGGCAAGATATTCAGGATGACCTTTTAACCCAATTTAATGCCGCCGTGTTCTTCTTCAAAAAACACCTCAACAGGCGAAGCATCATAAGAGGCGTGAATCGGGAAGATGTCTATGAAATTCCCCTCGAAGCTATACGTGAAGCTGTCGTCAACGCCATTGTCCATCGCGATTACAGTATCCGGGGCACAAGTCTGATGGTGGAGATATATGACGACCGGGTCGAGATTACAAATCCAGGAGGTCTGCCGAGAGGATTGCAGGAAAAAGATTTTGGCAGGATATCCGTAAGAAGAAACGAGATTATTGCCGATCTTTTCTACAGAATGGACAAGGTGGAAAGAGCGGGAACGGGGATTCAGAGAATGAAGGATTCTATGAAGGCCGCGGGATTGCCTTTGCCGGAGATCAAGTATGATACGTTCTTTACTATCACTTTGAGAAGACCTCCGAAAGAGGAAATACCCGGTTCGGTGAAAGGTTCGGAGAAAAGTTCGGAGAAAGGTACGGAGAAAAGTTCGGAGAAAATACTTGAAGTGATCCGAGGAAATCGCCGAATAAGCGCCCGTGAAATAGGTGAGATGGTTGGCATCTCTCCACGAGCAGTGGAAAAGCTTATTTCGAAACTCAAACGAGAAGGCCACCTCAACCGAGTTGGACCAGACAAGGGCGGGTATTGGGAGATAGTCGAAGATAAATGATGACCTAAGTCTCTTGTAGTTTGTCATTTCGGGCCTGACCCGGAATCCAGTGTTTTCCAGGTTTCGCGGGAATGGGGCTCTTTGCTTTGACCAATGTCGCTTATAAACACTGGACGGTCGGGATATCCGGTTTTGTCACCAGATTGACAGAATCCATTCTGTGGAGTAGGTAAATAGTGTGATGGAAAATATAGGCTATTCACTGGATATTATTTTTCAATATCCCCCTGATCTTCTGGGTCTTCTAACTGAGGTTTTGCCCCGGCTTTGCAAAACAAAGAAGGATCTCCTCCTATTTTTTCAAGGTGCAGGAGTTAGTCATGGTCTTCTGTCTCCTTATGAGGCTTTACTAAAAACAAAACGGGAATCGTTCAAGAAGCACATCGTTACCCAGGAAATTTTGAAAAAGCTCAACGAATTAGGGGAACGCAGTCTTCGTAAGAGGCGAGAGCTATTAAAGCGCGTCACAGAGTTTCAAGATTTCTCTGTGTGCTGGGAACCTGATCAAGCTCCGGCCAGGGGCCTGGTAGCCCAGATTCGTGAACTTGTAAACGTCAAAGACTCATTCACACGTATTAACTTAGAGAGGGAATACGAACGCAAGCAGAGACTGGCAGAGGAGACAAGAAAGGCTGAAGTATTGCGTAAGCGGCAGCAAGAGTTCCAAGAGATTAAGCAGGGTTTTTTCGCTCTGTTTGGGGAACCAAATCCCTACAAACGCGGAAAGGCTGTAGAAGCAGTGCTTAACCGTTACTTCAAATATTGTGGCATTTCAGTGTCGGAGGCCATCACCCTAAAAGGAGATGCTGGGAGTGGGATTATTGAACAAATTGACGGTGTTGTCCAAATCAGGGGACAGCTTTTTTTGGTAGAGGTAAAGTGGGAACAAGAGGCACTTGGGCGCGATAAAGTCGCATCACATCTTGTCCGAGTGTTTAGCCGAGGCTTAGCTGGAGGAATTTTCATCTCTTACTCAGATTACTCTGCCCCGGCGATTCTGGATTGCAAAGAGGCTCTACGGGACAAGGTGATCATCCTATGCAAGCTGGATGAATTCTTTCATGCCCTGGAACGCGAGATGGATTTAATAAAGATACTCCACGACAAGATCGACGCAGCAGTGATTCATAAAAACCCATTATTATCTCCAACGCTGTAATGAAGGACAAGGTTTTGCGCCAATGGTTACGAAACAAAAACTTGAGCTGACGTGGATTGGGAAGGAGAACCGGCCGCGGCTGGAGCCGCGCATCCTTCTTGAAGACCAGGAGAAATCCTATCACGCTCCACACCGAGTCACAGATCACGATATTTTCGACAACCGCCTCATCTTTGGGGATAACCTCCTTGCTTTGAAAGCACTGGAGCAGGAGTTTACAGGAAAGATCAAGTGCGTTTTTATTGATCCACCGTATAACACAGGAAGCGCATTCGAACATTACGACGATGGTCTTGAACATTCAATCTGGTTGTCCTTATTGCGTGACCGCCTTGAATTGCTAAAGAGACTACTACGTGAAGATGGGGCAATCTGGATAACCATTGATGATAACGAGGCTCACTATCTGAAAGTACTTTGTGACGAGATATTTGGAAGGACTAACTTTGTTGCTAACTGCATCTGGCAAAAAGTTTATAGTGAAAGGATGGATGCAACGGGTTTCAGTGCGAGTCATGACCACATCTTGGTCTATCGCAAGAGTGAAGCCTTCTCAGTGAAGCAGCTTTCAAAGGAGCAGAATGCACAGCAATTCAACTATTTTGACGAGAAAAACAGTAAATATTACCGGCGGCGGTCATTGCGTAAAGAGGGCTCGGAATCAAGAAGAGAAGACCGCCCTTCCATGTGGTATCCGATTGAAGCACCGGATGGGAGACAAGTGTGGCCGGTAAAACCTGATGGAACAGAAGGACGGTGGCGTTGGAAAAAAGAAACCATTCCAGCGAACTTAGATATTCTTGAGTTTGTGAAGAGAGAGGCACATTGGGAAATCTACGTAAAACAATATTTGGAGGACAATCCAACACGTCCACCAAACACGATATGGTTACAAGAAGAAGTAGGTCATAATCATGAGGCAAAACTCGAAGTAAAAGCCTTCAATAATGAGATAGTTTTCGATACCCCGAAACCTGAGCGTTTACTTAAACGGGTTCTCGAATTGGGATCTAATCCGGGTGATTGGGTGATAGACTCCTTCGCTGGATCTGGTACAACTGGGGCGGTAGCGCATAAGATGGGGCGGCGGTGGATTATGGTGGAGTTGGGGGAACACTGTCACACGCACATTATCCCTCGTATGAAGAAGGTTATTGATGGTACGGATAAAGGCGGAATTACGGAAGCTGTTGGCTGGAAAGGTGGTGGAGGGTTCCGGTACTACCGCCTTGGTCCCTCGCTGCTTGAGAAGGACCAGTTTGGGAATTGGATTATCAACAAGAAGTATAATGCCGCTATGCTTGCTGAGGCTATCTGCAAGCTTGAGGGATTCACTTATGCCCCAAGTGAGGAAGTCTATTGGCAGCATGGCCATTCCACTGAGAATGATTTTATCTACATTACCACGCAGACGCTGACCCGTGAACAGTTCCAAAGACTTTCGGACGAGGTGGGCGAAAGCCGGAGCTTGCTCATCATGTGCGGGGCTTTTCGTATAAAGAACCTCGATGATTTCCCCAATCTCACCGTCAAGAAAATCCCCAAGGCGGTTATGAGCCGTTGCGAATGGGGAACAGACGACTACAGCCTCCAAGTGGAGAACCTGCCTAAGGCGCCACCAGAACCAGGTCAGCTACAACTCTTTGGCAAGGAGGATTAGTCATGATGGGGAAACCGGCAAATTTGCCGGAAAAGAAGAGGATGCCCTTGTACGAGCGAATCCGGCAGATTCTGGAATCGGCCAGGACCAGTGTGGCCAGGTCGGTTAACACAACCCAGGTTATGGCCAACTGGCTGATCGGACGCGAGATCATTGAAGAGGAGCAGAGGGGGAAACGAAGAGCCGGGTATGGGGAGAAACTCCTCAAAGATCTCGCAGATCGTCTGACAAAGGATTGTGAAAAAGGATGGTCAGTAAGAAATCTCGAATACTGCCGAAATTTTTATATGGAATATCCCCTATTAATAGATATTCAGAAATCGAACGCATTGCGTTCGATTTTCGCAATTACCTCAATAAGAAATGGCCACATTTCGAACGCGCTGCGTACGGAATCAAAGAGTGCGCCGTCGGAAGACCTTGCAAGGGAAAAAGGCTACATACTACATAGGGAGTCCTGGCAACCCGGCCGCCTCCACCCGAATCTGTCCTGGACTCACTATCGCACGCTGCTCCGTGTAGAAAAGGCAGGTGCCCGGGCGTTCTACGAGATCGAAGCCCTTCGGAATAGCTGGTCCACCCGGGAACTGGAACGGCAGATCAACAGTCTCCTGTATGAACGCTTGGCGCTGAGCAAGGACAAGAAAGGCCTGATGCGGCTGGCCACAAAGGGGCAAGCGATACAACGGCCTGTCGATGTCTTCAAGGATCCGGTCGTCATGGAGTTCCTCGGCTTGCCCGAATCGCCAAGGCTCGTGGAATCCGATCTGGAGCAAGCCCTGATCAAAAACCTTCAGGCATTTCTATTGGAGTTAGGCAAGGGGTTTGCTTTCGTATCCAGGCAAGAACGGATTACGCTTGACGGAGACCACTTTTATGTCGATCTGGTGTTCTACCACACGATCCTTAAGTGCTTCGTGCTCATCGATCTCAAGGTCGGTAAACTTACCCACCAAGACCTGGGACAACTCCAATTGTATGTCAATTACTATAACCGAGAGCGTCGGACCAAGGGAGATAATCCCGCGCTGGGATTGATCCTTTGCACAGATAAAAACGACGCGGTGGTCCGTTACACCCTTGGCCCGAACCAACAGAAAAAAATCTTTGCCAGTCGCTACAAACTATATCTACCGACAGAAGCAGAACTTCAAGCGGAGTTGCGGCGTGAACTCAGACAATTTGGAAAATCCCCTAATACCGGGAGAAACTCATGAACCCCCATGTGAATGGAATTGCCAGTCGTCTGAGTCTCCGTCCGCCGCAACGCATATCGCTTGAGATTCTCAACAGGGTTTGCGACATCATCCCTCTTGAGAAAAACGCTGACATCGTCCAGGCACTACAGGTAATTCAGTCGGAATTTCCTTCGGTCTCTGACTTTGAGCGCGATTTCCCATCCCTTTGTTTTGCGCTGGCAACCGGAGTTGGCAAAACCCGACTCATGGGAGCCTTCATCGCATATCTGTTTAGGACCAGGGATATCCGGCACTTCTTTGTGCTTGCACCCAATCTCACCATCTACAATAAGCTCATTACAGATTTTACTCCCAATACGCCAAAGTATGTCTTCCAGGGCATTGCAGAGTTCGCCGTCACCCCGCCCGAGATCATTACCGGCGACAACTACGAGAGTGGCCGGGGCATCCGGGAAAAGGATTTTCTGCCAGGCATAGAATGGGAACGCCCTGTGCATATTAACATTTTTAACATCTCCAAGATCACCAGTACGGAAACACCGAAAGGTGCCATCAAGAGTAACATCCCGCGGTTCCGGCGACTCCAGGAATATATTGGTCAGAGTTATTTTCAATATTTAGCCAATCTAAATGATCTGGTGCTCCTGATGGATGAATCACACCGTTACAGGGCATCAGCAGGCATGAAGGCCATCAGCGAGCTTAAGCCGATCCTGGGACTTGAGCTTACGGCAACGCCTCAGATCGAAAAGGGAGGTACTCCGGAGCCCTTCAGAAATGTCATCTATGGCTATCCGCTCTCTGATGCAATGTCAGACGGATTTGTTAAAGAGCCTGCTGTTGCCACTCGCGAAAACTTTGATATTCGCAACTACGATGATGCCGGGTTGGAACGACTGAAGCTTGAGGATGGAGTGCGAATTCATGAAAACACAAAGGTTGAGCTGGAAATCTACGCCCGTGAGAATAGCAAGCCCATTGTAAAGCCGTTTCTGCTGGTCATTGCGCGTGATACGGACCATGCAAATTCCCTGATGAAGATAATCGAAGATGGAACATTCTTTGAGGGCCGTTACAAGGGGAAGGTCATCCAGGTCCACTCCAAACAGAGCGGGGAGGAAAGAGACGAGACCATCGAACAGCTTATCAACGTGGAGAAACCCGAAAACCCCACGGAAATTGTGATCCATGTCAATATGCTGAAAGAAGGATGGGATGTTACGAACCTCTATACCATCGTTCCGCTCCGAGCTGCAAATTCAAAGACACTGGTTGAGCAGTCCATTGGCCGCGGGCTACGCCTCCCTTATGGAAAGAGGACAGGAGTGGGTGCGGTAGACCGGCTGACCATCGTCTCACATGACAAGTTCCAGGAGATCGTGGATTATGCCAATAGCCCTGATTCCATCATCAGGGGTGGCTTGAAGGTTGTCCATATTACCGAAGAAAGAAATAGAGTTTATGTGGCTGAGCCTGAAATTATGAACCGTATTGCCGAAGGTTTACCCACTTATGGAGGCGACGGAAAACAGGCAACCCTCTTTGGGAATCCGAAGGAACAGGAGGCCGCGAAGGTTACACTCGAAGTTATCCGGAGGGAGTTTGAGCGGTTGCCACGCTCCTCTGACCTGACCAAGCCCGAGATCCAGCAGCAGATTGTTGAAAAGGTCACGAAGACAATCGCCCCTGTCCAGAAGGAACTGGAAGGGATCGGTGAAAGAGTGGATGTGGCCAAGGTAGTGGCTTCAATAATTAGCCTCCGCAATGAGCTTTCCATTGATATTCCACGTATCACCGTCCAGCCAGTCGGCGAGGTAACTCGGGGATACCAGGAATTCATCCTTAATCTATCCTCCATTCGTCTTCTGCCGGTAGATAACGAAATTCTCATCCAGGAACTGCATCGTCGAGAGCAACACCGGCTGATGAGCGGCACCGGCATCCTGCCGGAAGAACGTCTCGAAGACTACCTTGTCCGGGGTCTCATCGACTTCAACGACCTCTGTTACGACGATCATGCGGAGTTGCTTTACAAACTGGCCGGTCAGGTTGTGACCCACCTTCGGTCCTACCTCAACAGCGAGGAAGAAGTAGTTAATGTCCTCCAATACCATCAGCAGGCACTGGTCAACCTGGTCCATGCGCAGATGCAAGATCATTATGAGGAAAAGGCAGCCTCTTATGAGGCACGTGTGAGCAAAGGGTTTATGACGCTCCGGCCTAATAACTATTCTGCTCCAACCGGTGAAGGAGAGCGGGACTTCCGGACGCCAGTGACCGATAAACATGACATTCGAAAGATGCTTTTTAGTGGATTCAAAAGATGCCTTTACCGTGTCCAGAAGTTTGACTCGGATCCGGAGCGCCGGTTTGCTATGATTCTTGAGAATGACAGGGAAGTGCTGAAGTGGTTCAAGCCAGCCAAGGGACATCTTCAGATTCACTACACAAGTGATGCATCCTATGAGCCTGACTTTGTAGCGGAAACAAAATCGGCCAAGTTCCTCTGTGAAACAAAGAGCGCTGCCGAAATGGCAGATGAAGAAGTGCAAGCAAAGGCAAAAGCCGCTCTCGAATGGTGCAAACAAGCGACCGCTCATGAATTGAAACATGGCGGAAAGCCCTGGTCATACCTACTCATTCCCCACGACATCATCTCAGACAACAAGACACTGCAGGGACTGGCCGCAAGCTGTACATATAACGGGTAAAAAGAGTGACGAGGAATCCTTTTTGGGGAGAATGAAAGCAATTGGGGACGGGTTCACATTTCCGCGCGAAACCTTCGGCATCCTGAAGATGAAGAGAAGCAGGGGGCCAGACTCAGGGTTTCGGCTTGGGAACTCGCTGATTTCTCTTTAGTCCCTTTTTTCGGAGGTGGGGGATGAGGCCGCCGTCTTGGAGGAGTTCCTGCATGAAGGGCGGAATAGGGGTGGCAGAAAATTTTTTATTCTGGGTGAGGTCGAAGATCTCACCTGTGTTCAGATCTATTTGTACTTGGTCTCCGTCCTTAATCGATTTAGAGGCCTCGTCCGATTCGAGAAGGGGGAGGCCCAGATTGAAGCTGTTACGGAAAAAGATCCGGGCAAAATTTTTGGCGATAATACAGGAGATGCCAGCGGCTTTCAGGGCAATGGGTGCATGCTCACGGGAGGAACCGCATCCGAAGTTTTTATCGGCCAACAGGATGTCCCCTTCTCTCACTTCTTTGATAAACTCCGGTCGTTCATCCTCCATCGCATGTTTTGCCAGCTCTTTTGGGTCGGACTGGTTGAGGTAGCGGGCAGGGATGATGGCATCCGTATCCACATCCGCTCCGAATTTCCAGATTCTTCCTTCGAGTATCATGGCTTGTCTCTCCAAAGGGTTCAAGGATTCGAGGGGTCGAGGGTTCGAGTGAAAAGCTTAACTTAAAATCATTACTACAATCATTTCAAATAGATCGCTTCTAATAATATTTTTAAGCCATCACTGGACCCCTGGGACCCTTGAACCCTAGGACCCTTTTTTAATTACTTCTTCGGGATGGCAGATTCTCCCCTTGATGGCGCTGGCGGCCGCAACCGCAGGACCGCTGAGGTAGACTTCACTCCCTGCATGGCCCATCCTTCCACGGAAGTTTCGGTTTGTTGTTGCCAGGGCTCTCTCCCCTTTGGCTAAGATCCCCATGTGTCCTCCCAGACAGGGACCGCAGGTGGGAGTGCTGATCACTGCACCGGCTGAAAGGAAAATTTCAAAGAGGCCTTCTTTCAAAGCCTGCCGATAAATCTCCTGAGTTGCCGGAATGATGATGAGCCTTAAAGAAGAAGCGATCTTTTTCCTCTTGAGAATTTTTCCTGCAACCCTTAGGTCATCGAGATGGCCATTGGTGCAGGAGCCGATCACCACCTGATCGATCTCGATCTTTCCAACCTCTCTTACATCCTTGACATTAGAAGGGATATGGGGAAGGGCGACTTGCGGATGAAGCGTTGAGACATCATATTCTCTCACATCCGTATAGTGTGCGTCTGGATCAGAGTAATAGGTTTTGTAAGGCCGCTTTACCCTGGATTTGATAAATTGAAGGGTGATCTGATCTGGTTCAATGATTCCGTTCTTTCCGCCTGCCTCAATCGCCATGTTAGCCATGGTGAAACGGCCTGACATGGGGAGTTTCCGTATGGCCTCTCCGCAGAATTCCATGGCCTGGTATCGGGCACCATCCACACCGATGTCGCCAATGGTGTAGAGAATGAGATCCTTTCCCGAAACCCAGGGATTTAATTTCCCACGATAGATGAACTTGATGTTCTCCGGAACCTTCAGCCAGAGCCTGCCAGTAGCCATAGCTGCTCCGAGGTCTGTGCTTCCCACACCCGTGGAAAAGGCGCCCATGCCTCCATAGGTGCAGGTATGGCTGTCGGCACCGACGACGACCTCTCCTGGAAGGACGAGACCTTTCTCCGGAAGCAGGGCATGTTCAATACCGCACTGGCCAACTTCGAAATAGTTAGTAATACGCTGAGCTTTTGCAAACTCACGAAGAATCTTACACTGTTCCGCAGAGGGAATGTCCTTAGCAGGGGTGAAGTGATCCGGGACAAGTGCAATCCGATTCCTGTTGAAGACTCGCTTTATACCGATCTCTTTAAAGGCTTGAATGGCCAAAGGGGCAGTGATGTCATTGGCAAGAGCAAGGTCGATCCGTACATCAATCAGCTCGCCTGCTGTTACAGTCTTCTTTCCGGAGTGAGCAGCAAGAATCTTTTCAGTGATGGTCATCGATGGTTTTGTTTTCATATTCCTGATTAGTCTTGTAGTCGTATGGTCTGGTAGTCATATAGTCGAATCATCTTAATCTTTTGACTACATGACTATACGACTACAAGACTATATGACTATTTACACCCCGAGTTTCTGTTTTTTGAATTCGATTTTGTTGAGGGCGTTGATATACGCTTTGGCGCTGGCCACGATCACATCGGTGTCCGCACCCTGACCGATGACGGTCTGGCCTTTCTCTTCCAGCCTGACAGTCACTTCACCCTGAGCCTCAGTACCACTTGTGATCGCATTAATGGCAAATTGCAGGAGTTTCGCCTTGGTTCGGGTGATCTTCGTGATCGTCTTGAAGGTGGCATCCACTGGTCCATCGCCAAACCCTGCTTCCTGCAACAGTTTTCCATCCACCTCCATCTGGACCGTGGCCGTGGGTACTGTGACATTGCCTGCCACCACATTGAGATAGATGAGTTTATAACGCCGAGGCACCCGAAGAACTTCCTCGACCACGATGGACTCGATGTCCTCATCAAAGATTTCACGCTTTTTATCCGCGATCTGCTTGAAGCGGTCGAAGGCCTGCTGGAAGTCTTTCTCCGAGAGACGATAACCCAGATCTTTGATCCTATCCCGGAAGGCGTGACGGCCGGATAGTTTGCCAAGAACAAGGGAGGTTTTTAGAATTCCCACAGATTCGGGTGTCATGATCTCGTAGGTGAGCTTCTCCTTCAGGATGCCATCTTGATGAATGCCGGACTGATGGGCAAAAGCATTTGCGCCCACAATCGCCTTGTTGGGTTGGACGACCATGCCCGTAATTTTAGAGATGAGGCGGCTGGTGGCGAAGAGGTGCTTGGGGATGATCCGGCTTTCAAATCGAAGCAGGTCTTTGCGTGTGCGAAGGGCCATGACGATCTCTTCAAGGGAGGTATTTCCCGCCCTCTCGCCGATTCCGTTGATGGTGCATTCCACCTGCCTGGCGCCGTTCTGAATGGCGGCAATGGAATTGGCCACTGCCAGCCCGAGATCATTATGGCAGTGGACACTCATCGTCACCTTTTCAATTCCCTTCACCTTCTGCCGGAGGGTGCGAATGAGTTCCCCGAATTCAGAGGGAATCGCATAGCCTACCGTATCAGGAATGTTGATGGTAATAGCCCCGGCCTGAATGGCTGCCTCGCAGACTGCCGAGAGGAAATCGATATCGCTTCGAGTAGCATCCATTGCAGAGAATTCGACATTGGGAGTATATCGCTTTGCCCTGGCTACAGATCGAGCTGCAATCTTGATGACCTCTTCCTTCGACTTCTTGAGCTGATACTTGAGATGGATGTCCGAAGTTGAAATGAAGGTATGGAGCATCGGGTGACGGGCTCCTTTAATTGCTTCCCATGCTCGATCAATGTCCTGGGGATTTGCGCGAGCTAGGCCTGCCACCCGAGAGCGTTTTATCTTTTTTGCGATCTCTTTTACCGCCCCAAAGTCTCCCTCTGAAGAGATAGGGAAACCGGCTTCGATGATATCCACATTTAGTTTTTCAAGTTGTTCAGCAATCCTCACCTTTTCAGTGACATTCATCGTAGCGCCCGGGGATTGTTCCCCGTCGCGAAGGGTCGTATCAAAGATCTTGATCAATTCAGCCATTTTTAAAAATCTCCTTTGAAGAAAAACGATAGACAATGAACGATGAACTATGAACCATGAACTTTAAATTCATAATTCATAAATCAAAATTCATAATTCAAATACTTCCATTACTTTTTTATAAAATTCTTCCTCCTCCCGAATCTTCATTTCGATTCGGAGGGCCAGGAGGGGAAGAGGATCAAGAGATAATCTACTTAATTTTACCATATCTTTTTCTGTTGTCACGACCAAATCCGCTTCTTTAACTTTTTCAAGAATAGAAGTCAAATCCTTAACGGTGTAGAGATGATGGTCGGGGAAGATGATCTCCTCAACCACCGCTGTTTTGGATCCCCTCAAGAGCGAGGAGAAATAGGTTGGGTTGGCGATGCCGGAAAGAGCGACAACTTTTTCTCCTTTTAAGAGATGGAGAGGATGGAGTTTTCCATCGGTGGAGACCATTCCCGTGGGTTCATAGTGGCTGTGAAATATCGGGGAGGAAGGGTGGATTTGACGAAGGATTGATTCCAGAGGTTGGGAGGTTTTGGGGTCTTCTGCTTTGGTCAGAATAAAAAGGTCAGCTCTCTTTAAATGGGAGAGGGGTTCCCTTAGAATGCCTCTTGGGAGAAGATGGCCGTCGCCGAAACCGATGTTTGAATCGACGAGAACAATGTTCAAGCCCCTGTGAAGAGGAAGATGCTGGAATCCATCATCGAGCAGAAATCCACGCACCTGGAATTGTTGAAGGGCGATCTGACCATTCTTGAATCGATCCTTTCCTATAAAAATCGGGATGCCTTTCAGTGTCTGTGCCATTAAAAAGGGTTCATCCCCTGCATCTTCTGGAGAAAGAAGAATCTTTTGTCCGTCGGAGACGAGCGGACCAGCGCCCTTTTTCCCACGATAACCCCTGCTCAGAATGGCCGTGGGTATGCCTCTCTCCATCAACCCCCTTGATAGAGCCATGACCAGAGGGGTCTTCCCAGTTCCTCCTACAGTAATATTCCCGATACTGATAACGGGCCGGGGAAGTTTTTTTGTCTCGAACAGACCGTGAGAGAAGAGAAATGGTCTTACCCGAACCGCCCATTCATAGGGTAAGGAGGCGAGAAGGAGAGGAGAGAGGAGAATCTTCTCTCCCAGTGACTTCTCTTTCTTATAAAGAATTTGATCGAAGCGACAAGTCATCTTAATTTCGGATTTCGGAATGCGGAATTCGGAACTAATTCCAAAGTCGCATTCTGATTTCAACAATCAGGTCAGAAACGGTCGAATCTTTTCAAAGATCTTTTCAGTGGCTCCCCGGTGTTTCTGAATAAATCGATACCCATTTTCTCCAATCTCATTTCGCGCCCTCTCATCTGAGAGGAGTCGCTTCAATTGGGATGAGAGTTCCTCCCTATTGTTCACCAGAAGGGCTCCTCGTTCTGCTATCAGGTGGCGAGAGATTTCGAGAAAGTTAAACATGTAGGGCCCGAAGAGGACACATTTTTTAAAAAAGAGAGGTTCCAGGGGATTGTGACCGCCGATGGAGACAAGGCTTCCGCCAATGAAGACGATTGTTCCGAGACTATACATTCTCATCAACTCGCCCATGGTATCAAGGAGGATTACGCTGCAGGTTTCATGACGGCCCTGGATTGGGAAGGAGGATCTTCTTCTCCATGAAAGTCCCTCGTCTCTTAAAATCTTCTCCACTTCCTCGAGGCGATTGAGATGGCGGGGAGCCAGGATGAGGATGAGACGAGGAACAAGCTCCCTCAGACTTTTGAAGACCTGGATAAAGATTTCTTCCTCTCCTTGATGGGTTGAACCCGCGATTAAGATCGCTTCATTTCCTTGGAGACCAAAGAAAGTTGACATTTCCAACGTTGTCTTTAAGTCGATGGATGGAGAGACTTGATCAAATTTTATGTTGCCCGCCACCATTGTCCGCTCCGGTGGAGCACCGATCTCAACAATTCGGTTTCTGTCCTCTTCTGTCTGCATCAGAAAGAAAGAAATATTGTGCAAACATCTTTTAAAGAAAGATTTGAAGAAAAGGTATCCACGGAATGACTTTTCGGAAATCCTGCCATTGAAGAGGAGGATCGGGATTCCCTTTCTGCGGCAGGAACGCAGGAGGTTGGGCCAGAGTTCTGTCTCGGCGATGAGGAAGAGGCGAGGGCGAATCTTTCGCAAGGCCTTCCAGATAATCAAAGGATGGTCGATAGGGAAAAAGAGAATCCAATTGGCTTCAGGAATGAGCTTCTTTGCTGTCTCGTTGCCCGTGGCAGTCATGGTGGTCAGAACGATTTCGGAGTCAGGGATTTCTTTTTTGATCCTCTTCAGGAGGGGAAGGGCGCAGAGAACCTCTCCGACAGAAGCGGCATGGACCCAAATCGGATTTTTTGATGAGATATCCGGAAAACCTCCCAATCGCTCCCTCATCAGTTTTTTGGGTTGTTTCTTGAAGAGGGTTTGCAGAAGAAGGTAAGGAATATGGAAGATTAAAAAAAAGGTCAGCAGGATGTTGTAGAGGAAGTGGATCATTTAAGTTCATAAATCCGAAATCCGAATATCGAAACCGTTTAAACTCTAAACACTAAACTCCAAACTCTAAATAAATCCCAAACCCAAAATCCAAATTTTAAATTTGAAATTTTAAGTTTGTTTAGAGTTTAGGGTTTCGAATTTAGAGTTTAACATCTTTGTTTCGAATTGGTCCTGCTGGACGCTTCGCCCGTGCTTCGAATTTCGACATTCTTTGTTGAAGTAACGGTCTGCCTGTTCGGTCAACTCGTTAAGTTTTTTTTCAAGAATTAGTCGTTTTTCCTCGAGATGATCCCGATTTCCATGGGGATCCACCACAATAGGTTCGCCCCAGATGAATACCCCTTTGGAAAAAGGGTAGGGAAGGAGAAAATGGTCCCAGGTATTTAAAACCTTTCTCTTGGATGCATTAAAGGTTAATGGGATAATGGGTCTTCCCGTCAACCTGGCTAACTCGATCACGCCAATCTGTACTTGTTGTCTTGGCCCCCTCGGCCCATCTGGAACGATGGCGAGATCTGATCCATGGGCTTTGACCATCTGTTTAAAGCCGGAAAAGCCTTTTCGTGTTGTCGATCCTAAAATTGCAAGGAATCCGAACCGCTTCAGGGCTTTTCCTATCACCTGACCATCCCGATGAGGAGAAACCAGAAAACTCAATTTTTTCCCTTTGTAGGCTATTGGCATCATCAACAACCTTCCATGCCAGAAAACCCCGATGGCAGGGATCTCTTTCTCCCAAAAGAATCTCGGAATCTCGGGATGAATTTCGACAAACTGCATGGTTCGGGCCAACAGCTTGATGACCCAGAAAGCCAGCCAGGGACCGAACCAGCCCACCAGCTTCTTTTTAAAGGATTTGAGAACCATATATTTTATTGCGGAATACGGAATGCGGAATCAAATCTAAATTCAAGTCAAGAGTTGTTATTTTTACACTCAAATTCAAATAGTTAAGTATAAACTCGATTCCGAAATCTGCAATCCGAAATCCGCATTCAAAATCAGTAGATCTTCTTTGTTTTCGGGGTTTTCCAGACCCTCATCCCGTCGTCTCTGAATTGAAGATCATAGAGGCGACGGTATTCTCCGTTCAAGGCCATCAACGCTTCATGCGTTCCCTGTTCAATCATCTCTCCATTCGAAAGAACAATGATGCGGTGAGCATTCCGGATGGTGGAAAGCCTGTGGGCAATGACAAAGACCGTCCGGCCTTTCATCAAAGCATCCATGGCTATCTGAACCTCGGTTTCGGAGTCGGAATCAAGAGAGGAAGTGGCCTCATCGAGGATCAGGATGGGAGCATTTTTTAATATGGCACGGGCAATGGAGAGGCGCTGACGTTCTCCTCCAGAGAGCTTCACCCCTCCTTCTCCAATCACCGTGTCGTATCCCTGGGGAAGCCCCTGAATGAAGTCGTGAGCATTGGCTGCTTTTGCGGCCTCCATGATCTCTCGGTCCGACCTTAACAGGCTTCCATAGGCGATGTTATTTCTCACTGTATCATTGAAGAGGATGGTCTGCTGGGTGACCAACCCAATCTGTTCCCTCAGTGATTTGAGGGTGACGTTCCGAATATCCCTACCGTCAATCAGAATCCGACCCTCCTCCACATCATAGAAACGGGGTAGGAGATTGACGAGAGAGGTTTTTCCCGCCCCACTCATTCCGACGATGGCAACCGTTTCACCCACTCTGACATGAAGGGAGAGCGATTTGAGCACCGGTGCTGAATCATATTTAAAGCTGACCTCTTCAAACTCAATTCCTTTTGAAATCAAGGGAAGGGGATTGGCATCCTTTTCCTCTTTCACTTCTGCCACGGTATCGAGGAGTTCAAAGATTCTTGCTGCCGCAGCCAGACCTTCCTGCACCTCAAGGTTAACCTTGTTCAAATTACGGACCGGCGCATAGAGCATCAGGAGTGCGGTCATAAAAGAGAAGAAGGTCCCGGGAGTCATGTCTCCCCGGACCACACTGTATCCACCCACCCAGAGGATGATAGCGACTCCAATTCCTCCTAATAATTCCATGAGGGGATGAGAGAGGGCTCTGATCTTCACCCGCTTGAGAAAGATTTTGAAATATTTTTCATTTTCCTCAGCAAACCGCCGTTTTTCATACTCCTCCATGTTGAACGCCTTGACGATCCGATTACCGGTGATCGTTTCATGCAGGAATGTGGTCAACGAACCCATCCGCTGAAGGCCTTTCCGGCTAAACTTCCGGAGCCTCTTGCCAAATTCTTTGATGGGGATGATGGCGATGGGAAAAACGATGAAAGCGATGAGCCCGAGTTTCCAGTCCCGGTAGAAGACAACTGCCGTGAGCCCAAGGATGGTCACGGCATCTTTAATGAGGCCGGTGATCGCATTGGAGACTGCCCCCTGGACAAGATTGACATCATTAGTGATCCTGGAGATGAGGACGCCGGTGGGGGTTTGGGTGAAGAAAGAGAGAGAAAGATCCTGAAGGTGATCATACAGCCTCTGCCGGATATCTGCTACCACTCTCAGACCGACAAAGTTCATCAGATAGGCCTGACCATAATCGAAGATGCCCTTCAGCAGAAAAAGGAGAATGATGGCAATCGGGAGTAGAAGGATCATCTCCATATCCTTCTTGAGCAACAAGTCTTCGAGGCGGAGTTGGATGATGATATTCTTTACGACCGGTGGAATTCCCTCCTTCTTGAAAAAGACGCCATCCATGGCAGGCTTGACCAGAAGGGCTTGGGCAGCGGTCAGACCGGAAACGAGGATCATAAAGACCATGGCAAGGCACAGTTTGATCCAGTAAGGCCTGACGAGTTGAAGGAGGCGACGATAGAGAGCCATAGGGGGTGCCTATAAAATGAGTCTCCAGGCCAGGGCCAGGGTAAGGATACCGGTTTTGTCTATGGGTTAGGGTAAGGGCTTTAAATGAATAGCCCTAACCTTTTACCCTTTGACTTTGCCCAAACCGGCTTCCTAACCTTCACCTTAACCTTCCGACTGTTTATTTTTATCACACTTTGTTCTCTTGAAGCAAGGAGAGGACGATGCGGGCGGCGCGGTTGGCTGCGCCAGGTTCCCCTAGGTTACGGCGCACCTCTGCCATCGCTTCGACAGTTTTCCCGTAAAGAACCGGATTTTTTAAAAGACCAAAGACTTCATCAGCAATCCTCTTGGGATTGACATTCTCCTGGAGCAGCTCCCTGGCGATCTCCTTACCTGCAACCAGGTTGACCAGACCGATATGTTTCACACGGATCAATGCTCTGGCTACCCAGAAGCTTAAAGCAGATACTTTATAAAGGATGACCATTGGTTTTTTGAGGATGGCGGCCTCGAGGGTTGCTGTTCCAGAAGCCATGATGATCAGCTCAGAGAGGTTCATCACATCATAGGAGAAGCCTTTGATCACTTTTATTGAGGTGGGAATATTCTTAATCCAGGGGGAAAGAGTCGCTTCAGAGATACCTGGCGCCAGAGGGATGATGAACTGGAGTTCAGGCATCTCTCTCTGGAGAAGGACAGTTGAGTCCAGAAGGGGAGGAAGAAGCCTGGTTACCTCCTCCATCCGGCTTCCTGGTAGAAGGGCTATGGTTCTCCGTTTTGGATCGAGACCGAATTTCTGAAAGGCTTCCTCTTTCGAGAGGAGGGGTTTGACGATATCCAGAAGGGGATGCCCCACCCACTCTGCATCGACTCCTGCAGCCTGATAAAGAGGGACCTCGAACGGAAAGAGGACAACCATCTTTCTCACCCTCTTTGCAATTGTTTTTACCCTTCCGGGTCTCCAGGCCCATATCTGTGGGCTGATATAATAAAGAACGGGAATCCTCTTCTGACGGGCAAATCTGGCAAGCCGGAGATTGAATTCCGGATAGTCGATCAAGATGACCAGATCTGGCCTCTCTCGCTCCATCGCCTTTTTTAACTCTCTAAGGGTTTTGAGGGCTATCCTCAGTTTTCGGAATGCTTCGGAGATCCCGACGACCGAAAGAGAGCGGGCATGATGGAGAAGCTTCATCCCTCTTTTTTCCAGATCGTCTCCACCGACACCGAAGAATTCAATTTTCGGCTCGATTTTCTGGATGGCCTCTACGAGATGGGCTCCGTGCAGGTCTCCTGAAACTTCTCCGGCCACCAGCATAATCTTTTTTGAACGCATTCCTTATGCCTCAAGATGGTGCTTCTCTTTCATATTCCTGATGATCCGGAGGGCGACATCGAGAACCTGCCTTCCGTCCCGACCTGAGACCTTGGCCTCTTTTCGCTCCCTGACACTCTGAAGAAAAGAGCGGATCTCCATATCAAGCAGGTCGGTCTTGTTGACTGAAATCCCTTCAGCCACCATTTCAGGGAGATGCCCATTTTCAGATTGGGACACTTTTTTGGAAAAGGATGCGGTCTGGGTCAAATAATCGATCGTCAATGTTCCATTGGACTGAACGAAGGTCGTTTTACGCCTCTTCTCTTTTGAGACCCGGCTGGCAGTCAGGTTGGCGATGCACCCATTTTCGAATTCGATTCGGGCATTGGCAACATCGAAGTAAGGAGTGAGCGTGGAGAGTCCGTTTGCATCAAGGTGTTTAATCTTTGAATGGACTATGTTTAAAACGATATCAATGTCATGGACCATCAGGTCGAGGACCACATCCACATCGGAACCTCTTCCTAAGAAAGGGGCCAGTCGTTGGCATTCAATCAGGAAAGGATGCTGGATCATTCCTTCTGCGGCAAGGAGCGCTCCGTTAAATCTCTCCAGATGGCCTATCTGTAGGATAAGGCTTTTGGACTCGGCAAGAGCGATCAGTTCATCGGCTTCCTCAAGCGTGCTGGCGATGGGTTTCTCGAGAAGGACATCTACTCCTTGCAGGAAGAAATCTTTTGCAATGGCATGGTGAAAGGGGGTGGGGACAGCAATGCTGACCGATTGAACTTTACCGAAGAGATCTGTGTGATGAGAGAAGGTTTGGACCGGGTATTGTTTTGCAATGTCCCTGCAACGGGAAGGGTCGATATCGACCACCCCCACCCATTCCACACCTTCAATTTTCAAATATTTCTCTAAATGGAATTGGCCGAAGTACCCCCCACCGACCACGCCCACCCTAATCGTTTTCACTTATCGGCAGATCCCCCTCTTGGTCTGCTGGATGAAGCGAAGGAGATGCTCAACCTCCGGTATCCGATAGATTTCAGACTCCTCCAACTTTTTAATGGCTTTCTCCAGTGTCAGACCGGATCGATAGATGATACGGTAGGCTGTCTTAAGAGCCCGGATGGTCTCTTCGCTAAATTTTTGGCGTTTCAGTCCGACGGCATTGAGGCCGAAGAGTTTCGCCCGGCTTCCTGCTGCCAGCATATAGGGAGGGATATCGAGCACCACACCGGTGAGCCCGCTGATAAAAGCATGGGCGCCTATCCGGCAGAACTGATGGACTGCGGCAAGGCCCCCGATGACCGCATCATCTTCAATGAGAATATGGCCTGCGAGGGTTGCCCCATTCGCTAGGACAACCTGATGGCCGATCTGGCAGTCATGGGCTACATGGGAATAAGCCATGAAAAAATTCCGATTGCCGATAACGGTTTTTCCCCCTCCCTTGACGGTACCGCGGTGGAACGTAACAGATTCCCGCATGATATTGTCATCCCCAATAATGAGAGAGGTTGGCTCTCCTTTATAGGCAACGGCCTGGGGCGCCTCTCCGATGGAGGAGAACTGGAAGATCCGGCATCGTTTTCCAATCGTTGTTCCTTGCCGGATGACGACATGGGGGCCAATCCAGGATCCCTCTCCGATGCGGACATCTTTTTCGATGATGGAGTATGGACCGATTTCAACTCCTGCATTGATTTCGGCTTTTGGGTCGACAATGGCCGTAAGATGGATCATTTTTCTTCTCCCATCATTGCCATCAGGTCTGCCTCCGCAACTACTTTCCCATCCACCAGCGCTTTCCCCTTAAACCCCCAAATGGACTGGCGCTGGCGGGTCACCTCAATTTCAAACCGGAGCTGATCACCCGGGATGACTGGTTTTCTGAAGCGGGCATGATCAATTCCAAGAAAGTAGACAGCCTTTTTTTGGTTCGTTTTTGTGTTTGTTTGATCTTCCTCTGGTATTGATTTAAAGGCGAGGACACCCGCGGTCTGGGCCATGGCTTCCACGATGAGTACACCAGGCATGATGGGTTGGCCGGGGAAATGGCCGGGGAAGAAAGGTTCGTTATAGGTTACATTCTTGATGCCCACAATTCGCTTTCCTGGCTCGACTTCAAGAATCCGGTCAACCAGCAGAAAAGGGAAAGCATGGGGAAGAATGCGCATAATCTCTTTGGCTTCGATCATCTATTTCTCCTTCTCTTTTATGGAGAGTCTCTCCTCGATTTTTCTCATACGGTTTTCGATGTCGGTGAGGGTTCTTCGCATCTCCGGCAATTTTGGGAAAGTAGTGGCGACCCGAAGATAATCACGATGAGGTATGACCGGAGTCCCTGTAAAGATCTGATTCGGAGGAAGGTTCTGGCCCACCCCGGATTGGGGGCCTACCATGACATTATCTCCAATCTCAAGATGGTCAATGACGCCGACCTGACCAGCGAGGATCACATTTTTCCCGATTTTGGTCGAACCCGCGATACCCACTTGTGCAACGATGATCGAATCCTCACCAATCTCAACACCATGAGCCACCTGAACGAGATTGTCGATTTTGACTCCTCTCCGGATGATTGTTGCACCTAATGCGGCACGGTCAATCGTTGAATTGGCGCCCACTTCGACATCGTCCTCAATGATCACCTTTCCCACCTGAGGGATCTTCACATTCTTCTTTCCATCCTTTACATATCCGAATCCGTCTGCTCCAATGACCACTCCGCTATGGAGGATGACTTTCTTTCCGATGATTGAACCGGAATAGAGAGTGACATTAGGATGGAGAACGGAATCCTCTCCGATGACAGAGTCTTCCCCCACACAGACGCCCGGGTAGAGGATGACGCGGTCTTCGATTCGGCACCGGTCTCCAATATAGACATAGGGGTAGATGGTGATATCTTTTCCGAATTGGACAGAAGGGCTGATCCAGGCATGGGGATCGATCCCCTTGGGTTGATACGGTTTGGCAAAGAAGAGGGTGAGGATCTTAGTAAAAGCGAGCTGAGGATCCACTGTACAGATCAGAGGCCTGTCAGCCGCTGTCACTTTGTTTGAAACGATGATCGCTGAGGCTCTGGTTTCAGTTAGTTTCCGAAGATATTTGGGATTGGCGATGAACGTGATTTGGCCAGTCTCTGCGTCATCGATCGAGGCCACGCCGGAGATTTCTACCTCACCATCTCCAGCAACGGTCCCGCCGACAAATTCCGCCAACTCTTTCAGTTTCTTTTTCATTCCTGTCTCACTTCCGGACAACCATCCAACAATCAGGCTGATCCTTTGGTCATTCCTGGTATTCTGATGACCTGATACCCCGATCTCCTTCCTTTACTTCTTCTGTGCATCGTGGAGTTTGATCACCCGGTCCGTAAGATCAATGGTCTTCGAAGCGAAAAGCACGATGTTCTCGTTCAACTCTAGGATGAAGGTAAACCCTTCATCCGCCCCCAATTTCTGGATCACTTTCTGAAGCCCAAGAGAGATGTTTCTTTCCATCTCAACCCGCTTCTGATTGACTTCATTCTGAGAGTCTTCCTGCCAGCGCTGAAACTCTCGGACCTTGTTCTGCAAGTCCTTCTCTTTGTTTGCCCTGACATCAGGGTTGAGCATCGGCGCTTGCTTTTCGAGGGATTCCTTCATCGTTTGAAGTTCTTTCTGCTTGTCCGCAAATTGTTTCTGAAACTTTTCAACCTCTTTCACAATTGCCTTTTTTGCTTCTTTGCCTGCATTACATTCGTTAACCGCCTTCTGGATGTCGACAAAGCCGATTTTGAGGCTGGTGGACTGAGCTTGTCCGAAAGCCAGTCCGAAAGCTCCCAGTAAAATGAGGATTCCAACACCAATCGATATTGTTTTACTTCTCATGATCCCTACTCCTTTTTTTAGATTTTAGATACCTTGTTTTTCTCCATTCAGAGGTTCATGGAAAACTAATAAACCGTTCCCATCGTAAAGTCAAAGACCTTCCGTTTCTCTCCCAGTTTGGGACTCAGATTGAACCCAAGGTCGATATGGATGAGGCCAAAGGGTGAAAACCAACGGATCCCAGCTCCCACGCCTGTCTTGAGCGGCGTGATGTCTTTGAATTTGTCGAAGCCCTTTCCCACATCCCAGAAGATGGCTGCTTTCAAGCCGATTTCCGAAGCGAGAGGAAAGATGAGATCGGATTGGAAAGAGAACATCTTCTTTGCCCCCAACGGTTCTTTATTGATATCGAAAGGGCCAGCCATGCCATATTCGAATCCTCTGACAGTTTTGAGTCCACCGACGTAGAACTTCTCATAGATGGGAAGCTTTCTGCCGCTATAAGGTTCGACAAAGCCTATGGTTCCCCTGAGATTGAGCACGGTTTTCAGGGGAAGAGGAAAGAACCAGCTGGTATCTGCCACTCCCTTAACAAAATAGTTGTCTCCTCCCAAAATTCCACCTGCATTCTGAAGGGAGATGCTGTGCCTTGATCCTCTAGTCGGATTGTAGTAATCGTTCCGGGTATCCATGGAGAGGGAGAAGGAGAGAGCGCTCGTCACTTTCTTTCCCTCTTGTTCCTTAATAAATCGGGAGGCATCCGCGCTCACATCACTGACCTTAATCTTTTCCAGTTTGTATGTTAAATCTGTCCGGAGTGTTTCGGTCAATTCTTTTCCAAAGCGGATATTTCCTCCAGTGATTTGATATGAGTAAGTATTGAGCTCCCTATGCTCGTTGTATAGGTCCGTTCCTCCTGAGAAATTATATCCGAGAAAATAGGGATCTGTAAAACTAAGTCTAACATCGCGGGTCTCGTACCCCAATCTGAATTTCAGAACACCATGATAACCCAGGCCGAAGAGGTTGCGGTCCGAGATGGAGGCAGAGCCCACCACGTTTTCGATCGAGCTATAACCGATCCCAAAACTGAGAGCTCCTGTGGGCGCCTCTTCGACCTTGATCTCAAGATTCGTTTTCTCCTCCGTGCTTCCCCGGCTGGTGGTTAACTCTACTTCCTTAAAGAAACCTGTCCGTTTCAATCGGTCTTTGCTTTTACTGAGGCCAGTGGCGCTGTAAAGCTCTTCCTCCGCCACCTGGAGTTCACGCCGAATCACCTTGTCACGGGTCTTGGTGTTGCCCACGATCTGTATCTTCTCAAAAAAGACCTGCCTATTTTTTTCGATCTCAAAGATCAGATGGACTAAAAGATTTTTTTCGTCGGTGGCGGTGGCTGGAGCAATCTCCACATTGGCATAGCCCTGATTGGAAAATGTTTCGGTGAGCGCGTTGATTTCCCTCCGGATGGCCGAGGTGCTATAAATATCGTTTCGTTTGATCTTGATGGCCTTGAAGAGATCTTCCTTTGTGGTGAGGACATCCCCCTTGAAATCGATCTCTCCGATACGATATTGAGGTCCTTCTGCAATCTCGATTTCAACCAAAATCCGTTTGGGATTCTGGAGATCGATCTTCGGCTCCAAAACCTTTACTTCAAGATAGCCATGGTCGATATAGTAAGCGGCCAGCATCTGGACGTCATTTTTCAAGATATCTTCATCGAGCATGCCGGTTTTTGTGATGATGGAGAAGATGTTTCTCTGTTTAGTCAACATGAACTTTTTCAGATCTGAGGATTTGATCTTTTTATTTCCTTTGAAAACGATCTTTTTAATATGGCCTTTGACTCCCTCTTGGATCTGAAAAGTGACCACAGCCTCATTCGTCTCGAGCTGGTCAACTTTGTGCTCTACTTTCACCCCATAATAACCTTTAGAAAAGTAAAGCCTTCGGATCTGTTCACCATTTTCTCTCACTTTCTCGAGGTTGAGGATGGAGCGTGTGGTCAGGGTCACCTTTTCCTTGATGGCATCCAATTTCACCTTCTGATGTCCAGTAAAGACGATCTCCTTGATGGACGGTTTCTCCATCACGATGAAGATGATCTCCCTGCCCTTGGGGGTCGTCTTGATATCAACCTGAACATCGGAAAAATAACCCAGGCCGAAGATGGAGCGGAGATCTTCCCTTACCTGGTCGGTGGAAAAAGGTCCTCCCTCGCGGCTCTTCACCGCCCCTCTTATGACCCCCTCTTCAATCTTCGAATTTCCAAGCACAGTTACTTTGTAAATGGTCAACTCTGATCCTTCACCTATGGTGATTGTGAGAAGAAGAAGGAGAAGAGCGATCCACATACTTTTTCTAATCCTATATCCCATGTCCGTTCCTGTCGGCTCCTTTTCCGGTTTGAGTTTTATCTTCCATATCAAATCCTTCTTCTTTTGTCCACCCCCCCCTGGAAAAGGAGGTCCATTTTAAGGATGAAAATCATTCCTTAACCACTCGCTTTCCCATCGGTGAGAATCACCTGCCGTGGCATTTGAGCGGCCAGATTCGGGTTGTGCGTCACGATGATGATCGTTACGTTCTTCAACCGGTTCAGTTCATGGAGAAGGGCGAAGACCGATTCCCCTGTTTTTGAGTCGAGGTTTCCTGTGGGCTCATCTGCCAGAAGAATTTTTGGTTCCAGGACCAGGGCTCTGGCCACCGCCACCCGCTGCTGTTCCCCTCCGGAGAGTTCCCCAGGCTTATGGGAAAGCCGATCTTTCAGACCCACGAGGGTGAGGATGGCTTCGGCGCGAAGGGTGGCTTCCTTGGTTGACATACCCTGTATTAAACAGGGCATGATCGTATTTTCCAGAGCAGTGAATTCCGGGAGGAGGTGATGGAATTGAAAGACAAATCCGATCTCCCGGTTTCGAAACAAGGCAAGGTCTTTTTCGTTCAGCGTGAAAATATCTTTTCCTTCGTAAAGCACCTTTCCGGCAGTAGGCCGGTCGAGTGTACCTAGGATATGGAGCAAAGTTGTTTTTCCCACGCCAGAGGCACCCACGATAGCGGCCTTTTCACCCCGGGAAAAGGTAAGATCGATTCCTCTGAGCACCTCGACCTTCTTTGCCCCGTTTCCAAAAGACTTGAAGAGATGCTGAACCTGGATGAATTCCTTCACACCATGGGCTCCTTTTCCCTATCTATCAATCCCTTGGAAAGAGTCTCTTTCATCCGGATGAGACGTTTTGAAGAGATCTCTTTTCCGATCGACTGAAGTTGTGGGAACTTCTGCACAAGGTCGTCAAAATCCCCCTTTGACAATTCGAGCAGTTCAGTGGGATGGGTTGTTTCCGCAAAAGCCATCCGGGGCCTATTGAGAAGCACACCGATTTCTCCAAAGAGATGACCGCTTCCTAATGTTCCCAGGATCACACGCTTTTTATGACGATCCTGTGTAAAGATATTGACCTCACCGCTCTTAATCAAATAAAGGCTATCGGGAGGGTCTCCTCCTTTAAAGATGAGAGTCTCTCCTGGAATATTCAGCACACGAAACCGTCTTAAAACCTCGTCCCGATCCAGCCCAGAAAGAGGAGAGAAGAGAGGGGAGATGGCGAACAGATTATCCAGAACCCGTTTTTTGAAGAGGTCTTCGAGCACTTCCAATACCCGGGGGTGGTTCTTAATGATCTCCTCCAGTTCGTTTCGGGTGATCTCAATGGTTTCACATTCCATCAGGCCTTTAACACTGGCATGCCTTTTGCGGTCGAGAAAGAAACCAAATTCTCCAAAGCAATCCCCTTCTCTAAGGTTGCGAATCCATCTCTCTTTTCCTTCAAAATGCTTATAGACTCCCACTTGTCCTTGACAGATCACCATCAAAGAGTCTCCGGGTTCACCTTCGCGGCAGAGGAAACTCCCCTTTGGGAAAGTCCTGCATTGGACACGGCTGAGTAAGGTTTGAAGTTCTTCCTCTTTCAAATCGGAAAGTAAGGGAATATGGGGTAGAGGTCGAGACAGTTGGGTGTCTCTGGCTCTTGCCATATAGAGTTGGGTTAATTGTTCGTTGATCTCTTTTAAAAGGGGGTCGATCCTCAGAATCATCTTGTTTACGGAAATAGCCTGGAGCAAAAAACCTTCTCTGGCATAAGCTTCAGCCACCTGCCGGTACTCAGCGATCGCCTCTTTCTTCCTTCCCAGCCGTTCTAATAATTCCGCCATTTTTAACCGGGATCGAAGATCATCTGGTTCTTGGTCAATATGCTTTTGAAAGGAGTCCATCGCCTTCTTCCATTCTCTCCGTGAGAGAAATAAAAGGGCTTCCTCCTTATATGACATGGGTTCCTTATTCATATCGCAATGCCTCGGCTGGATCGAGTTTCGAAGCTCTCCAGGAGGGATAGAGGGTGGCGAGCAGGCTGATCAAAATGGCCGTGATGACAATCAGCGATACATCCAAAGGATTGACCTGTGAGGGAAATTTATCGATATAGTAGACATCTCTCGGAAGGATTTTGAATCCGAAAGAGGTCTCCAAAAAATCGATAATCTTCTCTAAATTGAATGCAACCATAAGCCCTGCGATCGCTCCGAGAACCGTTCCCACGACACCGATCACGCCTCCCTCGATGATAAAGATCCTGAGGATGGACCTTGAAGGCGCGCCCATGGATTTCAGAATAGCGATATCTTTATTTTTCTCCATGACCACCATGATGAGCGTGGAGATGATGTTGAAGGCTGCCACCAGAACGATCAGAACGACAATGATGAACATGATGACCTTTTCCAGCTTGAGGGCAGAGAAGAGGTTCCGGTTCATTTCCATCCAGTCTTTGGTCCAGAAGGGGAATCCCATCTTTTTTCGGATGTCTTTGCCGATTTCTTTGACCTTATAGATATCCTCTGTCTTTATCTCGATTCCTGTGATGCGTTCTTCCATCGCAAAAAACTTCTGTGCGCTCTCAATAGAGACATAGGCCATGGTATTATCGTATTCATACATTCCGGAATAGAAGATTCCCTTTACACGAAACCGTTTCATCTTGGGCATCATGCCCATGGGTGTCATCGTGCCCAGAGGGGAGATGACCTGGATGTAGTCATCGACTGTAACGGAGAGGTGTTTGGCTAATTCCACGCCCAGGATGATGCCCGAAAGATCCTTTTCTTTTCCTTCTTTAACCCTATTTTCTTTGAGATCCTCGAGGCGGCCGGCCTTGAGATTGCGGGCCAGTTCCGTCACCTTAGCCACACGGTCCGGGTCGATTCCTTTGAGGACGACTCCGGAAACCCCTGATTCCGAGGAGAGCATCACCTGGCTGAAGATGAAAGGGGCCGCTGAAATCACGCCCTTGACTCCTTCCACCTTCTGGATCGCCTCTTCGTAATGGTCCATCCCCTTTTCGCTGGCCTTGAGCACCACGAGGTGGGCCTGAGTTCCGAGGATCTTTTCTTTGATGGTCTGCTGAAATCCGTTCATCACGGAGAGGACAACGATGAGGGCCATGACCCCCAGCATCACACCGGCGATAGAGATGACCGTGATGATGGAAATGAACGTCTGTTTTCTTTTAGCCTTAAGGTATCTCAGACCGATGAACCATTCGTATCGCATAGCGTATCGCCATTTTTACTATTTGTTAGGGCACCTCACGAGGCGCTGTTTTTACCAGGCAAGTAGTAAAATTCCAATCACCAAATTCCAAGCTCCAAATAAATTCCAATAACCAATATCCAAATAACCAAAACACTAACAGATCCGCCCCTTTTTAGAATTTTGGTCATTGAAGTTTGGTTATTATCTGGTGATTGGTTATTGGTGTTTGGTGCTTATTCACACTCTTTGTTAGACCCTTCTCATGATCAAATGATTTATAGGTGCACCCCCCCCTACTTCTCCGGTCGCAACTGTGGGAAGAAGATGACATCGCGGATCGAAGGGGAGTCGGTCAGAAGCATGACCCACCGATCGATCCCGATTCCTTCACCCGCAGTGGGTGGCATTCCGAATTCGAGGGCATGGAGAAAATCCTCATCAAAGAAGAGAGAGGCATCCCCTTCTTCTGTTTTTTCCTTTAACTGCTGGAGAAAACGCTCTCTCTGATCGAGAGGATCATTGAGCTCTGAAAAACCATTGGCGATCTCCCGGCCTGCGATGAAAAGTTCAAACCGGTCCACGACGTTCGGATCTTCTTCATTTCGGCGGGAGAGCGGCGAGATCTCGGTCGGGTAATGGGTGATGAAGGTGGGCTCAAGGAGATTGGGCTCCACCCCTTCCTTGAAGAGATCAGCCAAAACCCTTCCATGGGAGGTTCCCTTTTTCAGTTCCAGTCCAAACTTCTTGGCAACTTCGACAGCCTTTAAGGGGTCGTTTAAAATCGCTGGATCGAGCTTTCCTATCTCCAAAAGAGAGTCGTTGAAGCGTATTCTCCGCCAGGGGGGGGTAAAATCGATTTCCTTGCCCTGATAGGTGAGATGGAGCCCTCCATGAATTTCTTTGACCATGGAGCAGAGAAGTTCTTCGGTCATCTCCATCATTTCGATATAAGTGGCGTAACTCTGGTAGAACTCGAGCATGGTAAATTCTGGGTTATGAAAGGTGGAGATTCCTTCATTCCGAAAACTCCGGTTGATCTCAAAGATCCTTTCAAATCCCCCGATCACGAGCCGTTTCAAATAGAGCTCCGGAGCAACCCTGAGAAAGAGGTCGATATCAAGGGTGTTATGATGCGTTCTGAAGGGTTTGGCCGTTGCCCCTCCGGGAATAGGATGGAGCATCGGAGTTTCAACCTCGTAGAAGCCTTTACGGTTAAAGAATTCACGGATCTTCTGAATGACCAGGGCGCGTGTGAGGAAAACCTCTTTGACCTTCGGGTTGGCGATGAGGTCCAGGTAGCGCTGGCGATACCGAATCTCAATATCGGTTAACCCATGCCATTTCTCCGGAAGAGGGCGAAGCGACTTCCCGAGGAGACGGAACTTCTGGACCTGAAGGGTGAGCTCTCCTGTCTTTGTCCGGAAGAGCTTTCCTTCCATTCCGACAAAATCTCCGATATCGAACCTTTTAAAAAACTTAAAGGGTTCTTCTCCGAGAATCTCTTTCTGGAAGTAGGCCTGTATCTTACCATTCCGGTCCTTGACCTGAATGAAACTGGCTTTGCCAAAGTTTCTGATAGCGATGATCCTTCCCGCAAGAGAGAAGCTCTCAGAAACGGATTTAACCTCCTCTTCGGACAGGGCACCAAATGCCTTCAGGATATCTCCTGAAGTGTGAGTCACTTTGAAATCATTAGGATAGGGATTGACTCCCTCCTCTCTAAGAATTTCCAGTTTTCGTATTCTCTGTTGGATCAGTTCGTTTGTTTCATCCATCTCTGTCTATCAAAGTCTCCTGATTAAAATTAAATGTAAGATTAAAGGGTTATCCCACTTATTTGAAGATTTCATAAATTAACCCATTTTCCAACCTCCGTCAAGGAATAGGGCTTTTGCCAGGTGATCAGGGGAGAATCTTTTTGATCTCGCCAACAAGATCATAGGGCAAGGCCTGGGTGATCCTGGCTTCCACCCAATCGCCCGGAAGGGCCTTGCCTTTTAGAAAGACGCAGCCATCAATCTCAGGGGCCTGAGTTTGAATTCTTCCTCTCAAAGAACCTTTCTGCTGATCCATCCCTTCGACCAGAACCGTTATATTTCGCCCAACCATCCTTCGATATTTTTTAAGTGAAATCTTCTTTTGAGCCTGCATCAGGATTTTTAACCGCTCTTCCTTAACTTCCTGAGGGACCGGATGGGGAAGTCTGGAGGCAGGCGTTCCTTCCTCAGGAGAATATTTAAAGGCCCCAAGATGATCGAATTGAGCTTCCTCGGCAAAATGGAGCAGGGCCTTGAATTGGCTTTCACGCTCACCTGGAAATCCAACAATGAGAGAGGTCCGAAGGGCAACCTCAGGGACAAAGGTTCGAATCCTATGAATGAGATCCTGAATCTCTTGGCCTTTCGATCTGCGCCCCATCCGCCTGAGGATCTCATCATCGATATGCTGAATGGGAAGATCGAGGTAAGAGCAGATCTTTTCTTCCTGTCCAATAAGTTGGAGCAGGCTATCCGTGAAACGAGCTGATTTCGGGTAGGCATAGAGGATCCGGATCCATCGAAGCCCATCGATGCGGATCAACTCTTTCAGAAGTCTTTCGAGAGAGGTTCCATCACGAAGATCTTCTCCATAAATGGTTGTATCCTGTGCAATCAGAATCAACTCCTTGACCCCCTGCTCTGCCAATCTCTCTGTCTCCTTCAGGATGGAATGGATCCCCCTGCTCCGGTAGGGTCCTCTAATCGAGGGAACCGTACAGAAGGTGCAGGTCCTGGAACATCCCTCGGCAATCTTCAGATAGGCGGTAAAAGAAGGGGTGGAGAGAATCCGGGGGGTCCGGTCGTTATAGAGGAAGGTCTGTCCCGAGAGATAGCTCTTTCTCTTTCCTGCCTGTACGATGAGGTCTGGGATCTTCTGAAAAGATCCTGTGCCGACGAACAGGTCCACCTCGGGAAGCTCCTTCTCCAGGGTTTTGCCGTAGCGCTGGGGAAGGCAACCCGAGACGATGAGAAGGCGACAGTTCCCCTCTTTTTTATAAGGGACGAGCTTGAGGATGGTTTCAATCGCTTCCTGTGTGGCATCCTGAATAAAGGAGCAGGTGTTGATGATGATGACCTCACCCTTTGAAGGGTCGGTGGTGAGAGGATGACCTTCTTTGGCAAGGAGGCCAAGGATGACTTCAGAGTCAACCAGATTCTTCGGGCAGCCCAGGCTGACCAGGCAGACAGTCTCTTTCATGGTTTTCCATTATAGCTTATGAATAACGGATGTCCAGCCATTTAGGAATAACGTCAATGGGTTGAGGGTTAAGGCTAAGAGGCCGGTTTTGTTAATGGGTTAGGTCAATGGTCTTCATGATATTACTTTACCTCTCCACTTTGCCTAAACTGGCTTCCTAACCATAGCCTTAACCTTATTTTTACCTTCGAGGTTAATCACTCCTTGTTTTGTTCTTTGAAAAATTGCAAAATTAGACACGAAAAACACGACGATTTATTCGTACAGGAGATTTTCAAATGGGGCTCATCCAGAAACAGTATGATTCTTTAAGAAAGAAGATTAAACAATCCGAACTGGAAAATCAGCGGCGCGCCTTCAAGGAAACCCGCAACCGTCAAAAGCAGAACCTTCCTCTCTTCAAAGATTTTGAAAAGATGAAGGAGGAGGTGAAGCGAATTCGTGTTCAATCGATGGGGAACAAGGACCTCCTCGAGGAGGCGATCGCCCATCTCGAAAAGAATCGGTTCAAGGTCCTTCGGGCGAAAGATGGTGAAGAGGCATGCCTCCTCTTTCTGAAAGAGATTGGAGAGGAGAAGCTCATCGTCAAATCCAAATCGAACCTTTCAAAGGAGATCGGACTAACCCCTTTTCTTGCCCGACATGGGGTCGAGGTTATTGAAACCGATATCGGCGACCGGATCAATCAACTGATTGGAGGACGGTCTTCGCATTATACCGGACCCGTTGCACATCTGACTCGATATGAGATTGCCGAGGTCCTCTCCAAACATTTGAAGAGAGACATTCCTCCTGTTCCGGAAGAGGAGATGCAAGCGGTCAGGGAGGATATCGAAACCTATCTTCAGAGGGCAAAAGTGGGGATTACAGGCGCCAATGCGATTGCTGCCAGCGAAGGGGCGATCCTGATCATTCATAACGAAGGAAATGTCACGAGGGTACGAACGAGATCGAAACATCTCATCATCGCCTCCATCGATAAGGTCTATCCGGATATGAACGATGCCATTCTCATGGCAAAGATCGAGACCTTTCTGGCTACCGGCTCGATTTTCCCTTCTTTCATCGATATTGTCGGAGGAAGATCGAAATCGTCAGACGTCGAAAAAATTCCTTTTTACGGAATGCATGAGCCGAATGAGCTGGTGATCATCCTGCTCGATCATGGGAGAAGCTGGATTCTCGACAAGATGAAAGACTTCACCGACCTTCTTTACTGTATCGGGTGCGGGAACTGCCTTCTTGATTGCCCCACCTATAACTCGATCGGCCCCTCCTTCGGGGCAGATGGCATGTTAGGCGGGAGGGGAGTGGCCCTTTCTTCGCTCATGCATGGCATGAGAGAGGGGGTTGATGATGGACTTTTCCTCTGCACTACCTGCGGCCTCTGTGGGGAGGTCTGTCCGGTTGGGATCGACGCGGGAAAGAGGCTTAAAGATCTGAGGCGTTTGAGTTTAGGGAGTCCGGAAGTCTCCTCTGAACTGAATGAGGTGACTCAACTTCAAACCACAATCGATCGATTTGGGACGCCCTATGGAGAGATGGAACGGGCACAATTTCCATCCCTAAAGAAGAAAGCGCCTGTCGTCCTCTATGTCGGCTGTGTGGGATTGACGACAGAGGCAGAGACCACGGTTAGAGTCGTGGAACTTCTCCAGCGATTGGGCGTCGATTTTACCATGATCGATGAGGTCTGCTGTGAGGCGGTCAAGGGGGATACGGGGTCCAGCCCCAATCCGGAGAGAATCCAGAAAAACATCGAGAGGGTGAAAGAGGCTGGCGGCCGTGAAGTGATTTTCACCTGTCCGACCTGTCTTAAGACTTTCTTAGAATATGACAAAAAAAGTTCCACTGCCCTCGTCTTTAAAGACCTTCTCTCTTATCTGAAAGAACATTTTAATTTTAAAGCGTCTGATTCTGATTCGGCGGCTGTCACCTATCACGATCCCTGCCACCTGGGAAGAGGGCTTGGCTCCTTTGATGGGGCAAGAGATCTTTTAAAAAGCATTGGAGCCAAATTCGTCGAGATGGAACATCACCACCAGGAATCACTCTGTTGCGGAGCCGGAGGAGGCATCCGGGGCTTCTACCCGAAGTTTTCACGGGACATGGCGCGTCGACGGGTCAAAGAGGCTGAAGACGTGAAGGCGGATTTTCTTCTCACCGACTGCCTCTCCTGCAAGCATAACCTGAGACAGGGGGTACCCATGGAGGGAAAGACAAGAGTGATGACCACCCCGGAGTATCTTCTGGAAAGAATCGAAATCGGAAAAGTTAAACCCTCAAGAAAATAGACCTTCCAGAAGAATAGGATGGTTATCCAATCTCACTCATGAGGTAGAATGGAAAGCATGCGATGGGATTATGATGTGATTGTGGTGGGGGCGGGGCCGGGGGGGGCGACGGCGGCAAGGGTTTGCGCCCGGTTCGGATTGAAGACGCTTGTCATCGAAAAAGAAAAGTTTCCCAGGTACAAAGCCTGTGGGGGATGTCTTTCTCTCAAGACCGTTCATCTGCTCGATTTCGATCTCCGTCCTGTTATCGAAAATACCATTTTAGGGGCAAAGTTCAGTTATTGTCTTAAGGATTCTTTTTTCATCGAATCGAAAGAGCCGATCGCCTATATGGTCATGAGGGATCGTTTTGATCAGATCCTGAAGGAGAAGGCGCTGGAAGAGGGGGCCAGGATCCTGGAAGGAGAAAAGGTTGTTCAAGTCCAGGAGACGGAGAAAGGGGTCGAAGTTGAGCTGGCCAACGGAGAGAGATTTTATTCTCACTATCTCATTGGTGCGGATGGTGCTGAAAGTATCGTTGCAAGATCGGTCTCTTTATCTCCCCATGTAAATGATGGGAACGGAATTGCCATCCAGAGCGAAATTCCACTCGACGCTTCCATCCCTTTTCCCGAAAAAGAACTTACGTT
Source organism: Deltaproteobacteria bacterium (assembly GCA_016875195.1). Taxonomy (GTDB): domain Bacteria; phylum Desulfobacterota; class BSN033; order BSN033; family UBA1163; genus RBG-16-49-23. The sequence goes on from VGRY01000004.1 coordinate 107,955, forward strand.
CGTCCACCTGGACTTCGGCCAGATCCCCAACGGTTATGGCTGGGTCTTTCCAAAAAAAGAACGGCTTTCGATCGGGATCGGCGGGATGTTCAGAGAAACCAAAAAGATGAATCCCTGGAAATACCTGAACGATTTTTTTAAAAATTTAGCCTATGTCCCGGAGGGAAAAGTGGAGAGGATGAAAGGCCATCTTCTTCCCTCTTTCTATGATGAGAGGCAAAAGGTTTCTCAGGGAAGGGTTCTTCTTGTGGGAGATGCAGCCCATCTGATGGATCCTCTTCAGGGAGAAGGAATCTATTATGCCATCCGGAGCGGAATGCTGGCTGCAGAGGCAATGATCAAATCGAGAGAGAAAGGAATTCTCCCATTCCATCCCTATCAACAGGCAGTTGAATTCCATATCTCAGCCAATCTGAAATGGGCGCTCTCTTTCTCAAGGTTCGTTTTCAGATTTACGAGGCTTGCCTACCGGACCCTGAAATCCTATCCCGAATTGAGCAACCTCTATCTTCAGGTCCTGGAGGGAAGAGAGACCTACCAGGGGTTTGTGGCAAGCGTAAAAGAACGGATCAAGGATATGATGAAGGGAAGGCTCAGTGACAGAATCAGGAAAGCCATGGCAAGAGCATGAAGTTTTGAAAAGAAAGATCAAAGGAATCACCCTCCTTCTTGAAAAACAGTATGGGATCCCACGCAAGGAAGGCGCAGGAGACTTTCTTGGCATCCTCATCGAGACCATTCTCTCACAGAATACCAACGATCAAAACCGAGATCGAGCCTACCAGAGATTAAGAAGCAGGTTTCCCAGGTGGGACAATATCCTTTCAGCGAAGACCAGAAGTATTGTTTCAGCCATCCGACCCGGCGGATTAGCCGAGCAGAAGGCAAAACGAATCCAAGAGATTCTACGCTGGATTAAGGACAGTCGGGGAAAGTTGAGCCTTTCCTTCTTAAAAGGGATGGACTCAGAGGAGATCAAAGAGTTGATCGGCGGGCTTAAGGGGGTTGGTCCGAAAACAGTCCATTGCCTTCTACTTTTCGGTCTGGGAAGAGAGGCCTTCCCGGTGGACACTCATATCCTCAGAATAGGAAAACGTGTCGGTTTCATCCCTGAAACCTTAAATGCCATGAAGGCCCATGCCTGGATGAGTCCGCTCGTCCCCAAAGGAAAGTCCCTATCCCTTCATCTCAACCTCATCCGATTTGGCAGATCGGTCTGCACAGCCAGGCACCCTCAATGCAAGGACTGTTTCCTTGCAGAGGAGTGCCTCTATCCTTCACAATAGGTGCTGATGAATGCGTTATCCTTATCCGGAATCAGCATAGAATCCCTGAAGGGATTCAGACGGATCGGTTTGACCGGATTGAAGGGATCGTCCAGGGCCTACCTTCTCTCTCTTTGGAGGGAGCAGGTGAGGGGGCCTATTCTGGTCATTGCACCTCACTTGCGTGACGCCGAATACCTCCTCGAAGATTTTAGTTTTTTCCAGAAGAAAGACGATGGGCTGGCCTGCCTCTTTCCTCAATGGGAGACGCTTCCTTATGACGAGATTCCTCCCCATCCTGAAATCATCCGGGAAAGGGTCCATTGCCTTTTCACACTGATGGAGAATGAAAAAGCAGTCATCTTCTCCTCTGTCAAAAGTTTGATGCAAAGGGTTCTCCTCTCTTCAGACTTAAAGAGATCAACCTTTATCCTTACCAGGGGAGGAGAGATCGAGAGGGATGGCTTTGTTCGATTTCTTGATGAAAGCGGATATACCTCAGCGAAAGTTGTGGAAGAAAGAGGTGATTTCAGCCTCAGGGGAGCAATCATCGATCTCTTCAGCCCTCTTTACGAAGAACCTCTCCGGTTAGAATTTGACGGAGACCGGTTGGAGTCCATCCGGAGGTTTGATGTGGAAAGCCAGCGGTCGATCAGGGGAGCGGAGATGGAGAGGGTCACGCTTCTGCCTGCCAGAGATATTTCAAAAACTCCTTCTGCCCGCACCTTGGCCACCCTTTTCGATTACCTTAAACAAGGGGGATGGGTTTTTATCGTTGATGGCGAAGAAGTGAAAAGGGAAGCAGAGGCTTTCTCTCATCTGGCAGAAGTCCATTATGAGAAAGCAAGGATCAAAAAACCCTCTGTTCCTCCTCTTGATACGCTTTACCTCTGTTCCGAGGACCTTCAGAATAACCTCGACAAATTTAAAACGGTCTTTCTTCAAGAAAGCCCTGTCGCTCCTCCTGGATGTGAGCAGGTTGGTTCATTCGATGTGGAGAGCAACGAAGACCTACAGAGAGAGATCAAGTCTGTCTTTCAAACAGAGAAACGTTTGACCGAAGCTTCACCCCTGTCCGTTGTCATCAAACACATTCATCACTGGCAGAAAGAGGCAAAGGGTGTGTTCATCGTCTCCCATACTCCCAGCCAGGCTGAGAGGATGAGGGACCTTCTTTCCCGCTATGAGATCGCTTCACGATTGGAGGGAGGTAAGAAGTTCAGTGAAGAGATGGCAGAGAGGGGAGTGATCACACTTCTCACCGGACGGCTTTCATCCGGATTCAGAGCTCTCAAAGAGGGGTGGGTCCTATTGACCGAAGAGGAGATCTTTGGAGAGAGAAGGAGGTTCAAAGAGGAGAAGCCCGCAAAGCGTGGATTGAGAGGCGAAGGGGAACCGCTCTCTTCTTATGGCGAACTTTGTGAGAACGATTTTATCGTCCATACAGATTATGGCATCGGCCTCTACAGGGGGTTGCGACACCTGAAGATCGGGACTGTTACAAACGACTATCTCCTCCTTGAATATCTCGATGAGGATAAGCTCTATATTCCGGTGGACCGGCTCAATCTCATTCAGCGTTATATTGGCGGTGAAGGAAGCCATCCCCGTCTCGATAAATTGGGGGGCAACCGCTGGCAGAGGGCAAAGAATAAGGCAAGGGAAGCCATTTCTGAAATGGTCAAAGAGATTCTCGACCTCTATGCGGCAAGAGAAGCGTTCAAGGGAATCGCTTTTGCTCCGGCCGATCAGTCCTACAAAGAGTTTGAGGCAACCTTTGAATATGAAGAGACGCCTGATCAACTGAAGGCCATCGGAGAAGTTATGGTGGATATGGGAAACACGAAGCCCATGGACCGGCTGGTCTGCGGAGATGTGGGATTCGGAAAGACCGAAGTAGCACTCCGGGCCGCCTATCGTGCTGTAGCAGACGGAAGGCAGGTTGGATTTCTGGTTCCCACCACCGTCCTGGCCCAGCAGCATTACCAGACCTTTTGTGAACGGTTTAAAAAATATCCGGTCATCATCGAGATGCTGAGCCGTTTTAAAAGTCCACGGGATCAGAAAAAAATCCTCCAGCGATTAAGAGAAGGTAAGGTGGATATCCTCATCGGGACGCACCGACTCCTTCAGAAGGATGTCTCCTTTCATGACCTTGGCCTGGTGGTCATTGATGAGGAGCATCGGTTTGGGGTGAACCACAAAGAGAAGCTGAAACAGATGAGGAAAATGGTTGATGTGATTACCCTGACCGCCACCCCTATTCCGAGAACGCTCCAGATGGCTGTCACCGGGATCCGCGATCTCAGCCTTATCCAGACCCCTCCTGAAAATCGCCTTTCGATACGCACCATCGTGACCCGTTATGATGATGAGATCATCCGGGAGGCGATTCTGAGAGAACTGGCCCGCGGAGGACAGGTCTTCTTCGTCCATCATCGCGTCCAGAATATCTATTCGATGGCCGCCCATCTCAAGAAGCTTGTTCCCGAGGCGCGGCTTGCCATTGCTCATGGCCAGATGAAAGAAAGGGAGCTGGAGAAGGCCATGCTCCAGTTCGTGAGGGGGGACCATAATCTTCTGGTCTGCACCAGCATCATCGAATCGGGCCTTGATATTCCGGCAGCCAATACAATCCTGATTAACCATGCCGAGCATTTTGGCCTTGCGGATCTCTATCAGCTAAGAGGGCGGGTGGGCCGAGGAAGGCATCAGGCCTATGCGTACCTTCTCGTTCCTTCAGAACTCTCGCTTTCGAGGGATGCGGCAAAGAGATTCCGGGCGATTCAGGAATTGAGCGATTTAGGCTCTGGATTCAAGCTGGCCCTTCAGGATCTGGAGATCCGGGGGGCTGGAAATCTTCTCGGCCATTCCCAATCAGGACATATTATTGCTGTGGGGCTCGAATATTACACTCAGTTGATGGAGAGTGCAGTGAAAGAATTGAAAGGAGAAGAAGTCATCGAGGAGATCACGCCAGAGATCCATTTTCACCTTCCTTCCTTCATCCCGGAGACGTATGTGGAGGATGCGGAGGAACGGCTGCGTTTCTATCGGAGGCTTTCCCATTGCCGCTCGGATGAAGCGGTGGAGATGATCCGAAGAGAGCTGATAGACCGATTCGGTAAGGTTCCAGAAGAGACCGCTCACCTCCTTGAAGTGATCAAGGTGAAGATCCTGCTGACAAAACTCTCCATACTTAAGTTTGAAGAAACCCCTTCGCAGATCGTGTTGACCCTGGACCCCACAACACGACTCTCTCCACAGAGAGTGGTTGAATGGGTTCAGAAGGGAGAAGGAAAATTCCGACTGACGCCTGATTCAAAACTGATCGTGGAAGGGTGGCCGGGGTTGAAGAAGGACCCTTTTGAGGCGACCCGAAGGCTATTGCAAGCGCTGGCTTGATTGTGGTAAATTTGCATAGGAAATAAGAGGGCTTGGTCTAAAGGATAAGTTAAGGTAACAGTAACGACGGAATCCTTGTTTTATCATTTATCCTTTTTGGGAGGATGTATGATGAAAAAAAGAATCATTTTCATCTTCGGAATCTTTCTCTTATCGGGCGCCCTGAGTTGCGGGGATTCAGGGAAGGGGGAGTTGGGGAAAAATGAACTGGTGAGGATCAACAAGCTCTCGATCCCCATCGACGAGTTTCGTCAAATGTCAGAGAAACAGCCCCTTGAAGGAAAGATGAGGCTTCTCGATGAGAAGGGAATGAGAGATTTCCTTGAAAATTATGTAATCACCCAGGAAGCTCTTTATCAGGAAGCGAAGAAAAAGGGATTCGACAAAAGCAAAGAGATCCTCGCGAAAGTAGAAGATTTCAGAAGGGCGATGATCATCGATGCACTCATTGAAGAAGCATTGAGGGGAAAGAGCGAGGCCACCGAAGAAGAGATCCAGCGATACTACAAGGAGAATAAATCGCTCTTTACCGAACCCCTTGAGGTGAAAATCCGTCACATCATGGTCAACTCTGAACCCGTGCTCAAGGAGGTCTTGACGAGACTTTCGAAGGGAGAAAGTTTTGAGAAACTCGCCTCCACCTATAATATTGACCGGACGCGGGAGGATGGCGGACATCTCGGCTATATCCGGAGAGGCCAACTGGCACCCTCCTTTGCCCAATTTGAAGAAGCAGCTTTTTCGCTCATGAAGAAGGGGGATATCAGCGAGGTGGTGAGAACGCCTTATGGTTTCCATATTATCCAACTGGAAGAAATTCGAGGAGTCCAACAAAGACCCTTCGAACAGGTGAGGGAGAGGATTCGCATTTTCCTTCAGGCTAAGAAAAAACAGGAAGCTTACCTCAACTATGTAAAAGAGGTGAAATCGAAGTCGACCATCCTGATCAATGAAAAATTATGGGATGAAGAAAAGAAGAGAGGGGGGAAAACGAAGGAAGATAAAAAATGAGAAGGATTCTTCTTCACATATGTTGGCCACTCATCCTCTGCATGGTTCCGGGATGTGATCTGTGGGAAGGGGGGCTTGCTGAGCCTATTCTTGCACGAATCAATGACGAAGAGATTACTATCGAGGAATTTAACCGAGAGTTTAAGGACCTGGTTACCGACCCGAAAAGAGAAGGGAGCCAACTGGAATTAAGAGAACTGAGAGAAGCCTATCTTGATCAGATGATCGAACGGAAGATTCTAGCGAAAGAGGCCAAACGATTGGGTATCCAGATCTCCGCAGAAGAAGTGAGCCAGGCCATTCTTGAGATTAAAAAGGACTATCCCGGGGAGGGATTCGGAGAGACATTGAACCTTAAAGGGATGAACTTGGAGGAATGGAAGGTCCGTCTGGAGGAGAAATTGCTGGCGGAGAAGATGGTTCGGAGCGGTCACCAGTACCAGGGAAGGATCGAAGAAAAGGAGGCTCGGGAGTTTTACGAGGCCCATCGCTCTCTATTTCAACTTCCATGCAGAGTGAGGGTACGTCAGATTGTTGTGGCGGATGGAAATGAGGCGATTCAGATCCAGAAACGGTTAAAAAAAGGAGAGAGTTTTGAGAAACTCGCAAAAGAGAAGTCGCTGGGGCTCGAAAAAACCCAGGGAGGTGATCTGGGTTATTTCAGTCAGGGAGAAAAACCCGTGGAATTCGATCACGTCTTCTCCATGGAGGTGGGCGCCATCAGCGACGTGATCAAGAGCCCATATGGATACCACCTCTTCAAATTGGAGGAGAAAACAGAGCCCCGAGAAGTCTCTTTTGAAGAGGCAAAAAAGAGCATTTTTCAAAAACTTGAACGTGAGAAGGAAGAGGAGGAGTATCAAAGGTGGTTCAAAAATCTAAAAGAGAAAGCAAAGATAAAAGTCAACAAAAAGTGGCTAAAATCATGAAGAGCGCAACAAGAATCATTTTTACGATTGGGGCTCTTTCTTTCATGTCAAGTTTCTTCTCTTTAAGCGGAGCAGCCGTTGACCGAATCGTAGCTATTGTCAACCAGGAGATCATCACCCTCTCGGAGGTCGAAAAGATGATCAATCCTCTCAAGGCGGAGATCGACCAGGGAAATCCTCTGGAGAGGCGAGGGCGCATCAATGAACTCTCCAGGATGGCGTTAGAGAAACTGATCGAAGAGAAGCTGATTGATCAAGAGGGAAAGAAAGCCGGAATCAAAGTAGCCGCCAAAGAGATTGAGGGAACCATCGAAGAGATCAAGCGGAGAAATTCAGCCAGCCAGGAAGAGCTGGAAAGAGCCCTGGCCAGAGATGGATTAACCCTGGAGACATTTAAAAAGGAGATTGAGAAAAAGATTATCCGATCCAGGGTGATCCAATATGCGGTGAAGGTAGAGCCCAATGTGGGGGAAAAGGAATTGAGGGATTTCTATCTTAAGAGTTCGGATCATTACAGGACCGAGGAGTCTTATCGACCCAGCCACATCCTCTTCAAGGTTCCTCAAAAAGCTACTCCTGAAGAAGTCCGTGAAATTCGAGCAAAATGTCAGAAGGTGCAGGCGAAGATTAAAGCGGGGGAAGATTTCGGAGAGATGGCCCTTATTTACTCAGAGGATACCTCGAGCAGGGATAAGGGAGATCTGGGTTTTTTCAAAAAGGGGGAACTCCTCCCCGCGTTTGAAAAAGAAGCGCTGGGGCTGAAGGTGGGGGAGGTAAGCGGAATCGTTCGGACCGAAAACGGATTTCACCTCATCAAACTCCTCGATCGAAGAGGAGGCCATCCTCTTCCATTTGAGGAGGTGAAAGAGAAGATAAAACAGGACTATCTTGAGAGAGAATTTGAAAAGAATCTTAAGCAGTATCTTGAGACCCTCAAGGCAAAATCAATCATCGAAATCAAACTGTAAAACAGTTCGGAGTGGTGAGTTCGGAGTTCGGAGAACAATGAACATCAATTTATTCCTCCAATGATCAAGATGAATCTTCCCATCTCCCCATCCCCTCATCTCCCCAATGGCAAATTTCTTCCTAAGGTTGGCATTACCATGGGCGATCCCACCGGGATTGGACCGGAGATCATTGCCAAGGCTCTATCCATGAAAGAGCCGTTTCAGGCCTGTCGGCCTGTTGTCTTTGGAGATGAGCAGGTTCTTCTAAAGGCGATTCGAAGAGAGAACCTTTCTGTTCAGATAAAAATGATTGATGAGACTCCGAAAGAAGGATACCAACCCGGGAAAATCTTTCTTTTTCCTTCCACCCAATTAGAAATAGATTCCATCATTTTCAGTAAGCCCGATAGAAAATGTGGCGAAGCCATGGTGAGATATGTTGAGGATGCAGTGAAGTGGGTGAAAGCAAAAAAACTTGATGCCATCACCACCTGTCCCATCAATAAGAAGGCAATCAATGCCGCAGGTTATTCATTCTCGGGCCATACTGAACTCTTGACTCATTTAACTCAATCACCTTCTGTGGCGATGATGTTTATCGGATCAAAGTGGAAGGTTGTTCTGGTCACGACCCATCTTCCTCTCAAAGAAGTTTCAAAGTGGATCACCCGTGACCGCATTCTCGACATTATTCAGCTCACTGAAGAGGGGTTGCGAAGATACTTCGGAATTTCTCATCCCAGGCTAGCCATCCTTGGCCTGAACCCACATTGTGGAGAGGAAGAGCTCTTAGGAGTGGAGGAGAAGGAAGAGATTATTCCGGCTATTGAGGAGGCTAAATCTCGGGGGATAGAAATCGAAGGACCTTTTCCTGCAGATTCTTTTTTTGACGTTTCGAGTTCCCAACCTTATGATGCCGTCATTGCGATGTATCATGACCAGGGCCTTATCCCTGTAAAGGCGTTCGGGTTTAAAGAGTCAATCAATTTCACACTCGGCCTGCCATTTGTTCGCACCTCAGTTGGTCATGGAACCGGTTATGATATTGCCGGAAGGGGGTTGGCAGACCCAGCCAATCTGATCAAAGCAATAGTCACCGCCGCTATCTTATTGTCTCACTCGGGGAGAAAAACCCTCACCTTCAGGTGAAGACTTTAGTATGCACACGGTGTGCAGGTATTTTAGATTTTCCCTCGCGAAAATTTCTGTGTCAATTTGTTTTTTCTTCAGCTGACTTTAGTCAGTAGTGAATCCACCAGCTTGTAGCTGGTGGTAGCTCAATTAACCGAAAAGGAACCCCTCTTGACAGGAACAAGATAGGATGTTCCGTCTGCTTTTGACTCAGAAAGCAATTCGATTGGTGAGATATCCCTCGAAGGTGTTGATGAAACTCTGGATCCTCGACTGGAAGAGCAATGTGGCAGTGGGTTTTGATCTGCCCCACCGGAAGAGATCGGTGAGATATTGACGAAGGTCTTGAAACAGGTCGAGGTAAGTTTAGCCTTTGTCCCTTATATCCATCAATTTCCTCTCCACCAACTCAAAGAAAAGTGGATGACGAATAGATAGGTTTGGGTCAGGCACCCGTCATTCGGGTATACGCGGTTAATTAATCAATCCAATGGCGAGGTTGTTGGTCTCGTCCGTCTCCCCAATCACGCCGCCTGAGTCGATGACCGCAATGATATATTTTCCCTGAAGCGACTGAGAGGCAAAGTGCGAGAAAGAAAGCGTTCTCGATGCCCCGGCGCTCAGACTGAACACGCTGGCAGTTTTCAAAATACTGTCCGGAGTAACCCCGTCATCGGACAGATAGTAGGCGACCGTGAATCGCCCTGCTGCCTGAAGGCCTGTGTTTCTTATCACCAGAGATCCTCGAACCATATACCTGGCTCCAAAAGACCTGCCCGAAAGACTCTGCCATACGCCTTCAAGGTCGGGTGGATTGGGTGAAATAAAGGTCGCCGTCACACTTGAATGTTGAGTGATATTGAAGGTGCAATTTCCTATGCCTGTGCATAATGATGCAGACCCCGTCCCAATGCTCCAGCCCGCAAACGTTGAGCCAGTATTGGGTATCCCGAAAAGGGTGATGGTCGCATTGTCATTGACGGTGCAGGTGCCTATATTGTTTGTCCACTTGAGCGTGCAATTCTCGCCTGCCGTTACCCTGCCGGTCCCGGTGCCTGTCTTGGTCACCGTGAAGGTATACTGAAAATAAATCTGAACCGGGGTGTGCTTATTCTGTCTTGCTCCATCCCCGAGATGACCATAGAGATTATATCCCCAGGTCCAGAGTGAGCCGTCTGATTTAAGAGCGATGGAGTGAACCCTTCCCGTAAATATGGACACCCATCTGTTATCTGTGCCTACCTGGGTAATAATATTTCTGTCTGTCGTTGTCCCTTGCCCGAGTTGACCATACTCATTATATCCCCATGCCCAGAGCGTGCCGTCCGATTTAAGGGCGAGGGTGTGTCCCCATCCTGCGGATATGGATACCCATTTGTTATCGGTGCCTGCCTGGGTCGGGATGCTTCTGTCTGTCGACGTCCCGTTTCCGAGTTGACCATACTCATTATATCCCCATGTCCAGAGCGTACCATCCGATTTGATGGCAAGGGTATGAGCTCCTCCTGCGGATATGGATACCCATCTGTCATCCGTGCCTACCTGGGTAGGGATATATTTGTTCGCTAATGTCCCGTCTCCGAGTTGACCGGCGGCATTATTACCCCACGTCCAGAGCGTGCCATCTGATTTAAGGGCGACGGTGTGCCAGGCTCCTGCAGAAAGCGCTACCCATCTGTTATCACTGCCGATCTGTGTTGGTATGTATTTATCGATCGCCGTCCCGTCTCCGAGTTGACCCTGGACATTATATCCCCAGGCCCAGAGCGTGCCATCTGATCTGAGAGCAATTGCGTGATCTCTCCCTACAGCAATAATGACCCATCTATTATCACTGCCGATCTGGGTTGGCGTATTTTTATCGATCGCCGTCTCGTCTCCGAGTTGACCGAAATTATTTCTTCCCCAGGCCCAGAGGGTTCCGTCTGATTTAAGGGCTACCGTGTGTTCTCGTCCTGCGGATATAGAACCCCAATTGTTATCGCTGCCGATCTGTGTTGGTGTGTATTTATCGATCGCCGTTCCGTCTCCGAGTTGACCGAAATTATTTCTTCCCCAGGCCCAGAGGGTTCCGTCAGATTTGAGAGCAAGGGTGTGTTCCCACCCTGCGGATATGGTCACCCATCCGTTGTTATTGCCTGCTGTGGGCGACAATGGAGAGAGAGCCAAAAGTGACAGGGGTGGTTCCCTGTAAAATGAGATGAGAATGTAGGACTCCATCGGGAGCGATCTTGGTAATAGGCGGATTGCTCCTAAGCATTTTGTTT
>VGRY01000005.1 GCA_016875195.1 Deltaproteobacteria bacterium
ATACCTCTCAGTATCTATTGGAACTCATTAAGAAAGGGAAGCTGCAATTTACCAAAGAATACCCGAAGAAAGTGACCTATCATGATCCCTGTTACCTGGGGAGACACAATGGCATCTATGACGAACCTCGGGAGGTCCTAAAGAAGATCCCTGGGTTGGAACTGGTGGAGATGGACGAGTCCCGGGAAGAGAGTCTTTGTTGTGGGATGGGAGGAGGCCGGATTTGGATGGAGACGGCGAAAGATGAAAGATTCTCGGACATCCGGTTGCAGCAGGCGATTGGAGTGGGGGCGGAGGTGTTGGTGACAACCTGTCCGTACTGCATCAGCCAGTTTGAGGACAGTCGGTTGACGTTGAAAGACAGTGAAGCCTTACAGATCAAAGACCTCACTGAAGTGATACAGGAGGTTATTTAAAGGCAAACCCTAAACGTAACCCCTCCCTTCCTCCCCTTAAATTAAGGAGAGGTGAAGTTGGGTGAGTTCCTCCCCTTAGTGGCTGTGTCGCAATCCCCTTTTCGTCATTGCGAGCGACCGGAGGGAGCGTGGCAATCTCAGAATTATCAATACGTTATGAGATTGTTTCGGTCGTTTCACTCCCTCGCAATGACATTACGACACAGTCTCTTAAGTAAGGGGAGGTCAGGTGGGGTTAGAGATGAGGTTATAGCGAAGTGGAAAAAGGACAATTTGCAGAACTGTTTGACAAGAGTTCCATAGACAGTCATCGCGGTGATGTGATGGTTGTTGGTGGGGGGATCAGCGGTGTTCAGGCCTCTCTCGACCTCGCTGCATCGGGTTTTAAGGTCTATCTGGTTGACAGGGCACCTGCTATCGGCGGCAAGATGGCCCAGCTGGACAAGACCTTTCCCACCAATGACTGCTCCATCTGAATACTTGCCCCCAAACTGGTCGAGGTCGGCCGGCATCCCAACATTGAGATCCTCACCTATACTGAAGTCGAAAAGGTAGAAGGAGACGCAGGTCAATTCAGCGTAACCCTGCTCAAGAAGCCCAGATACATCGAAGAGGAAAAGTGTACGGGTTGCGGTGCCTGCGTTGAGTACTGCCCGATCATGGTCCAGGATGAATACAATCAAAACCTATCTTTGAATAAGGCCATTCATGTCTATTTCTCTCAGGCAGTTCCGCTGGTCACCTATATCGACTCTAAAAAGTGTTCTTTCCTGAACAACGAGAAATGTGCCATCTGTGCGGGGATTTGCAAGAATAACGCTATCGATCTTTACCAGAAACCGGAGAAAATAGAAGTTGAAGTGGGGGCGATCATTCTTGCTCCGGGTTTTGAAACCTTTGACCCGAAGTTGAAGAGCGACTATGGCTACGGGAAGATGCAGAACGTAGTAACGAGCCTTGACTTCGAAAGAATACTGTGCGCCACCGGGCCTTACGAAGGTGAGATCAGGCGCCCTTCTGACAGGAGACATCCACATAAAATAGCTTGGATACAATGTGTCGGCTCGAGACAGGTTATCCCGGGAGGCAACAGCTACTGTTCGGCCGTATGCTGTACCTATACCCAGAAGCAGGTGATCTTGACAAAAGACCACGATGCTCAGGCCGAGTGTACCATATTCCATAACGATGTTCGCTCTTTTGGGAAAGATTTCGAACGATTCTATCAGAGAGCGGAAAATCTTCCCGGGATTCGGTTTATAAGAAGCTTCGTTTCAATCGGGAGAGAGATCCCTGAAACCAAGAATGTGACGATACGTTACTCTACCTATGAGGATGGGGTCAAGGAGGAGGAATTCGACCTCGTGGTATTATCCGTTGGATTGAACCCTCCTGATGATGTGAAGGAGATGTCTCAGAAGTTCTCCATTGAACTCACTTCTGAAGGATTCTGTAAAACCAATCCTGTCAATCCTGTCGAGACCTCCCGGCCTGGTATTTTCGTGAGCGGGGCGTTTCAGGGTCCTATAGACATTCCTGAGTCGATCGTTACAGCCAGTGGGGCGGATGCCCTTTGCAGTCAGCTGCTTGCCTTCCGCCGAGGGGAGATGGCAGCCGAAAGGGAATATCCAGAGGAAAGGAATGCCGAGGGAGAAGAGCCCAGGGTAGGGGTTTTCGTCTGCCACTGCGGGGCGAATATCGGAAGGGTCGTCAATGTTCCTTCGGTAGCCGAATATGCTTCCAGCTTGAAGAATGTGGTCTATGCTCAGGAAACCCTCTTTGCATGTGCTACCGACACTGCCAAAAAGATAGGAGAAACCATCCGGGAGAAAGGGTTGAATCGCGTGGTTGTCGCCGCCTGCACTCCGAGGACACATGAACCCTTATTCCGTGAGACGCTTCGTGAAGGGGGAATCAATCCATACTACTTTGAAATGGCCAATATCCGAGAGCACTGCTCGTGGGTCCATGCGCGAGAGAAAGAAACTGCCACACAGAAGGCAAAGGATATCGTCCGGATGTCAGTAGCACGGGCGGTTCGTTTAAAACCATTAAAAGAGTTCGATTTGCCGGTTGATAAAAGAGCGCTGGTGGTTGGCGGAGGTGTGGCTGGATTGACCAGCGGACTGAGCCTTGCCAACCAGGGATTTGAGGTTTTCCTGCTGGAAAAGGATACGGAGCTCGGGGGAATGGCTCGGAGAATTCATTCCACCCTCGAAGGGCTGGATGTTCAGACCTATCTGCATAATCTTATACGCAAGGTTTATGAGCACCCCTCTGTTCACGTATTTACGAATTCTAAGATCACAGGTGTTTCCGGCTATGTGGGAAATTTTGTCACGAGCGTGAAAGTCGGCTGGATGAAGAAGGAGATCCGACACGGAATAGCCATCATTGCAACCGGTGCCGAGGAATACAAGCCCACCGAATACCTCTATGGCAAGGATGACAGGGTATTGACCCAGCTCGAACTGGGAAAGCGAATTGCCATTGGAGAGGAAAGGCTGAACAATTCTCAGAATGTGGTGATGATTCAATGTGTGGGGTGCAGAAATGAAGAGAGAAATTATTGCAGCCGGGTCTGCTGCGGCCACTCTATCAAGAACGCATTGAAGCTGAAAGAGTTGAATCCCCGGATGGATATCTACGTCCTCTACCGGGATATGAGAACGTATGGATTCGCAGAGGATTATTACCGTGAAGCGGCAAACAAGAATGTGAAGTTCATCCGCTATGAACCGGACGATAAGCCCCAGGTGGAGATCATCGAGGAGGGAGGACAGCGTATTTTGAGAGTTACCGTGACTGATCTTGTTCTCGGTAATAAGCTCGAGATGGATGCAGACCTGCTCGTTTTAGCGGCTGCTGTTGTTCCTTTGGAAACGAATGCGGAAATATCCCGATTTTTCAAGGTTCCCTTGAATCCGGATGGTTTCTTTCAGGAGGCTCATGTGAAGCTGAGACCTGTTGACTTTGCTGCCGAGGGTGTCTTCTTGTGCGGCATGGCTCACTATCCCAAGCATCTATCGGAAGCAGTCAACCAGGCTTACGGGGCTGCGGGACGGGCGGTTACGATTCTTTCAAAGGATTTCGTCACAGCCTCCGGGGCTGTGAGCGAGGCCAATGAGAAAGACTGCGTATCCTGCGGGGTTTGTATTTCAGTATGCAAGTGCGGTGCGATAGAGTTTCGTGACACACCGAAAGGTAAGAAGGCATGGGTGAATTCTGTTCTTTGTGAAGGAGATGGTCTCTGTACTGCAAAGTGTCCCACAGGGGCTATTCAGTTAAAACACTTTACCGATGAGGATCTCGTCGCCCAAATCGACGCGATAATGGAAGACAGACGATGAACAATGGACAATGAACGATGAACAATGAACAAAAAAGAGGAGATTTCCGTTCAATGTTCATCGTTTAACGTTCATCGTATTTATTTCCAATCAAGGAGTTGAGATAAAAATGAGCACAGAGCTTAAATTTGAACCAAGGATATTAGGGTTTGTGTGCCATTGGTGAGGCTACGGCGCTGCTGACCTGGCTGGAGTTTCCAGACTGCAATATACGGCTGAGATCAGGATGGTGCGTGTGATGTGCACCGGCAGAATTGACCCGGCCTTTATCATCAGGGCTTTCTCTAATGGAACAGACGGAGTCTTTATCGGCGGCTGTTGGCCGGGCGAATGCCATTATCCCATGGAAGGAAATTACCATGCATTGAGCATGGTGCTTCTAACTAAAAAATTACTGAAGCATATAGGGGTGAACCCCGAAAGGTTGAGACTGGAATGGGTATCTGCAGCTCAGGGAATCCGCTTTGCCGAAGTGGTCAATGACGTTGTTAAAAAAGTGAAAGAGCTGGGGCCGATTGGAAAAGGCGAAGGGATTGACGAAAATGGATTGAAATTCAAACTCGAAGCCATCCGGAATTTGCTCCCTTATATGAAGCTGGTGGAAAGGGAGAGGCTGAGGGTGCCTGTTGATTCAGAGGCAGCCTATAGGGAATTTTTCGCAAGTGACGAGGTGGACAGATTATTCCACGAATTGATCGT
This sequence comes from Deltaproteobacteria bacterium, assembly GCA_016875195.1. Taxonomy (GTDB): domain Bacteria; phylum Desulfobacterota; class BSN033; order BSN033; family UBA1163; genus RBG-16-49-23. Next base: position 4,466 of record VGRY01000005.1, read on the forward strand.
TGATCCATTGGTCATGAGCCAAATCATGTTGCTCCTGCGAGAGAAACCCCTTTCTCTCGGGGAAATCTCTGCAACCTTAGGCTTAAACTCGTCTGAAGCCTCAAGATATCTCAATCGTTCATCAAGACAAGGATTCATCAGGTTTGATGAGAGCCAGAAACGCTTTGTTCCTGTCAGGGGAGAGAAAGCGGGAGCAAGATGAAGGGAAAGAAAAGGGTGAGAAAAGCATCGATGGGTGAGAGTAAAATCGATGAGATCATCAATAAACATCAAAGCGAAGCCAGCTCACTCATTCAAATATTGCTTGAGATTCAGCGTGAACATCACTGGCTTCCCAAAGAAGCCCTGGAGAAGGTCAGTGAAAAATTAAACGTACCTTTAAGCCGGATCCAGCATATCGTCACTTTTTATAAAGCCTTCAGCTTGGTTCCGCGAGGTCGTCATGAAATTCACGTCTGCATGGGGACCGCCTGCCATGTCCGTGGCGCCCCTCGGCTGCTTGACACGGTTCAAGATATGATCGGAATCAAACCGGGTGAGACGGACAAGGATTTAAAGTTCAGCCTTGAGACCGTGAACTGCCTCGGCTGCTGTGCTTTAGGGCCGGTGATGGAACTGGATGGGAAATATCATGGAAAGATGGCACCAACTGAGGTAGAAGGCGTCTTAACAAAGTGTGATTAATGCTTCATGGCCGGGATGGCACTTGGGAACCATGAAAAGATCAGGGGCGTTTGGAAAAGGTTACGGTTACGAAGCCCGTTTCGTTTAAGGTCCAACGGTTATGTGAACTTCTTGAACCGAAGAACGTAACCGAATGACGATACAGGTATCGTTACCCTAACCGTTACCCAAAACTTATTTATACCTAAGGTAGGATTATGGCAAGGATCAGCTCACCTGATGCGTTAGAGAAAGTCAGACAGAAGATATTATCCCGGAGAGATCCAAACCAGCCTTGTATCTCCATATGCGCTGGCACGGGTTGTCTGGCCTCTGGCGCAAATAATGTGGTTTCTGCCTTTGAAGCCGAGATTCAAAGACAGGGTTTAAAGGCGGAGGTCAATACCAAAGGAACCGGATGCCCTGGATTTTGTGAGAGAGGGCCTGTGGTGGTCATCTATCCTGAAGAGATATGCTATCTGCAGGTAAAGCCGGAAGACGTTCATGAGATTGTCTCCGAGACCATCAAGGGGAAAAGGGTGGTGGAGCGTCTGCTCTATGTGGACCCAACCAATGGCGAAAAGGCAATCCATGAATCGGATATTCCCTTCTATAAGCATCAGGTAAGAAACATCATCGGCAATAACATTAAGATTGATCCTAAGAGCATTGATGATTATCTGGCGCTCGGAGGGTATTCTGCTTTAGCCAAAGCCCTTTTGCGGATGACCGGAGAGCAGGTGTTGGAGGAGGTCAAGAAATCAAACCTGAGAGGAAGGGGAGGTGGCGGTTTTCCCGCAGGGAGAAAGTGGGAGGAATCCCGCCATGCCATTAGCGACATCAAGTACGTGATCGTTAATGCCGATGAGGGCGACCCAGGCGCATTTATGGATCGAGCAATCCTCGAAGGAAACCCTCACTCCATCCTTGAGGGATTGATCATCGGAGGTTATGCCATCGGATCCCACGAGGGCTATATTTACGTTCGACAGGAATATCCCTTAGCCGTAGAAAATGTGATCATCGCCATCAAGCAGGCCGAGGCGTATGGTTTGCTTGGAAGAGATATCCTCGGCTCGGGTTTTGATTTCAGGGTTAAAGTGCACCGAGGAGCTGGCGCTTTCGTTTCTGGAGAGTCGAGTGCATTGATGACGGCATTGGAAGGCAAGGTGGGAGAGCCCAGGCCGAAGTATATCCATACTGCCATCAAGGGACTTTGGGATCGGCCCAGCGTGTTGAATAATGTTGAGACTTGGGCGAATGTGCCGCTCATTATCAATAAAGGCGCTGATTGGTTTGCTCAATTCGGAGAGGAACAGAGCAAGGGCACAAAGATTTTTTCCTTGGTCGGTAAGATCAATAATACCGGCCTTGTGGAAGTGGTCATGGGCATCACCCTGAGAGATATTATCTATAAGGTGGGCGGTGGAATTCCAGGGGGCAAGAGGTTCAAGGCCGTGCAGACCGGAGGCCCGTCCGGAGGATGTCTCCCCGAGCAACTGTTGGATATCAAGGTTGATTTTGATGAGCTTACCAAAGCCGGATCGATGATGGGGTCGGGTGGAATGATTGTCATGGACGAAGACACCTGTATGGTAGATGTCGCCAGGTACTTCCTCGACTTCCTCAGCGATGAATCGTGCGGCAAATGTGTCCCATGCCGTGAAGGCATCCGGCAGATGCTTAAGATCCTAACGAATATCAGCAAAGGGAAGGGAAGGGAGGGCGACATCGAGCTTTTGGAAGAGCTATCCGAGACCACCCGGGATGCTTCGCTCTGCGCTTTGGGCAAGAGCGCCCCCAACCCAGTGATCAGCACGATACGCTATTTCAGGGATGAGTATGAGACTCACATCAAGGGGAAGAGGTGCCCGGCTTATTTCTGCAAGGAGATAGTCTCGTACTATATTGATCCGGAGAAGTGCCAGGCGTGTATGATGTGCCTTCGGAAATGCCCTGCAGAGGCGATTGATGGCGGCAAAAACAAGATTCATATCATTGACCAGGAGAAATGCACCAAGTGTAAAACCTGCTTCGAAGTCTGTCCCACTCGCTTTAATGCAGTGATGCGCATTTCCGGAGAGCCTGTTCCGCCTCCGATCCCTGAACAAAGAAGAATGATCACCAGAGAGAGTAGGACTTAACATTGCACAAAAGGGAGGAATTACTTCTCATAACGCCCCCCAACCCCCTCTTAAATTAAGAGGGGGAGAGGGGGAGTTAGACAAGGGGAGATTTTCCAATGGTTATGTCAATTCAATTATAAGATTGCTAATATGTAACAACAGGATAGAACAAAATGAGTGAGATCCTTTTACAGATTGACGGAAAAGAAGTAGAGGCAAAGGAAGGGATGACCATTTTGGAAGCGGCCCAAAAGGCAGAGATCTCTATCCCTACGCTTTGTCACCTTGAAAAGTTGGAGAATTATGGGGCTTGCCGGATTTGCACCGTAGAGATCGAGAATCGCGGAAGGACACAACTGGTTGCCGCCTGCCTTTATCCCGTTGAAAGAAATTTGGTGGTCCGGACAAGGTCCGGGAAAATAGATAAGATTCGCAAAGTGCTTTTGGACCTGATGCTTGCCCATGCTCCAGATTCCCAGGCATTGAAGGACTTGGCTCAACAGTATGGAGCAGATCAATCTCGTTTTGAAAAAGAGCCTTCTTTTTGCATTCTCTGTGGTCTATGTGTAAGGTACTGTGCCGAGGTCAAGAAGAAGAATGCGGTTGCATTTGTTGACCGAGGCGTCAGACGAGAGATCAGTTTCATTCCGGAGATCGCTTCCAAGGAGTGCTGGAACTGCAAGGAATGTTTTCCGCTTTGTCCCACATCTTACTTACAGGCAGCTTACTTTTTAGTCGAAGGGCTTACGTTTCCCCCTTCTTCTGCCTCAGTTGACCCCTAAAAAGGGGACAGGCTACTTTTTTATTTAAGGTTTTTGCTCCTCCATGAACTAATAAAAAGTAGCCTGTCCCCTTTTTATCTAATTGTTGATTTCACCATGTCATTGGGGCTGAAGCCGCTGCCCTGTGCTACTTTTCCGATGGCCGCATCCACACCGAAGAGCTCGGATATTCTGATGATCCCCTTGAGCTGGCCCGTGGTCCATCCGAGAGAGATCTTTGTGGCAGGATGGATGATCTCCTTTCCAGGTTCATATATCTCAAGGGTGTCTCCGATTCTGAGACCGGAGAGCCTGCCTGCATTGATAAAGAGATTCTCTCCTTCAATCTTTGCAATGGTGGTCGTCCAGTCAAGATAATCAAGCTGTCTGAAAAAACCGTCCAGGATGTCCTCCAGACCGAAATCAATGGCTTTCATCACGGCCTTGCTCCGGCTATATTCTCCTGTTTCTTTTGTGCCGAAGATGGGACTCCTTCCGATAAAGGTTTTGAGCAGATTTCCCGTGGAGGCATCCACGAGGCGGATCTCCACTTTTGCCGTGGCAAAGGAGACCTCTCCCTCCGATGTTTCAGAGGCTTTTGAGGAAAGAATGCTTACATCCGTGACTGTTCCCAGGGCAAAAGCCTGGATTCCCAGGGACCGGTGAGCCTGTTTCATCACCGGCAGTTCAATCAGGCTCTCAAATTTAACTCCTTCACGGTTTAACATCTCTGAGACAACACCTTTTTCCATGATGATCACGCGCTGGGTGGCCTCGAGTTTGTCGGAAAGCCGTTTTGCCACTGCCTCCCCGATCTTTTCTTCTTGGTAGGTCGTCTTATTTTCGAAGTCTAAAATGGCCACCTTCTTTTTGAAGCCCATCTGGAGGAAGGGGAGGGGAGCCGCGGCAAATGGCCGGGTAGGCATAGAGGTTACTCGGGTCTCCGGTTCTCGCTTGGGAACAGGTTCAGGAGTAGGTTTTTTACCAGGATCAGGGGTTTCCGTTCTGGGAGGGTTGATGCCCTTGGCCGTCTCCATTCCTTCAACCCTCACGGTCTTGCTCTCCGGCAGTTTTTCAGTCTTTTTTTCGTCTTTCTTTCCGATCAACGGAAGACTTGAGCAGGAGGCGAGAAAAATGATCAATAGGAAGAAAACGGATAGAATAAAAAATATTTTTCTGTATCTTATCATAGATACTCCTCGTTTATTGTCATTTTGGATTCTCAAAGTGTCATGCCGAACTCGTTTCGGCATCTCTAAATCTTTAACCCTGATCCTGAAATAAATTCAGGATGACATAATAGTAATTAACGCACTACTCCTTCATGTGAGAAGGTCTCCCTTTTCTTCCTCCTCCCCTGGTGGGAGGAGGTGAGGAGGAGGGGGAATGATGCTGTTATATTACCAATTTTAAAGAAGATGTCAAGGTGAGTTGACTTACCCCTGAATCAGCCATCCATTGGCGACCGATTATCGGGTATGAAGATTTAAGAATTTGAAAAAGATCTTGATTTCCTTTTCAGTAAGCGAAAGAACATTAGGAAGGCTGGTGAGAAGCTTTTTTATCTTCGACCAATCGAGTTCAAAGCCGTATCGTTTATATCCTTAATCCCTCCTTGAGAGCGCGTTTTTTAATTGGGGACATCGCTTTTTCAAAAGGAATTAAATCAATCTGAAACGGGTGGGCCAGCGCCGAGACTTCGGCAAGGATTTTAAAATATTTTTTGCTATTAAGACCTTTTACCAGTAGGTCAATATCCGTGCCACACCATAAGAAATCTGGCCTTGAGACGAGAGACCCAAACAGAATGGTCTCTTTCGCATGATATTTATCTTTTAGGACTTTAGCGACCAACTCTGCCTTCTCGATGGCAGACTTCCTCCTCTGTCTTTCCTCTTCTTTTCTTTCATCCCATACACTGCGATATTCCATCTTATTCATAGTGCCATCATATCATAAATGTAGGCTCTTTCCAAGATATCTATAAAATTGAGTTAACGGCGACTCATCCTTTTGTCCGATGTCAACAGGCTGTTGCCCAATAAAAAAGTCCACTTAAATCACCGTTTACCCTTCGACAGGCTCAGGGCGAACGGTGATTTATTGAAACATTGTAATTTTTTATGGCCATGTCCTGCGAAACGCGGGATCGAAGCACGAAATGAATTTAAGCAATAACTTGTAAAGGTGTACCCCGGGATTCCATCGAGGGCATAAAAAAAGGGCGGCTCCCCTTCGATCCCGACTCATCGGGACTCAGGATGAACCGCCCTTTTGGCTACACACTTTCGGTTAGAAACTGTATAGCAATCTGGAGGTTATGATCCAGGGAGTCTTTGGTTTGACTTCCGCAGCACCGAACTTCAAAGCATCCCCTCTTGTCATAAAACCACCACCGATTTGGTATTTGAGTTGTTTGTAGATCTGGAACTCGTTGATCAGATCTAATTCCCAACCGATGGTTTTGTGATCCCTCGGTGAGGTTCCAACGGTGTTTCCATTTTTGGTGGTATCACCGATATACAGGGCTTGAAGGGTAACTTTATACCATGGTGTGGCCGCGAAACTGCCATAGAGCTTTCCAAACCAGACACCACCAAGGGGGCGATCAGCAAATGCCGTACCAGCGACACCACCTCGAATTCCAGTGTTTCCTCGGTTGACCCAGGAGCTGAAGAAGACTAAGCTCTCTCCAAAAACAGCGGGCGATTCTGATCCAGGAGGTATAAGATAGGCTTCGTTCTTAGTTGCTGTTGTTTTTTTATCTCCTGAACCATATGCTCCAACCACTCCAAAATTGAACTTCTCCCATGGGAAGTCGACTTTGAGTCGGGTTGCCCAGCCACGTAATTTAGTATCCGCTCCAACTCTAGGTTCAATTTTTCCTCTGTTATGGATGAAATCGAAGTTGATGTTCACAGGGCCTACTTTCCCGTCTGCATAGAGTCCGACGTAGGTTGCATTGGCCTGATTTGCCGGAGCCGCAGCATATGCAACCGGGTAAGTATTCATGTTGAAATGAACCCCATAACCTCCAACAGTTATCTTGTCAATTTTGGCGTTTACATCAAGACCATAGACATCAACATCGTCAGAATCAAACGCATCTCCTTCAAGATATTTGAACCAGAAGAGTCTGATCATCGCGGGGTCTACCTTGACGAAGGTCGAAATCCCCGTAGCATCCGTAGAAATTAACATGTGGGGCCGGACGGCCAAACCCTGTAAACCCACTCTCATCTGGGTCGGAACTGGGATGAAGGGAAGACCGAAGTCGAAGAATAAATGCTTAATTTCGACAGCGACCTGGTCAGCATTCATGAGCCCCAATTGATTTCTGCCACCAGCCGCATCACCCCATTGACTGGAGTCCATTTCAAAGTGAAATGTTCCGCTTACATTTTTACCATAGATAAAGTCGAATTTGAGGTGGGCACGGGTTTCCATGAAGGCATGTTTTTGATTGTTCAAAGCAATTGTTGCTAGTGTTGCATTTCTAAAATATTCTGTTTGGGCATCAATAAACCCTGATGCTTTAAACTCAAGTTTTGGTTCTTCTTTTTTGGCCTGGGCAAATGCCATGCTTCCAAAAGCAAGAACCAGTAATGCGATTAAACTCAGAACAACAAATTTTTTCATCTCTTTTCCTCCTCAATTGATTTGGTGATTCGTGAATTGTGATTTCTAAATCGTTACTCACTAACAAAATTCACCACCACTTACTTGAACCAACCTCCTTAATTCGTGATTCGTGAATCGTGTTAACCAATTACAATCACTCCTCACTAGCTGCCTCATTCACCTCCTTTCCTTGGGATTATGTGAAAACAAATTACAAGCAGATTAAATTTTTCTAATTCTATAGCACTCCCAAAAAGAGATGTCAAGAGTTTTTTTGAGATTTTTTGAGATTTCCGGGAAATTCCAGAAATCTCTGATTACACCGATTAGAGACCCATTACAACGATTACAAATATGAGGAGATTGAGTCGCAATTAGCCGTTTTACTGTTCGAAAGCTTCAGAGCCAACGGCCCTGGAATTGTAGCCCCAATTTCACCTCTGCCATCCCATCAACTTTGTTGATGAAAACTTTCGACGGGTCGCACATGTGCGATCTCGCGACGGCCAATTGGGCGCACTTGCGAAGAAAAGAGTGAAACAACTGCCATTGTTTCACCGTCAAGAGTCGCAAACTCAACCTCATATCCTTTACTGTTATCGTGCACCAGCACAACTGTTCCAATATTGCCACGCTCAAAGCCATATTCCGGCAAATCGGTAGTAAGCACTATGGTGTCTAATTCTTTTATCATCAGGACCTCCTTTGCAATGGGTAAGAAGTTACATAAATGAAAGAAGGTATCCTTCTATTTTCCTCTTTGGAATAACTGCCCTATCAATATCGGGAAGTTCCAATTCTTATCTCCAAAACTTGCCGAGTTGCAACATTTTAGCCTTATGAAAAAAGGAGTTTCATGAGTTAATTGATCAAAAGAATCATGATAGAATCCCCCTTCATCCCCCTTTTCCAAACTGATCTTTACCCATAAGTGGAGTCGCTGGACACAATGGGCACTCCAACAAATTCCCCATCCCCCTCCTGGCCTCCCCCTTTCCCGCCCCGGTCTATTGAATAGGGCGGGACCGGGGGAAGGTGGAGGAATTACACGATGAGCGGGACAACTACCCTCCTCTTCAGGGGGAGGGTTAGGGTGGGGGTGGGGTATCCTAAGCCTCAATCATACTAATTGTACGATCCCTCCTTGTATCCAGCCTACCAACTTATGGGACATGTTAAGTTTTCCAACGGGGGAAATCCCTATCTCCTCCCTTTGGAAAAGGGAGGTCGGGAGGGATTTTACAAAGATTTTCAAACTAAAGTGTTAATAGTTTTCTTATCTTGCAAAAATTCATCAAATTCCATTCCGGAGGTAAATTCGTCTATATCCTGGATGGAAATCAAAATGTCCTTTATATAATCTGAAAAATCTCTATCCTTCATATTGTTACAACTTCTTATTAATAGGGCGGCTACAGAGGGGCGCCCCTACTATTCGATATTAGGCAGGAGTGACGAATTTGAAAATATTAGAGGTTCCCTAAATTTAATGCAAACCCAGAAAGATTAAGTTCCCATAAATTCTTCAACCGTCAATTTTGCTTGTTTCAAAATCCCACGCAAAGTGCCAAGCGCTAATTCTTTATGTAAGGGAACAACACAACCGATTTCGTCATCGATAATCTTTTTTTTCAAAACGACATGACTGCCACGCTGACGAGCTTGTTTAAAGCCGAGAGTCTCCAGTCTCCGAATTGTTTCTTTTCCGGAGATTCTTTTTAATTTAGACATTTACAGCCGCCTCAAATGTTGTCATCAGAGGTTTTGAGACCTCCTGTAATGGAAACTCTTCGAGATATAATTCAGTAGCCTCTCTCAAGTTTGTAATTGCTTCATCAATGGTATATCCCTGACTCACCGTACCAACCTCCGGGCACTCCGCCACATAAATATCGTCTTCTTTGTGAAGAATGGCTGTAAAAGTTCTTATAGACATATTTCCCTCCATCATTTTATATTTCGGATACGTAACACGCCTGTCCCGACAGATCGGGGATTGCGAAACGATTATCACGATCAAACATGTATTGAAAATAAAGGAAGAACCTATGTAATCTTTTTTTGAAATCGCTGTAATCAATTTTTTCAAAACAACTTAAAGAACATAATATGGCTGGCGCTTTTGCCGCCTATAGCGCCAGGGGCATCGGATTCTACCACTGCCACCACCAGATCATCATTACCGTCATTGTCAGCATCCCTCACCTGAAAGTCCGAAATATAGCCCTTGATCTCCCGCGTCTTCCAGTTTGTCGTTAAGCTGCTTTCATCCCAGATGAGGTTATAAATTTCTCCTGATTCCAAAATCCTCACCCTTTTAAAGAAAGTCCCTGATGAGAATTCATTTCGACTGGTGATGACTTCAGGGATTCCATCGCCATCAAGATCCCTAACGAGAATTCTTCCCTGGATATAAACCCTCCAGGGTAGCGAATCCTGGGGCCGGAAACTCTCTTCTTTTTTTCTTAAGGTATCGTAGTAAATATTTGTTCCCCCATACCTACTACGACTCCCCCATAAGAATTTTCCGTCAGGAGAGATAATTTTCAATCGGTCTGAATCATCCAGTGTGATAGTATCTATTACCCCTTGGTTTCGTATATCAGCTACAGTGAAACCAAAGATTTTAGTCTCCTTAGGGAAAGGCATTTTGGGCCCCTTTTCGAAGGTTTTTTTCTTCCACACAAATTTATAAATAGGGCCTGTAAATAAACCATCGGAGCCCATCTGCTGTCCCATTAAAACAGACCCATCTTTTGGATGTTCGAGTACCCTGAAGAACCACCCAGCCCGTCGGGTGATCGTTCTAAATTCTCCCTGCTCGTATTCGAGGATGAAAGACTGCAAGTTATCCTCAATGACGGAGGTGACAATGATTTCAGCATAGCCATTTCGGTTGATATCTGTCACATCGAGGGTAAGAAAATTATGTTGATAGCCCGCCTCGATTTTTCGGAAGAGGCTCAATTTATCGCCGTCGTATTTAAAGACATAGATGTTGTGGTGATCCATGGCCACTATTTCATTTTTTTTGTCTCCGTCCACATCGCCGATATCGAGACCCTTGATTTCGAAATTAAAGGTCTGGCTCTTTTTGAACCCGATCCCTTCGGGTCCAACCCTTCCAATCTCCCTATCCGGTCGGATCAGATGTGCGGATCTGGAATCGGACGGTCGAGCAGTTGTAACCCGGCGGCCAAGAATTCGAAATCCGATATCCTGGGCGAAATCGCCAATCTTTAACATGACATCATCAATGCCTTTGTGCTGGGTATAGGCGCCCAGCGGGGGCTTCTCCTCGGTGACGCTGATGAGCCGGGCATCGAGGCTGATGTAGTCCCCGATCTTGGTGATGCTCCCGAGAACCACAAAGTCCGCCCCGACTCTGGTTCCGACCTGTTGTGCCACGGCCTCGTCAAGACGCATGGGTCTCATCTCCCAGAGAATTCTCTCTACCAGATTCCTCTCAACGACGATGATTCTTCCCTCCACGGTGATCCGGGATATAAGGATGTCATTGATGCCTTCCCTTAGATAATCCAGATTTTCCTGACTGTGGATGACAAAGGGGAGGATCGCCACTTTATAAACCTTGCTGGGGTCTTTTGGCTGGGCAAGGGAAGAAGAGAGGAGAGTGAATGTCAAGATAAGACAGAAAGCGATAAGAATGATTGATTTTCTATTTATTTTCATAGGTGTTCCTTTCGCGCAAAGGAAATTCTATCTCTCTGATCAAACAACATAGGGATATGATGGTTTATTTTCAAGGATTTGTCAATTAGCAAAATCGTTTGACACCATTCCCATCTCTATGGTATCCAATGTTTATTAAGATTACAGTATTGCATATATTTATAAAATAAAAGTCATGCGTCACGCCTGCCCCGACAAGTCGGGGGACACGGACACGGAGTCATATGTATCGGGATAAAAAGATCGCAGTCATTGTTCCTGCCTATAACGAGGAGAAGCTGATCGCCAAGGTCTTAAAAACGACCCCATCCTTTGTTGACCACATCGTCGTCATCGATGATGCAAGCTCTGACCGAACGGGAGAAGTCATTATAGCTCATCAGGGGGAAGATTCGCGAATCACCTTTATTCAACATAAGGCCAATGAAGGGGTAGGGGGGGGTATCGTCACCGGATATAAGTGGGCGAGGGACCATGAAATTGATATCAGTGTCGTCATGGCAGGTGATGCCCAGATGGATCCAATAGACCTCCCCCGGCTGTTGGATCCTGTGGTTGAAGGAAAGACCGATTATTCCAAAGGCAATCGCCTCTTCACCGGCAAGGCATGGAAAGTCATCCCGAAAACAAGGTATTTAGGCAACGGTGTTCTCTCCTTTTTAACAAAGATTGCCTCCGGATACTGGCACGTGGCTGATTCGCAGTCAGGTTATGCCGCCATTACCCTTGAGGCGCTCAAAACCATTGACCTGGATACCATCTATAAACGCTACGGAATGCCGAACGACCTCCTGGTAAAATTGAACGTCTATAATTTCAGGGTGCAGGATGTTCCGGTAACCCCTGTGTATGGCATCGGGGAGCGTTCGGGGATCAAGATTTACAAGGTCGTCTTCACGCTCTCCTTTTTACTGATGAAACTCTTCTTCTGGAGGCTCAAAGAGAAGTATATCATCCGTGACTTCCATCCATTGGTTCTTTTTTACCTGCTGGGGCTTTTTCTGGCTCCCATCGGGGTTGGTTTTGGTTTATATCTTCTGATCTATCGACTTTTTATCGGACCCGTTGCGGCCACCAGCGCCCTGTTTGCGGCCTTCTTTGCCATCTCGGGCCTCCAATCGCTCTTTTTTGCCATGTGGTTCGACATGGAGTATAACAAGGAGCTGAAATAGCAATAACCAATAGCCAAGCACCAATAACATAACGCCCCCCAACCCCCTCTTAATTAAGAGGGGGAGAGGGGGAGTTATTGCTTGGGGTTTGGTTATTGGAATTTATATTGTATTGGAGATTGACATTGAATATCTGTATTATCACCTCTTCTTTCCCTTCTCGCCCCGACGATCATCTGCAGGCTCCTTTCCTGATTGACTTTATTAATGAGGTGGGAAAAAGAGGGCATCGGACTTTCGTTTTTACCCAGGATCGGACCGGAGAAAAGCAAGAATTTTTAGAGGGGGTCAAAATAAAGTGGTTCCACTGGATGGGATCTCAAAAACCACTTGTCAAACTTAATGTATTCAACCCCCCGGATTTGGTTCGAATCATTAGTTTATTCTGGAAGGGTCAGGAGGCAATCCTCCCATTTGTGAAAGAGAATAAGATCGCTGCATGTCTTGCCCTATGGGTTTTGCCTGCAGGCTATTTTTCAAATTATGTTTATCGAAAAACAGGAATCCCATATTCCGTATGGGCGCTCGGTTCGGATATTTATCGGTACGGGAAGAACCCTTTCCTTTATCCTTTCATGAAAAGGGTCGTTATGGAAGCACGTGGGGTCTTTGCCGATGGTTTTGACCTCACCAGAAAGGTGGAGGAACAGTATAAGAGGAAATGTGAGTTTTTGGCGACCACACGGAAATTTAACCCACCACCCAATGAACCCGATAAACTCAACGTACCCAACGAACTTAATAAACCCTACCATTTTCTTTTTGTGGGAAGGCTTGAAAAGGTGAAGGGGATCGATCTCCTCCTTCGGGCTATAGCCTTATTAAAGAAGGAAGATTTAAATTTTCATCTTACTGTGGTGGGAAAAGGAGGCATGGAGGAGTGGGCAGGAAGCTTCGCGAAACAGGAAGGGATAGAGGATAAAGTCACCTTGACTGGTGCTCTATCGAATCCTTCTCTAGCCTCTTTATACCAGTCCTCCGATTGTGTAGTGATTCCTTCCCGCTCCGAATCGATCCCTCTCGTATTTTCTGAGGCATTAAATTTCAGCAGGGAGTTAATCGTCACGGATGTGGGCGATATGGGTGAGCTGGGACGTCAATATGGAGTGGCTGATGTGGTTCCTCCGGAGAACCCCGTTGCCCTGAAAGAAGCACTCAAGGAGAGACTTAAGTCGCAAAAAAGTTCGATCAAAGAAGAGAAAAGGGAAGAATTGTTGAAGCTCTTTGATATCAGGACCAGTGTTGGCAGGTTTTTGAAAGACTATGTATAAGGATCGTGTCCGTGACCGTGTCGCGTGTCCGGGATTAAAAAATAAGAAACGTAACCATGTAGTCTGTTAGAATTATCGGTAATTCTTACGGACACGGGGCACGGACACGGTCACGGTATTATGGAGGAATCAATGAAAGCAATCATTCTGGCAGGTGGCAAAGGAACGCGACTTGCTCCCTATACTACTGTTTTCCCAAAACCCTTGATGCCCATCGATGGAATGCCCATCCTTGAGGTCATGGTAAGACAACTGGCCCATTTTAAAATCAAGGATTTAATTTTCACTGTGAGCCGTCATTCAGAATCCCTGATTTCGGCCTATTTTGGCGATGGTGAAAAATATGGAGTGAATATTGCCTATTCAAGAGAGGATAAGCCCCTCGGGACAGCGGGTCCGCTTTCTCTTCTCCAGGATCTTCCGGAGACCTTTCTTGTTCTGAATGGTGATATTCTCACCACACTCGATTATCAACGATTACTCTCCTATCACCGGAAAGAGGGAGGGTTGGTCACCATTGCAATGAGTCAGAAAAAAATGCAAGTAGAATTGGGTGTTATGGAGTTTGATCGAAGATGCCGGTTAACCCGATATATTGAAAAGCCGATGCTCTCTTATTCAGTGAGTATGGGAATTTATGTGTTTCAGAAAAGGGCGCTGAAATATATTCCTGTCCAGAAACGTCTGGATTTTCCGGAACTGATTCAGAGACTTCTCCGGAAACATGAGAAGGTGGCCTGTTATCCATCGAAGGATTTCTGGCTTGACATCGGCAGGCATGAAGATTATGAAGAGGCGCAGAAGAAATTCCAGGAGATGAGGAAGAAGTTGTTGCATGAAAAATGAATGACGTGAGGTGTGAATCGTGAGCCGTGACTCGTCACTCTAAATAACGAATCACCAATCACCATTCACCAATCACGAATATTGGCGAGGTTTCTATGGCAAATATTCTGATAACGGGCGCTGGAGGGTTTATCGGAAGCCATCTATCCGAAGAGTTGGTCAGGCAGGGAGAGGAGGTCAGGGCTTTTGTCCGCTACAATTCAAGGAATGAGAAGGGCCTTCTGGAGGACCTGCCTGCGGAAATCAAGGACCAGATTGAGGTGATTCCGGGTGATCTAAAGGACCCGGATGGGGTGAGGAAGGCGGTCCGGGGATGTAATAAAGTTTTTCATCTGGGTGCGCTTATTGCCATTCCATACTCCTACTTCCATCCTTTCAATTTTGTTCAGACGAATGTCATTGGGACAGCCCACCTTCTCAATGCCTGCCTCGAAGAAAATTCCGTAGAACATATCATCCATACCTCCACGAGTGAGGTTTACGGGACCGCACAATATGTTCCTATCGACGAGAAGCATCCCCTTCAGGCGCAATCTCCTTATGCAGCCAGTAAAATTTCTGCCGATAAGCTGGCTGAGAGCTACCATCTCTCATTCGGCCTTCCAGTCGCCATTCTCCGGCCGTTTAATACCTATGGCCCCCGGCAGTCGCTACGTGCCATCATCCCCACCATTATCTCCCAGGCCATTGAGAACAAAAAGATTCAGTTAGGGAATCTCAAGCCAAGAAGAGATTTTCTTTATGTAAAGGATACGGTTCGGGGTTTTATTCAAATCGGAAAATGTGATGAGGCGATTGGAAAGGTTGTCAATATCGGAGCGGGGAAAGACATCTCGGTCGAGGAATTGGTAAAGACAGTTTTGAGCTTGATGGAGAAGAAGGGCGAGCTCGAAATTGAAGATCGAAGAATCAGGCCGGATAAGAGCGAGGTCATGCAACTTCTTTCCGACACCCGGTTGGCCAAGAAGCTTTTCGAGTGGTCTCCCCGGTATTCCCTTGAAAAAGGATTGAAAGAAACCATTAGATGGTATCGTAAGAACCTTTCCCGTTTCACGGTTGGGAGTTATCCGCTATAAAGACCGTGTCCGTGACCGTGTCGCGTGTCCGTAGGTTCAAAACATAAAAACGGTGTCCGTGACCGCGTTGCGTGTCCGTAGAAATCGTAAATACATGTCTGGGAAAGGAGATACCTATGAGAAAAGTAGAGGATTTAGATGTATTCAAACTATCTCACTCGCTGGCATTAGAAATATTTCAACTCACAAAGACTTTTCCTGAGGAAGAAAAATTCGGGCTTATTTCACAAATGAGAAGGGCTGCCTATTCTATTCCAATGAACCTAATGGAAGGGGCACACCGGTTAGGTTCAAAGGAGTATTGACAATTTGTTGGCATTGCACGAGGTTCCACAGGGGAGGTAAAGTATCAGTTAATGCTGGCTAAAGATCTGGATTATATATCAGAGGATCGATATTCCAATTTAAGATTGAAATACGAACGAGTGAGTCAAATGTTAACCAAATTAGCGAAATCCTTAGAATGAAATTTACTGGCGGACACGGAGAACGGACACGGACACGATAAATAAATGGCGTTACCCATTGTCTGACATTGATCTGGGCAAAGAGGAGGAACGGGAAGTCCTGAAGGTGCTTCGTTCAGGTTGGCTTTCCTCGGGGCCGGTCACGGAGAGATTCGAACAGGCATTTTCGAAATATATGGGCGGAGGAGATGCGGTGGCCGTTTCGAATGGGACAGCGGCCCTTCATCTTGCTCTCGCCTGCCTCGATTTGAAAGAAGGAGACGAAGTGATCCTGCCCTCTCTCACCTTTGTGGCAACCGCAAACGCCGTGCTTTATACTGGGGCAACCCCTGTTTTTGCAGACATTAACGGCAGGGATGATCTGAATATTTCGCCGGATGAAATTGAAAAAAATATTACAGAGAGGACCAAGGCGATCGTTGTCATGCATTACGGAGGATTCCCGTGCAAGATGGAATCTATCCTCGCGATCGCCCGAAAACACAACCTTTATGTGATCGAGGATGCGGCTCATGCTCCGGGTGCGGTATATCGGGGGAAGAAATGCGGGACCATAGGAGACCTGGGCTGTTTCAGCTTCTTCTCCAACAAAAATATCGTCACAGGGGAGGGGGGGCTCGTTTTCACCCGGGACAGGGCTCTGGCTGAAAGAATAAGAACCATGAGGTCCCATGGCATGAAAACCCTTTCGTGGGATAAGTATCGTGGCCGCGTTTCGTCCTATGACATCGAACGATTGGGATACAACTACCGGACAACAGAGATTCAATCCGCCCTGGGCTTAATCCAGTTAAAAAAATTGGACCGGAATAACAGAAGGAGAAAGAAACTGGTAAACGCGTATCGAAAAGAACTTCGGGGGATCGAAGGAGTCTCTCTTCCCTTTTCTCGATCAGGGGGCAGTCCTTCTTATCATATCTTTCCGATTTTACTTGCCCCGGCCATCGATAGGAATAAGGCGGTAGAGAGGTTAAAAGATTCAGGGATTCAGTCAAGTGTCCACTACCCTCCGGTCCATCTTTTTTCCTTTTATCGGAACAATTTTGGATTCCAGGAAGGCATGCTTCCTAAAACCGAAGAGATGAGCAGAAGGGAACTCACCCTACCACTTCATCCGCTGATGGATGTGGAAGATGTGAAGTGGATTGCAAACCAGATAAAGAAAATTTTGAAATCAACGGACACGTAACACGGTCACGGACACGTTATTGATGATGGAACTAAACGTTTTTGAATCTCCGGGTCAGGAATGGGATGAGTTTGCTTCCCGATATACGGACCTGATCTTTTACCAGTCCCTATGGAGTGAGGTGCTCAGAAAAGGGTTGGGAGGGCAACCCCTTTATTTTTACCTAAAGAAAGGAAGCGAGATTGTTGCGGGACTGCCGGGAATTCTGCTCAATATTAAAATTTTTAAAATTCTCTATGCCTCCCTTCCCTATGGTCACTTCATCGGCGAGAAGTCTTATTATTCAACTTTTTTGGAACTTTTAGAGAAGGAGTTTAGGAAGATAGGAATTGATCAGGCGAGGATCGCAGGATCGCCCTTATTAGAATCTTTCCAACTTGAAACATTCGTCCCTGTAACTGCCAGATGTACACTTTTAGACTTCAACCGTTTTGATAAGGAGAAGGTTCGCGAAAGATACCCAAGTGAGGTCCGGAGAGCAGTTCGAAAGGCTGAGAAAAACGGGCTTTTTATAAAAAGAGCCGACTCCCGAGAGGAGGTCGAGACCTTTCATCGATTGTATCTTTCCTCTATGAATCGGAATCAGGCGATGGCCAAGTATCCGCTCCAATGGTTTTATGGGTTATATGAGATGCTGGTTCAACAGCGGAAAGCCGATTTTATTTTCGCGGTGAAACATCCAGATCAATATGCAGCAGGCGTTTGTGTAGTCTATTCTTCAACTTCGGTTCATTACCTTCATAACGGATCGGATGAATCCTTTCTGGAGAGTCGGCCTAATGATTTGATTGTCGATCATATTATTCAAGAAGGTTTAACAGAAGGAAAAGCTGTTCTAGATTTTATGGGGTCGGATCCCAATGACCTTTCCTTAATTCGATTCAAAGAGAAATGGGGAAGTCAGTCAAGAGATATTCATACCTACGTGAAAAATTACCATCCTTTCCGATGTAAGATCTGGGAGATGGGAAAGAGACTGGCAAGCACGGGAGTGGGGAGTAAGTTGGTGAAAACATTCCGGGGATAAGAACCGATGGGATCCAGAATAGGAAGATGGGGAGATGGGGAGATCGGGGGGTGGGGTGAAAGGGCTCAAAAGGGATTCCTGGCTTCGGGGATTGATCCTGCCGATCGAAAAGGCCATAAGAATCTCTACATTGATCTCCTTCAGAAAAAGGCATTAGCGGAAGTCCTCGACCTAACAGGAGAGGAGACCGTCCTTGATTTCGGATGTGGAAGCGGGAGGATTTCACACTGGATTGCACCGAGGGTAAAGAAGGTGATCGGATTAGAGGTGACCCCCGGGATGATCGAACTGGCAGAGAAGAACAGGACCTCCGGGAATGTGGAATTTATCCTTTATGATGGAGTGAATTTCCCTGTGTTTCCTTTTTTGTTCGATCTCCTCCTGTCCATCGGCGTGCTTCAGATCATGAGAGGGGAAGTATTAAAGAATACGGTTTCACATCTGGCGAATTATTTGAAAAAAGGTGGGAAAGGTTATTTCATTGAACAGGTATCCGATAATCCAAAGATGGGGCGGCCCAAACTCGCAGATTACCTTCAGGCGTTTCAGGAATCAGGGTTGGAGTGCCTTCAATCTTATCCGATTCGAAAAGGTCGATCATCATTGCTCTATTTGATTCGATATGGAGTGATTCCAAAGAAGTGGTTTCCCTCCATTGCTCACTGGGAGCTAAAAAGGAATAGGAAAAATAGTAGGAACATATCCTACTATCAAGACTATTTATTCTTGTTAAGGAGAAAATGAACCCAAAGAGAGGCTATCAACTCCATCTGTCACGTGGAGATACCGTTTTAAAAAATGTTGAGGGAAGATCCCGGAAATATCAAAAGATCATTAGTGTTTTAAAAGACTTCCGCCCAATCAAGCCTGTTTCCACCTGCCTGGATATTGGATGCTCCAGTGGGGTGATTACCTCTTCGCTCGGAGAACATTTTTTTAGAGTCCTTGGGGTTGATATCGATCAGGAAGCAGTTCAATATGCAAAGGATCATTTTTCATCCCCTGGAGTCCAATTCATGCTGGCCGATGCTATGAACTTTCCATTTAAAGAAAATTCCATCGATGTCATCATTTGCAATCATATTTATGAGCATGTGCCTCAAGCAGAGCAGTTGATGGAAGAGATTTATAGGGTGTTGAAAGAGAGTGGCGTTTGCTACTTTGCCGCCGGAAATAAATATATGGTCATTGAAGGACACTACGGCCTTCCCTTTCTCTCATGGCTTCCGAAGTTTCTTGCCGATCTTTATTTGAGACTGACCGGAAAAGGGGATTCATATTATGAATCACATCGTTCGCTCTGGGGGTTGAGGCAACTACTGAGGAGGTTTGACATAAAAGACTATACTTTGCCCATCATCCGCGATCCAGAAAAATTCTTTTCGACGGACATCATTCATAAAGAATTATCTCTGTACGGCTGGATTCGACTCCTGGCTCCAGTGCTATATCCCTGGATACCCACCTACATTTGGGTGTTGACGAGGAAGCGAGGGACACCTTGAACTATAGAAAAATAGTGAGATGGATTGTTGTCTTCGCCATTTTCTTTTTTTTAGGGAAAATGGTCTGGGAGAATTGGGTCCAGGTCAAAGAGGCTTCTTTTACTCTCCGGCCCCTCCCCCTTATGTTTTCAACCTTCCTCTTCGCTTTCAGTTATTTCATTCAAATCTGGGCGTGGTATCTGATCACCCGGAAGTTAGAAATTGCCCTTTCGATCAGGGAAACACTGGAGAGTTGGTTTTACTCGCAATTGGGGAAATATCTGCCCGGGAAAATCTGGCTTCTTCTGGGGCGGTTCTATCTTTACGAGTCGAAAGGGAAATCAAAGAAGCTGATTTCCACCGCACTCTATTTTGAAACGGTGACCATCCTTTTCGCAGGAGGGTTGATTTTCCTGGCATCCCTTTTTCTGCTCGACGGGACGCCCGTATTGATTCGAGGGTCACAGACCGGATGGGTGGTTTTCTTATTGCTGATGGTCTTCCTCTTTCTCCACCCCCGATTTCTTCAGAAAATCATGAACTGGTTCCTCGTACGATGCAGGCGAGAGAGGGTGACCCTCTCCATTTCTTATGTCGATGTGTTAACCGTATTGTTTGTATGTGTGTTGGCCTGGTTGATCGGGGGAATCGGGTTTTATCTGTTTGTAGACGCCATCTATCCGGTTGCCTCAAGGCATCTTCTTTTTTTTACAGGGGCGCTGGCGGTATCAAGCACACTGGGATTGATTGCTGTTTTTGCCCCGGCAGGCCTTGGCGTTCGGGAGGGGGCGCTGGTCTATCTCCTGGCCCATCTGCTTCCCTCTCCGGTTGCTGTCATCCTTTCCGTGACCACCAGGCTCTGGATGACATTGATTGAAATCGGGTTAATCGGAGTGGTATATATGTTCAGCAAAGTGAAAAAAGGGAGACAGTAAGAGATGCCAAAGTCTAAAAAGTCCCACACAATAGAGAAAAAGAAAGAAACAGTTACTCAATCTTCTCCTAAAAACCGGTTTACCATCCCACTTAATCATCTTATCGCCATCGGATTGATTGTCGGGGTTGCTCTGATGGCTTATTCCAACTCCTTTGATGTGCCTTTCCATTTTGATGATCGGCCCAACATCCTCCAAAATCCGAATATTCAAATCCAAGTTTTTACTTGGGATCGGTTGGTAAGTTTTATCACCCACACCTATGAAGTTTCCATCCGGGTATTTTCCTATTTTACTTTTGCATTAAATTACTACTTTGGAGGGTTTAATCTCTTTTACTACCACCTGGTAAATTTTATCATCCATGTCGCATGCGGAATATTCCTCTATTGGTTTCTCATGTTGACCTTTAACCTGCCTTATTTGAGGGATGAATATGGACCCATGTCCTATAAAGTAGCTCTCTTCGCCAGTTTGATTTTTATCGCCCATCCCATCCAAACCCAATCCGTCACGTATATCGTCCAGAGGATGAGCAGCATGGCCGGGATGTTTTACCTCCTTGCGATGGTTCTCTATGTGAAAGGGAGGTTGTCATCCGGCAAAGGGAGGTTCGCCTATTTTACGGCCACAGGACTGGTTTATCTTCTGGGGATTTTTTCAAAAGAGAATGTGGCCATCCTTCCACTCTTTGTTCTCCTCTATGAGTTTTATTTTTTTCAAAACCTGACCATCGGTCCGAAAGGGAAGAAAACCTTTCTGACGGTCGTTTCCATCGTGGGTTTGCTCGCCATTGTCGGATTGGCGGTCTGGGGAAATCGCTATTATGAGTTGATCATCGAAGGCTATAAAATCAGAGACTTCACACTGAGCGAAAGAGTCCTGACCCAGCTTCGGGTGGTTCTCTATTATCTGACGCTTTTAGCCTATCCTCACCCCTCCCGATTGAACCTGGATTATGACTTTCCCGTATCGAAAACACTTATCGATCCTCCCACCACCCTTATCTCAATGGTTATTGTGGCCGGACTGATCGGTTACAGTATATGGGCGGCTAAGAGGAGACCCGTTCTGTCTTTTTGTGTCTTATGGTATTTTGGAAATCTGGTGATCGAGTCATCGATCTTCCCTCTGGAAATGGCATATGAACACAGGCTTTATCTCCCTTCCGTCGGGCCCTTTATCTTTTTCAGCCTTGTTGCCATCTGGAGCCTGGAGACGTTGAGGAAAAAATTGGTTTTGGGCAAGCCCCACCCGATGCCTGGAATACCTGTCAGCGCAGGAAGGAAGAGATGAATTGATGAAACAGAATAGATTTCATATAACCGAAATCATATTTTTTATCGTCGTTCTCCTCCCTCTTTTAACGGGCACCTATCTGAGAAACGGGGTCTGGGGCAATGAGATCGAACTCTGGACACATTGTATTAAAAAATCTCCGGGCAAAGCGCGGCCCTATGTAAATCTTGGTTTTGCTTTTTACAATGAAGAAAATTTTGAAAAAGCATTTGAATTCAACCAGAAAGCCATCGAATTGGACCCGGGATTTGCCAATGCGTACCACAACCTCGGACTGGTTTACCAAAAAATGAAGGATTTGGATCAAGCGGTTCTGATGGTGGAAAAGTCGATCCAACTTGATCCCGACCTTAAGATGGCCTTTTATTCTCTTGGAAATATTTATTTTGAAAAGAAGGAATATGAGGCATCGGTCCGGGCTTTTAAACGGTTTTTAGAAACCTTTCCTTATTTTCCAAATGTGAACCATCAGATGGGTATTATTTGTGCGGTCCAGAGGCAGTTTGATAAGGCCATTGAGGCATTCGAGTTGGAGCTACAAATCAACCCGTCTCATACCCTGGCTCACCTCAATTTAGGGCAGATCTACTGGTATGAATTCCAGAAGAAAGAAAAAGCCCTTAAACATTTAAAGGCAGCTCTCGCGTTAGATCCCTTCCTTCCTAACCGGGCCGGGATTCAAAGTCTGGTCCGTCAACTGGAGAGAATTTTATAAATAAGGGCCAATGAGCTGGATTTCGGTGCGGCGGTGGAGTAAAGATCCATTTGGGGCCATCTTGCCTTTTCAAATTTGCTTCGTTCATCTTCTCAATCTCAGCAGGAGTTAAAAGAAGACGGTCTGGATTCTTGATTTTATGGATCTAGAATAGAGAATCTTCAAATCGCTTAGAATCGGCATGAACCTGGTTACTTATCAGAATCATTTGGGCCACAAGAAGAAAAAATAAGGTTGCGAACAGTCTTTTCTATGAAATCATCTGTGCCATTGGCTTAAATGGCTGGAACTAAAATTATAAAGATCTTTTTAAAAAATGGCTTGACAAATAAAATTATATATATTAAATTAAATGCATCTCGGTTGGTTTTGTACCAAAACGAGTTACCCCAAAATGGTAACTCTTTTTTTTGGGTTTTAAGAGAGGATTTAAAATCTTCTTTATTTTCAATACCTTTTGAAAAAACAATCCCATAATGAAAGGGGGTAGATCGACATGGTTTGCCAGACCATCAAACCTGGAACAGAGTGTATTTTCATGAAGAAGAACGGCTGTTCCTATAACGGTGGAAGGTGTTATCCCGTTGTGGAGTCCTGCAAAGGGTGTGACCGAGTGGTGACTTATGATGCAGGTTCTTATTGCAAGACCTATTGCGAGCCCAGTCTGAAATGGACAAAGGGAACCTGTAATTTTGCCACACACATCAAAAAGGAAGTAAAAGAAGACACCTTTAAACTGAATCCTTTGAAGGCATCCAAGCGAAATGTCAGCCAGAGGGCTTGAGTCTAAGCCTTTGATGTCGTTATGATTCGGGAAGCCCTCCTTACTTTTGTTTTTAAAACAAAGAGGAGGGCTTTACCCCGTTAGAAATAACGGCCCCACTATCCTACCGAAGTTGCCTCCTAAATAGTCCTAGCAAAGCTTAACACCCTGTTGGAGTTTCGAACGGGGTTTATTGTTTCTGCCTCTGCCCGGATAGATTAAAAAAGACCCAGCAGAGGAAGGCCATTATACCGCAGAGAAGAAAGATTAAGATGTGAACCCCGAAACCTGTGGTGATAGCCTCTTCCTTAGATAGTCCTACAATCAAAAATCCTGCTGCCCATCCTGCTTCGAGTGTCCCCCAATTTCCTAGTCCGCTGATCGGGAGAGCATTGGCAATGACCGCAACGGTTGATCCGAACACCACTTGAAAAGGGGGAATTTCAATCCCGCATCCTCTCAAAAAAGCATAAAAAGTATAGAAGATCATCATCCACGACCCCAGACTTACCAGACTCACTGAGAGATGAGTTCTTCTCGCTTTGATCGCATAAAAATCTTCTGCCATGTCATGAATTTTCCTTTGAACCCAGTGGAGCGTTTTGCTATTTTTAAACTTAGTCCATCTAACGCTTATAGTGATGAGTTGGGATATCCACCCCAGGAAGGTACTCATATGGGAGAAAGCAAATAAGATGGCGAGGATTAGAAGGATTAAGAGAAAGATGGTCAGCGGGAGGTTAATCTGGAGAATGTCCTGAAATCCGATGATGGCAAATAGAAAGATGATCAGGACGATGAAGAAATCGTAGACTCTTGAAGCAATTAAGGAAGCCAAGCCTTCAGTCATACTCAGACCGATCCGCTTGCTTAAAAAATAGGGATAAGTGAGCTCCCCCAATTTGGAAGGAAGGACCATCAGCGATAGATGGTAGAAGACGGCGATGCAAAACAGTTCGGAAAGAAGGATTTTCATAGAATAAATCAGCCATTTGAATCTTAAAGCACGGAGAAAAATGGCGAGGAGATAGGCGATGGACCCAACAACAGCCCAATGCGGATTAATATTTTTTAGTAGTCGAAAGAGGTCTTGGATCGAGATCTGTGTGAAAAGAATGAAGAGAATTCCGATTGTGATAAGAAAAGGGAGGAGATATCTTTTCAGCAAAGTGATTGGTAGTTTCCTCTTTAAGATACAGCTTTAAGATGTTTTTCCAACTCTTCGATGCGACCCTGAAGGACGAAGACCCTTTGTTTTAAATCCACTATTTCTTTTTCAAGATGTTCTCTGAGAACAATTTCTTTATCCTGTTTCACTTTCATTCCGCCCAATTGTGCTTCCACCCTGTCCAGCCGCTCTTCTATTCTCTGAAGAGAGATTGTAATCGTATGATATTCTGTTTCGAGTCGATCCAGCCTGTGATATATCTGGTCAAAGTGATCTAAGAGATCATCGAATTTCCTGTCGTGTTCTTCCAACTTTTTCTCAATCTTATCGAATCGAGGTTCGATTCGGTTAAGGATATAGGATTCGATTCGGTCAAACCGGGGTTCGATCGTTTTTTTATGAAATTCCTCAAGAGCATCGGTCAGGTCTTTTTTGGTAATAGGCTCCATATTCCGTCCCTCTCTCTTTTAACCTATGGTTCGAACATTAGCACGATTTCGATGCAGGGTCAACTCTAATAAATTTCAATATGTTCACGAAGATTGACGGTTACACTAAAAAATGATACATAAGAATCAATGGATCTTCCCAAGACAATACCCACGAATGGTAACGAGAAAATACTCCGAGGGTTAGGGTTACGGCTACGAAGCCCGTTTCGTCATTCGGTAACGGTTATGTTTAAAAGCATTAAACACGAGCGACGTAGCCTTTGATAGACGATACGGGTCCCGCAAAATGCGGGATTACCGTTGCCGTTAGACGAAACCCTTATTTTGTGAGCAATAAGGCCGGCGTAGCTCAGCGGTAGAGCAACTGATTCGTAATCAGTAGGTCCGGGGTTCAAATCCCCGCGCCGGCTCCAGGTAAAATAGGTCATGAGAAAATCAATCCTTACAATTATCCTCCTTCTCTTAATCCCCGTTTTAACTCATGCTGAACCGATTAAGTGGCAGTCCTATCAGGATGGCATGAAGAAGGCGAAGGCAGAGAACAAAAAGGTTTTTCTGAATTTTCATGCGGATTGGTGAACCTACTGCAAGAAGATGGAGGCGGAGTCCTTCAACCAGCCCGACATTATTAAATTCTTATCCACGAACCTCATCTCCATTCGAGTCGATGTGGATAAGGAGAAGAAGATTGCCTCCACCTATTATGTCAGGAGCCTCCCTGTATCGTGGTTCCTCGAACCAAATGGAGAGAAGATCACAAGTATTCCAGGCTATGTCAATCCCGAATTATTTCTGGTTATCCTCAAGTATATTAACTCCGGAAGCTATAAAACGATGACACTGTTGGAATTTAAGAAACAGAGTGCAAAGTAAACGCCTTACCTTCTTGTTTCACCTCGGCCATGCCTCATCTCCTCAAAGCTTTCAGCTCCTTGTTTTGATTTGAAAAAATCTCCACACTTCGGGCATCGAATACCCGTCTCATTTGATGTAGAAGCACAACCCATGCTGAGAGAGCCGAGAAAAATCAGTATCATGACGAGTGCTAACCATTTTTTCATAATTGTTCTCCTTTCCATCTAAATGTATCTTCTGTAAGTTTCCGTCATCTCAAGGAGCATTTCTGCATGTGCAGAGGTCAACTGGTCGGGCAGAAGCCGCCACTCCCAATTTCCACTCGAGGTGGATGGCTTGTTCATCCTTGCCTCTTCCCCCAGCCCTAAGATGTCTTGAATAGGATTGATGATTGTATTGGCCACAGACATCATCCCCAACCGTATGAGTTCGACTGGTGCCTGATGAGATGAGAACTCTTTTCCCAGATAACGGAATACTCTTTTTTTATCCTGAAGGGTCGCTTCATTTTCAAACCATCCCCTCACCGTATTATTGTCATGGGTTCCTGTGTAGACCATGGTATGGGGGATGAAGTTATGGGGGAGATAGGGATGATCAGGGTTGTCTTCCCCGAAAGCAAATTGAAGCACCCGCATTCCCGGGAAACCGAAGCTCTCCATCACCTCTTTTACATCAGGCGTAATGATTCCAAGGTCCTCTGCGATAAACGCATGGGCCGGAAAATTTTTGAGAAGGGTTGTGAAAAAATCAGTTGCAGGCGCCTCAACCCATTTGCCATGGATGGCGGTTGTCTCTTGGGCGGGAACTTCCCAGAAGGCGACCAACCCTCTAAAATGATCAAGACGCAGAATATCCAAGAGGCGAAGATTGTGGGAAATACGATCGAGCCACCACTGGTAGTCCGTCTTTTGGAGAACGTCCCACCGAAACGTGGGGTTTCCCCAGAGTTGGCCCGTTTTGCTAAAGTAATCCGGAGGGACACCGGCAACCCCTATGGGTTTCCCTTCCTGGTTTAGATTAAAGATCTCGGGGTGTGCCCAGACATCGGCGCTATCATGATTGACATAGATGGGAACATCGCCGATGAATTGAACTCCTCTCTGATTGCAGTAGCTCTTCAGAGAGAGCCACTGTTTGAAGAAAAGATATTGGTAACATTTCTCCTGTTCGATCTCGTCCTTGAATTCTTTTTCGATTATTTCAAGTGATTGAGCGTTTCTATCTCTCAGGCCCTTCTCCCATTCGCTCCACGCTTTTCCTTCGCGATGTTTTTTGATCACAAAAAAAAGGGCCACGTCTTCCAGCCACTCTCCATTTTCGTTACAGAATGTTTCAAAAGCATCCTTCTTTTTTTTATCTGTTTTAAAGGCAACGAAAGCACGGCGGAGCAAACCTGATTTATAGGGGATCACAGAAGCATAGTCACAGCGTCCTACCGGGAATGGAGGGATCTCTTCAATTTCTCTTTTCTTGAGAAGACCGGATTCGGCGAGAAGCTCCGGGCTGATCAGAAGCGGGTTACCTGCGAACGCCGAGGGACTGCTGTACGGAGAATTTCCGCAGGCTTGGTCTGTGAAGTTCAGGGGCAGGACCTGCCAATAACTCTGCTTTGCCCGGGCTAAGAAGTCGGCAAATTGATAAGCCTGAGGTCCCAGATCGCCTATTCCAAAAGGCGAAGGAAGAGAGGTGATATGGAGGAGAATGCCACTGGCTCTGTGCGTTGTCATTGTTCGAAGATTTATCTGTGGTTACCCCCTCACCCCAACCCTCTCCCACCGGAGGAGAGGGGGAATCATTGATCATATTATACTTGAACGAAAAAGAGTTTACCAGAGAGGGTCGTGTGGTGTATAATTGTCTCCAGCGAGGAGGAGACGATGAGGATTCGGCCACTGGTTTCTGAAGATCGGGAGAAGCTTCGCCAGATGATCATCAGGACCAGTGTCTTTACCGATGATGAGGTTGGTGTTGCCATGGAGCTGATTGACATCGTGATCGGAAATAAAAACCAAAAAGATTACACGATCGTCTGTACGGTGGACGGTCATAATGAACCAGCAGGGTATGTCTGCTATGGCCCTGTTCCGATGACCCAGGGGACTTTCGACCTTTACTGGATTGTTATTGACCCTAAGGTTCAGGGACAAAAGATCGGATCGGAACTTCTGGATTACATGGAGAGGGAAATAAGAGAATTGCAGGGCAGAATGATCCTTGCAGATACCTCCTCAATCCCTTCCTATGAGAAGGCCAATCGATTTTACCTGAAGAGAGGATTTAAGGAAGTGGCAAGAATTGCCGATTATTACTGGAAGGGAAACGACCGAATCACTTATTGTAAAAAATTAACGTGACCGTGTCCGTGGTTCGTGTCCGTTAAGAATAGGAGGAGACAATGGAAAAAAAGAGAATCGGTGTACTGACTGGCGGGGGAGATTGTGCAGGATTAAATCCGGCGATCAAGTGGGTGGTCAAGACAGCGCTCGATGAGAGGCTCAAGCGGACGAGAAAGGTTGAGCATGAGGTTATTGGAATACGGGATGGCTGGAAGGGGCTGGTTCAGCCAGAGGAAGCCGGGGATTTGCCTGTCTCCAGGGTTGTCACACTGTCCGAGGAGATGGTGAGAACATGGGACCGCTACGGCGGGACGAATCTTGGCACGTCGAGAACGAATCCTTATGATCCAAAGAAAGATCGTTCAGCCAGTGTTCTTGAGAATCTGGAGCGATTTCGGATTGACTATTTAATTGCTATCGGCGGTGAGGATACCCTCGGGGTGGCGAACAAACTTCATCGAAAAGGGGTGAAGGTGGTTGGTATTCCAAAGACAATTGATAAGGACCTCTCCGGGACCGATTATACGTTGGGGTTTGAGACTGCTCTCAATGTCATCACCGAGGAGATTGACCGCCTTCGAACAACAGCCGGTTCACACCGGAGGATTTTCGTGGTGGAGACGATGGGAAGACATGCAGGCTGGTTAGCCCTGGAAGGAGGGGAGTCGAGCGGTGCCTATATCATCCTCATTCCCGAGTACGATTTCGATGTCAACAGGGTTAACGAATTGCTCATGGAGGGCCATCGAAAAGGAACCCGATACGAGATCATCGTCGTGGCTGAGGGAGCAAAACCTGCCGGAGGCACTGAGATCATCAAGGAGAATGGTGTGGATAGTTTTGGCCACAAAGCCCTGGGGGGGATCGGAGAATTTCTGGCAGATGAGATAACAAAGACGACGAAGATCGAAACGCGAAGCATTGTCCTGAGCCATCTCCAGAGGGGAGGCGCTCCCTGTGCCTATGACCGGAGAATGGGGAGGTATTTCGGGATTGCGGCCGTGGATCTGATTGCAAAAGAGGATTTTGGAAAGATGGTGAGTTACCGGAATGGAAAGATCACAGCGGTTCCTCTCGAAGAGGCGGTGGGTAAACTGAATATCGTTGATGTGAAGACCCAGTATGATGTTGAACGGTATAACGGGAGGAGGACGATTCTGGGGTATTAAGAAAAAATACGAAATCCGAATATCGAAATTCGAAACAAATCCGAAATTCGAATTTCAAAATTCTAAACTTTAATCTGTTTGGAAATTGGTATTTTGAATATTCGTGCTTGTTTCGGATTTCGTGCTTCGAAATTAGAATTTATGTTTCAAAAAGTCGTTGATATTCTTTCTTCATGCAGCGATCCATGACCACCTTTAATCCTTCCTTCTCTGCTTCTTCGCGTGCCCCTTGATGGATCACTCCTTCCTGCATCCAAACGACCGTTGCACCCCTTTGGATCGATTCTTCGACAACAGGAGGAACATCTTCGGACTTTCTGAAGATATCAACGACGTCGATCTTGATCTCTTTCGGAATCTCCGTCAGACTACGGTAAACCTTTTCTCTTAGGATGGTTTCTCCATCCGGGCGGACCGGTATAATGCGATAGCCTTTTGACTGGAGGTAGGCAGCTACCCTATAACTTGGTCTGTCATCTTTTAGTGAAATCCCTACGACTGCCACGGTTTTGCATTCCTTGAGCATCTTTTTTAGTTCTTCGTCGTTCATTAATCTTCCTCGGAGATTCGATCTTTTACCCTCGACTTTTGACCTCTTTCACCTTTATTAAGGGCCGGTCATGTTGGATCGGGAAGGGTGGTTGAGAGGCCACCCACTGATGGAAGTTCCTGATGCAGATTCACCTTTTCCTTTCGGTCCGGTCTCTTCAACAAAGGCTTCCAGGATGGACTGTGGGGAGCTGGGATCCGCAGGGATTCCTGTTTCGAGGTCAACCCTCATCAAGACGATTTTTTCAGGAACCCTGAAGGGTTCGATGGGGGTATCTCTCAAAGCCTGATCCATAAAAGAGATCCAGATGGGAAGGGCAGCTCTCGATCCCGTCTCATGCCTTCCAAGCGAAACCTTATCATCAAAACCGACCCAGACTCCTGCAAGAAGAGAAGGAGTGTATCCGACAAACCAAGCATCCGCGTAGTCGCTGGAGGTTCCGGTCTTTCCGGCAATTGGCCTGCCGAGAACCTTTGCCCTCTGACCTGTCCCATGCTGGACAACTCCCTGGAGAAGATGGGTGATGATAAACGCATTTTGTGGAGAGATGACCCGTTCTTTAAGGATCGGGGCAGGGGCTGGTGCTGGAGTGACTACCGCCTCTTCTTCTTCCTCCCCCTCTTCTTCCTGTTCATCCAGTTCGATATAAGGGGTGTTCTCTTCAAGGACCTCCCCTTTCATGGTGACGATCTTTTTGATGAAGATAGGTTTGATCCGTTCTCCACCATTGGCAAAAATCCCAAAGGAAGAGGCCATCTCTAACATGGATATTCCAGAGGTTCCCAGAGCGACAGAGAGGTCCCGCTTGATGGGAGATTCAACTCCCATCTTTTTGATGAATTTGAGGGCAAAACCCACTCCGATGTCTTCGAGAATCTTGACTGTAACGACATTTCTGGAATGAGCGAGAGCATTCCGGAAGGTGATAGGGCCTTTAAATTCTTTATCATAATTTTTGGGAGCCCAGTAAGTTCCGCCGTCGTGATCCATATATTCGATTGGCGAATCCATCAGGATCGTGGACGGGTTGTAACCTTTTTCGAGCGCTGCCGCATAGATGAAGGGTTTAAAGGCAGAGCCCGGTTGTCTTCGGGAATGGGCAGCACGGTTAAACTGACTTTCGCTGAAATTTCGTCCTCCCACCATCGCCTTCACATATCCGGTTTGTGGATCAGAACAAATCAGAGCTCCCTGGACAAGAGGCTCCTGCTCTAACGCGAGAACGAGAGGTTGGTCTTTTCTGGCAGGCTCCTTCACTCTCACATGGACAACATCCCCTATTTTTAATAGATCCGCAGGGGACTTCACCTGAGCGGGCTTGAAATGGGCTGTGGGTTTGATCTGGAGGGCCCAGGTCATTTCAGCATAGGGCAGCATTCCCCTACGATCCTCCACCCAGACCGTATAGAGCTTTTTGGAGTCATCTTTGGAGAGGATGACTCCATCGAATATTTCGTTCAATGAAAGGGGTTGGAGCACACCTCTCTTCTTTTTTGTAAGGTCTCTCACCTCATCAGGAGTGAGCGTCTGGATAGGTCCCCGAAACCCTTGCCTCTTATCCAGCTCCCTCAACCCCATCTCGACTGATTTCTGTGCGGCTTTCTGAAGGTTGAGATCAAGGGTGGTATAGATTCTCAATCCATCTTTGTAAAGTTTCTCTTTGCCATATTTTTTCTCGACCTGATGGCGGATGAACTCCGTAAAATAAGGGGCTTTGCTGAAAAAGGCACTCTCCCTGGATTGAATCTTCAGAGGTGTCCGCTGTGTCTTCTCCTTTTGCTCCTGCGAGATGAAACCCAGTTCCACCATCCGCACGAGGACATAATTCTGCCGTTCCTTAGCGCGGGTTAGATTGTTAACAGGAGAATAGCGGCTGGGAGCTTTCGCCAGACCTGCTAACAGGGTGATTTCGGAAAGATTGAGCTGTTCCACTCGTTTATTGAAATAGCTCTCTGAAGCGGCTTCAATTCCATAAGCGCCATTTCCGAGATAGATATGGTTGAGATAGAGGGTGAGAATCTCTTCTTTGGAGAAATTCCGTTCAAGGCCAAACGCATAGGCGACCTCTTTCAATTTTCGGAGAAAACTTCTCTTGGGAGTGAGAAAGAAGGTTTTGGTCACCTGCTGCGTGATGGTGCTCCCACCTTGGACAATCTTTCCGGCGATCAGGTTTTTCAGCATCGCACGGGCAATTCCTTTATAGTCAATCCCACTGTGCTGGAAAAACTCAGCGTCCTCAGCAGCGAGAAATGCCTGGATGAGAGGTTTTGGGATTTTCTCATAAGAAATTGGAATGCGATTCTCCAATAGGAATTTTCCAACAACCTCATCCTCTTCGGAATAGACAATGGAAAAGGCGTTCAGGTCCCGTTCTTTCAGGGAGGCAAAGTCAGGAAGTTGACGGGAAAAAAAGAAGAAGAGAAGTGCTCCGGAGAGGAAGAGCAGAAAGGCCGATGTGATAAAGGCGATGATGATATAAAAGGCGAATCCCTTTTTGCCCTTTTTTTTTCTTGGATGTTTCGATCTCCTTCTCTTCTTGTCCATAAGGAATACAGGAGGGAAAAAAAGGAAAACCCTTAAACCACAGAGTTTTCCCTTTTTTGTGACGGGTGGATCACTATTTTTTCTTCTTTGTCATTTGAGATTTCAGGTCTTCCACCTGTTTTTTCAAGGCTTGATTCTCAGCGGTGAGAGAAGTGATGGCTGCATCTTTCTCAGCGCCCTTTTGGATCTCTTCCTTCAACTTCTGTACCTCAAGTTTCAGCTTGTCATTGTCTGACTTAAGGTTGGTGTTTTCCGCTTTCAGTTTTTCATTCTCGGCTTTGATGTCCGCGCCACATCCGGTCAGGGCCGAAATGAGCATGCCGATCACAAACACCGAAAGGATCACAGATATTGCCTTCTTCATTGATTGCTCACCTCCTTCTCTATGAATTTTTACTTTTTCGAACCATTATAAGTCTCTCTGTTTCAAAAATCAAATTGTTTTAAACTTATTTCTAACTTGACGAGAGGTTCTTTTTTCTATAGAGTTGTGGGAGAAAAGGAGAGGTTGTATGGATCTTGGGAAGATTCTCACCCTTCAAGCCAGCAAATATCCCAAACGGAATGCGCTCATCTGCGACTCGGAGAAAATCACCTATCAGGAGTTTAATGAGCGGGCCAATCGGCTCGCCAATGGATTGCTCCGCCTGGGTTTAAGAAAGGGAGATAAGATTGCTGTCCTTCTCTTCAATTCGATCCCCCTCGTTGAGATTCTCTTTGCCTCCGCCAAGACAGGAGGTGTCTTTACGCCGATCAATTTTAGATTTACCTCCGAGGAAGTCTTTTATATCCTGGACCACTCTGATGCCCGTTTTTTTATCTATGGAGAGGAGTTCTCTGAGCTTGTTGAGAGGATCCGCCATAGGCTTCATAAAGTGGAATGTTTTTTTTCCTTAGGAGAATCCGCTCCTCCTTCTATTTTGAACTATGAAACTTTTTTAAGAGAATGTTCTGCCCAGGAACCGGATATCCCTCTCTCCGAGGAGGATGAGTGCCAGTTGATGTATACCTCTGGAACCACAGGAAAGCCGAAAGGGGCGCTTCTCACCCATGAGAACCTGCTTTGGAACCTTTTTAATACTGTTTTGGGAAGGGAAGAGAAGGAAGGCGAGACCTCCATTGTCATCGGCCCTCTTTATCATACCGCAGCCCTGAATAATCATTTTTTCACCCGTGTGGCGATGGCGGGGACCAGTGTCCTCGTCAGGCAGTTTGATCCGGAAAGGGTGATGGAGATCATCGAAAAAGAGAAGGTGACAATTATTTCAGGCGCTCCTGCCGCCTATCATTTGTTGCTCTCCCTTCCTAAGAGCCGGTATGACACTCGCTCCATCACTAAATGCACCACCGGAGCCTCGATCCTTCCCAATGAAACAAAAGTAAAATTGATGAAATTCTTTCCCAACCTCTCCGGCATTTATGATGTTTATGGATGCACCGAAGCCACTCCCTCGATTTCCATTCTCAAGGCAAAGGACTCTCTGAAAAAAAAGGAGTGTGTTGGACCGGCTGTTCCATTCCTCGAAGTGAGAATCGTGGATGATCAGGATCGAGAACTTCCAATAGGAGAATTAGGGGAATTGATCTGTCGTGGCCCCAATGTGATGAAGGGTTATTATAAGGATAAGGAGGCGACTCAAGAGGCTCTCAAAGGCGGTTGGCTTCACACAGGGGACCTGGCCCGCATGGATGAGGAAGGATTTGTCTATATCGTTGACCGGAAAAAAGATATGATTGTCAGTGGTGGAGAAAACATCTATCCACGTGAGATTGAAGAGATCTTATACAGCCATCCCAAAATTGATGATGCAGCCGTCATCGGAGTTCCTGATCCGGTCTGGGGGGAATCGGTCAGGGCTGTCCTCGTTTTGAGGAAAGGGGAAAGAATGACTGATGAGGAGGTGATCGAATACTGTAAAAGCCATCTTGCCAGTTACAAGAAACCCAAATCGGTGGAATTTGTGGAGGGCCTTCCAAGAAATCCCTCAGGGAAGGTTCTCAAAACCATATTAAGGGAGAGATATTTAAAGAAAGGAGAGAGGCTATGACAAAATCTATTTTTTTAATAACGTTGTTCTTACTGATTGTGATGGTGTGTGTGGGTCAGGCACAGGAGAAGCGGTTGGTCATTGGAACGGCGAGCACCGGAGGGACATGGTACCTTTTAGGAGGAGGGGTTTCTGGAATCATCAATAAATATATCAAGGGGGTCACGTCTACGGCGATCCCTTCAGGAGCCTCGATTGAGAACATCAGGGCCATTTCGAAAATGAAGCAGGATTTGGCCCTCACCATGCCGGACATCGCCTTTTATGCTTTCAATGGGCAGGAAATGTTTAAAGATGGGAAAGTGGACGATATCAGGGGTCTCTTTTCAACCTATCCGATCGATATCCAGATCTATGTGGAGGAAAAATCTTCGATCAAGAGCATCTCCGACATAAAAGGAAAGAATCCCAAAGTGGCAGTGGGACCACCTGGGAGCGGGACAGAGGTGATGGCAAGGTATGTTTTAAAAGAGTACGGGATCACCTATGACGATATTCAGGAGCAGTTCCTTTCTCACACCGAGGCGACTGCCGCGATGAAGGATGGGAATATTGAAGTGGGCATTGTCACCCTTGGAACGCCCGCGCCCACGTTGGTGGAATTGACCCGTTATAAGAAGATTCGGTTTCTCGATATCGAGCCTGCAGTCGGGGAGAGGGTGAATAAAAAATTTCCAGCTTACTTTCCGAGGGTCATTCCTTCGGGGACCTATCCCGGGATGGCCAAGGAGCATCACACCCTGGGGTGGATGGGTTTCTTCATCGTTAATAAGGATTGCACCGGAGACCTTGCCTATGAAATGTTAAAGGCAATTTTCGATCATAAAGCGGAACTGGATGCCATCCATGCCATGTTTAAGGAGATCACATTGGCGAATGCGACCAAGGGGATGTCAATTCCGCTTCATCCGGGTGCAGTTCGATTCTTCAAGGAGAGAGGAGTGATTAAGTAACCAGTGATCAATGATCGGTGATCAGTGGTTAGTCATCAGTGAAAACCATGGTGTACCAAAAGATAAAAAGTAAAATGAGCAGGGGAGCTTTCATCTTGTGGATCGTTTTAGGGACATCTGTTTTCGTTGGTTGCCTTGAGACGTTGTGGCCTGCCTATCGCTTGGAGGTTTCAAGCGAGGGCAAGCCCGATGCCTTTCTCTCCCTGCCAGTTTCTCCAGGGGACAAGTTCAGCATCCGGTTTTTCCATTCCTATGATCGAGCCTTTTTCCAGGAAAATTATGAGATCGAACACGGATCGCAAATTCTTCTTAGGGATATGACCTTTCAATCCCATCTCAATGGCAGTGGATTTGCCTATCCCAATTTTCACCTCCGGCCGGATGGCGTGGGAGAGTTAAGGGATATCAATGAGACAAGGGAGAAGGTTCAGTTTATGATGGGATCAAGAGACCTAGCCGATCATAAGCTCATCTTTAAAGGTAAAACCTTTCATCTCTCGGATGGGATCGAATCTTTTGAGATTGTAGAGATCAAACTGAAAAAGAGGATGGTTTTATGGGACGTATTCGAAAAAGTCACCTCGTCACTCTAACCGCCATCGGGATGTCGGTCTTTCATCTCTATACGTCCCAGCTCGGGCTCTTCTCAGCCATTGTCCAGCGCTCCATCCATCTTCTCTTTGCCCTTCTTCTCATCTTTCTGACGATTCCAACAATAGGGGGCAAGGATCCAGGGAAAGCCGAACCACCAAAACTCTCTACACTATGGGATTATTTTCTATTCCTCCTCAGCTTGATAAGCATCATCTATCTTGTCTACCAATTCAGAGAGATTGTGATGAGGGGGGGGGCTACGACAAAATATGATCTCGTCATGGGTGGCATTCTGATCCTCCTTGTCCTCGAAGCAACGAGAAGATCTCTCGGATGGTCGCTCCCCATCATTGCTATTTTAGGCATTCTTTATGCCCTTTTAGGGGACCGGATTCCAGGATTGTGGGGGCATAAGGGGGTGGACCTGGAAACATTTATAGCCTATCAGTTTGTCACTACAGAGGGACTTTTCACCATTCCCCTTGGTGTCTCTGCAAGTTTCATCTTCATCTTTATCCTCTTTGCGGCCTTTCTC
Organism: Deltaproteobacteria bacterium; assembly: GCA_016875195.1. Classification (GTDB taxonomy): domain Bacteria; phylum Desulfobacterota; class BSN033; order BSN033; family UBA1163; genus RBG-16-49-23. Next base: position 40,781 of record VGRY01000005.1, read on the forward strand.
GTTGCTTCCGGGACAGGGGAGTTTTTCATCGATTTTGCCAATTCCCTCACCGGCAATTGGAGAGGAGGCCCTGCCAAAGTCGCGATCGTTAGCAGTGCCTTCTTCGGAACAATCTCCGGAAGTTCGGTGGCCAATGTGGTAAGCACGGGGTCCTTCACGATTCCACTCATGAAGAAGATCGGATATACGCCTAAGTTTGCAGGGGCTGTGGAGGCGGTAGCCTCGACCGGAGGTCAGTTCATGCCTCCGGTGATGGGTGCCGCGGCCTTTATCATGGCTGATATGCTTGGAATTCCCTATATCCGGGTCTGCCTTGGTGCCATGATCCCTGCGATCCTCTATTACTTTGCCCTCTTCTATATGGTCCATCTCGAGGCCGTAAAACTGGGCTTAAAAGGAATCCCGAAAGAACAGTTACCTCGGCTGAAACAGGTGATCTTCCAGAGGGGACATCTCATCCTGCCTGCTTTTCTTCTCGTTTATCTCCTTGTCATAGGCTACTCACCGATGAAGGCGGGTTTCTGGTCAATCTGGGCGGTCATGGGGGTCAGTTTATTCAGGAAAGAGACAAGGATTGGTGCTAAGAAGTTTCTTTCAGCCCTTGAAAAAGGGGCAATGACATCAAGAGAGGTAGCCTTGGCCTGTGCCTGCGCAGGGATCATCATCGGCGTGGTCACTCAGACAGGCCTCGGATTAAAGTTCTCCACCCTTGTAATCGAAGCGTGTAAGGGAGAACTCATTTTAGCGTTGGTCGCCGTGATGTTTACCTCGATGATCATGGGCCTTGGTTTAACCACTTCTGCCGCCTATATTCTCACGGTTATCTTAGGAGGACCGGTCCTTATAAAACTGGGCGTTGATCCTCTAGCTGCCCATATGTTCGTTTTTTATTACGCCTGTATCTCTACAATCACACCTCCAGAAGCCCTGACCGCCTACGCTGGAGCAGGAATAGCAGGATCTCCTCCTTTTGCCACTGCATTTTCGGCTATGAGACTTGCAGCCATTGCCTATTTTATACCCTTTCTCTTCGTCTACTATCCTGTTCTCATATGGAAAGGAGAACTGCTTCATATTCTCTCCGCATTTCTGACGGCCATCATCGGATGTTTGGCTCTTGGCTCTGCTATTCAGGGTCATTTAGTGAATAGGTTAAACTGGTTCTATAGATTCTTCTTATTTATTGCGGCTTTCACCCTGATCAAACCCGGCATTACCTCGGATATTCTCGGAGGTGGTATTCTTGCTGTCATCTTTCTTTTCCAGAGGATGAAAAACAGGAAAGGATGAAGATCCAGCATTCTTATTACCTTGTCAAAATAGTCCTTATAACCCCTCCTATCCTCCCCTTATTTTAAGGGGAGGAATATCCCCCTCTTATGTTAAGAGGGGGATAGGGGGAGTTACTTCTTGCAGTGAGTCAAATTTTTAAGTGTGTGAGGAGATATGAAGACCAGTAAGGCGATGGTTCTCGAAGCACCGGGAAGAATGGTCATGAAGGAGTTTCCCATTCCATCGATCGGACCTAAAGAGGGACTCCTTAAAGTGGAGATGGTCGGGATCTGCGGTTCGGATGTGGGCATGTACCGGGGAAAAGCCACGAGGGCTCCTCGACCTTATCCCATCATCATGGGCCATGAGATCTTCGGCACGGTCATTCAAATCGGGGAAGAAGCATCCAGAAGATGGAACATAGAAGAGGGGGACCGGACGATTGTCGAATATGCGTTTGGATGTGGAGAATGTTTCTATTGCAAGCAGGGGAATTATATTCACTGTGAAGCAATGTGTACCTATGGATCGATGATTTCCTGCAAAGACCCGCCACACCTCTGGGGCGCTTACAGCCAATATCTCTATCTCCCCCCGAGGGCGATGGTCCATAAAGTTTCCAAAACGCTTTTGCCTGAAGTGGGAATCCTGATCTGCGCCGTCCTGGGAAACGGCATAAGATGGCTTCAGACCCTTGGGGGCCTTTCTACCGGAGATACGGTGGTAATTCAGGGACCAGGACAGCAGGGACTTGCAGGCGTAATCATAGCCAGGGAAGCGGGTGCCAAAAAGGTGATCGTGACTGGAATATCAAAAGACAAAATTCGGTTCGATTTAGCAAAGACCTTTGGAGCAGATGAGATCATCGATATCGAGAAAGATGATCCAATCCAGAGAGTGAAAGAGATTACAGAAGGAAGGATGGCCGATCTTGTCATAGATGTGACAGGAAATCCAAGAGGAGCGATCACAGCCATTGATCTGGTCAAGAAAAAAGGGACGGTTGTCCTTCCAGGACTCTATGGTATGGATCGGGAGATTCCCCTGGTTCTTGATAAGGTCGTTTACAAGGAGTTGAGGGTACAGGGCGCCTTCAGCCATGATTTTCAATCTGTCCTTCCTGCGATCCGTTTGGCCGAATCAGGAAAATACCCCCTCAAGAAGATGGTGACACATTGGTTTCCACTCGAGAAAGCTGAGATGGCGATAAGAGTTGCCGGAGGAGAAGTTCAAGGAGAGGATCCGATTAAAGTGGTGATCGTTCCTTAACAAAGAGATTTTTCTTGCATCTGTGTGGCTCTCTCTTATATTCCCCTCTTAGTTTAAGGGGGGATAAAGGGGGGTTAGGGAAATAAGATAACCCATAACCCCTCCTAACCTCCCCTTTTGGTAAAGGGGAGGAATATAGATAAATCACATAATAAAACTGGAGGAATCAGCAAAGATCAAAACTTCTTGACATCGATAGTTATTTATTGGTATTGAATAGCGATAAATCCATATTAAGGAGGGTGACAATGAAATTGAATAGGTTGATGTGTTTAGGTTGTGGGTTATTCATTCTTTTAATGGTACCTCTTATCTCTTTCGGTCAGGAGAAAGTGGACATAAAATTCATGACCGGCCCGATGGGAGGATCTTGGTATCCATTGGGAGGAGCCATTGCCGAATTGATCCAGAAAGAAATTCCAGGAACGACAGTCACCGTTTCTCCGGGAGGAGGAATGGCCAATGTGGTCGGCGTTGAGGGGGGAAAGGCCGATATCGGTTTTGGAAACTCTCCTACCAGTGTGGATGCGGTATACGGGAAAGAACCTTTCAAAACCAAAGCCAATAACGTGAAACAGTTGGCCAACCTCTACCCTCAATACTACCAAATGTTTGTCCTGGAGGAGTCAGGGATCAAGACGGTTGCAGACCTCAAAGGAAAAGTCATCTGTCCCGGACCGAAAGGACACACAGGTGAACTTGTAAGCCAGCAGATCCTTCAGGTGTATGGTCTTTCCTACAAAGATATGTCCAAGGTGCAACATGTGAGCTATACGGACTCCACCTCGCTGATGAAAGACGGACATGCGCATGCCTGGCTTCCTGGCACCACCATCCCTGCTTCCCAAGGACTGGATTTGGCCACGACCAAGAAGATCCGACTCCTTTCGATCCCCGACGATAAGATCAAGGAAATGCAAAAGTTTAACGTGGGATATTTGAAGCGGATCATCCCCAAAGGGACCTATTCCGGCGTGGATTATGACGTCGCCACGATAGGATATTTTACCCACATGGTCGTTAGTGCAAAACTCCCCGATGATCTAGTTTACAAGCTCACGAAGATCCTTGCAGGGAACGTGGACCGACTGGCCCAGGTGGTCAAGGACATGAAGGGAGTAACTGTAGAGGATCTGGCACTCGATATCGGTGTTCCCTTCCACCCTGGGGCATTGAAATTTTACAAAGAAGCGATGGTCATCAAATAAACCCTTTGATGCATTGGGCAAAAACAATTGAATTGTTTTTGAATGAGGCGGGAATGGATTCATTCCCGCCTCTGTTATAGGGAGACCGTATGGAACGATTCCTCCGGATAGTTAAGAAGTTCATGGTCGTGCTCGCGATTTCTATGTCCGCTTACCACCTTTACACGGCTGCCTTCGGAGCGCCGGAGGCGATGATGCACCGTTCCATCCATCTCATCTTCACACTGGTTCTGATTATTCTTCTGGGAATTTCCAGCAGAATGGGAAAAAAGAAGATCAGTCTTTACATCGATTTTGGCCTTCTCTTGTTGGTACTTATTTCCATGAGCCATATTTTCCTCAATTACGACTATATCGTGACCCGGTACCCTTACGTTCATCCCCTGACCCAGTGGGATTTTGTGATGGGGATTGTGTTGACCCTGGTTCTTTTAGAGGCCTCGAGAAGGGTGATCGGATGGGCCCTGCCCATCACGGCAGCCGCGTTTCTTCTCTATACCATCTTCGGTGAGCATCTCCCCGGACTGATGCGGCACACGGGGTTCACCCTCGAAACGATCATCGACCAGCTCTATTTGACCACCGAGGGGATCTTCGGCATTCCCCTGGGGGTTTCTGCGACCTATGTCATCCTGTTCGTGATCTTTGGTGCCTTTCTGGAGCAATCCGGAACCGGACAGTTCTTTATGGATTTCGCCACCTCTTTGGTGGGGGGGGCCAGGGGAGGCCCTGGCAAGATCTCTTGCGTCTCCTCGAGCCTCTTCGGGACGATTTCCGGAAGCGCGGTGGCCAATGTGATGGTCGATGGATGGCTCACCATCCCCTTGATGAAACGGACAGGGTTTAAACACGAATTTGCAGCCGCGGTCGAGGCCACGGCTTCCACTGGGGGGCAGATCATGCCTCCGGTCATGGGCGCGGCAGCCTTTGTCATTGCTGAATTTACGGGTATCTCCTACATCGATATCTGCAAGCATGCCTTGATCCCGGCCCTTCTTTATTACCTGGCCCTTTTCATGGCCATCCATTTCGAGGCCAGCAGGACGGGCCTTCTGGGCATCCCCAAGGAAGAAAGACCAGTTCTCAAAAGGGTGATCATCACGAAGGGGCATCTCTTTATTCCCCTCATCGTCATCGTCTATTTCATGCTGGCTGGATACACTCCCATGTATGCCTGCATCTATGCGACCCTTTCAGTCCTTATTATCAGCATGCTCAGGGGGGACACTCGCATGGGATTGAAGAAGATCCTGGGTTCTCTGGAATTTGGGGCGATGAACATGCTGCCCGTGGCAGCGGCCTGCGCCTGTGCCGGTATCGTGGTGGGAACGATCAACTTGACCGGCCTGGGGTTGAAGTTCACCAGTCTCATCCTCTTTATTGCAGGAGATTCACTCGTTCCCGCTCTCATCTTCACCATGATTGCCGGGATCATTTTGGGGATGGGACTCCCCACCACGGCGGCCTATATTGTCCAGGCCGCACTCCTCATTCCGGCCCTGATCAAACTGGGGGTGCCGGTGATTGCAGCTCATCTCTTCGTCTTTTACTTTGCCATCATCTCCGCGATTACGCCTCCAGTGGCCATGGCGGTCTATGCAGCCGCGGGTATCAGCGGGTCGAACATATGGAAAACAGGGATCGCGGCCATGAAGATCGGAGCCACGGGCTTCATTGTTCCCTTTATGTTTGTCTATGGTCCTTCCCTTCTGCTCATTGGCTCTCCCGGAAGTGTTATTGCCACTGTTATCTCCGCATCGATCGGTGTGGTGCTTCTCTCCGCCGGATTGATGGGATGGTTATTGAAAGAAGCAACCTTGTTGGAAAGGGCAATGCTCGTCGCCGGAGCCATCTTCCTGATCAAACCCGGACTTTGGACTGATTTGATCGGCCTCGGCCTTCTGATGGTCGTTGTTTTTCTCCAGAAGTTCAGACATCGTTCGGGGTAAGGCTTGATGAGTGGGGTTATTAAGATGAATTCTTTCGCATTTTGTGTGAGCACTTTTATCTTCATAACCCCTCCACACCTCCCCTTAATTTAAGGGGAGACTGGGTGGGGTTACGAAGGGGCTGAAGGAGATAAAATTAAATTACCTCCTCATTACCCGTAAGGCTTTTTGAAGGGAGAATACGTGTTGAAGAAAGCGGTTATTGTCAGTGCGGTGCGCACACCGATTGGAAGGTACATGGGGATGTTGAAAGACATTCCTGCTTATGATCTGGGAGCGCTGGTGTTGAATGAGGCAGTCCGCAGGGCAGGGCTGGATCCGGGTCGGGTGGATGAGGTCATCCTGGGACAGTCCTATCAGAACGGGGAATATGTGAATATTGCACGGATGTCGCTTCTCAAGGCAGGATGGCCGGAGAAGATTCCCGGCATCACCCTGGACCGGCGCTGTTGCACAGGGCTGGATGTGATTTGCTCTGCAGCGATGGCGATCCAGTCGGGGCATGCGGAGGTGGTGGTGGCGGGTGGCGTAGAGAGCATGAGCAGTGCAGAGTTCTTTCTTCCGGGAGAAGTCAAATGGGGGATCGGAGGTAAGAAGGGAATACCGAGGGGACATGGCGATCTTTCCATTTGGGGGATTCCCCTCTATGACCGGATTCAACGGGCCAGGGTGATGTCCCAGCCTGAAGAGAGATACGGGATACTGCCATCGATGATGTCCTGGGCAGAGACAGCAGCGAAGGAGGAAAAGATCTCAAGAGAGGAGTGCGATCGCTGGGCTCTGGAAAGCCACCGGAAGGCGTGTGCAGCCATGGAGACGGGCAAGTTCAGAGAAGAGATCGTTCCGGTGCCTGTTTCACAGGGTAAAGGAAAGGTATCATTGATTGAGCAGGACGAAACGCCAAGGTCGGATACGACCCTTGAACAGCTATCAAAACTTTCCCCTGTTTTAGGAGGGGTCTGCACTGCCGGAAACTCATCCTCGGAGAACGATGGGGCTGCAGCCTGTGTGGTCATGTCCGAAGAGAAGGCTGGGGCGTTAGGGTTGAAGCCTCTTGCATCGATCAAAGAGTTTGCCGTTGCGGGTGTGGATCCACGCTTTACCTATCAGGCAGTAGACCATGCGGTCAGGAAAGTTCTTGCGAGGACAGATTTGAAAATCGATCAGATCGATTTAATCGAGATTCAGGAAGCATTTGCTGCCCAGGTTCTGGCAGATCTGAAGATGTTGAATATCTCGCAAAAGGATTATTCGAGAATCAATGTGAATGGATCGGGTATCTCCCTTGGCCATCCCATTTCGTGCACCGGGACAAGAGTGATGGTCACACTCCTTCACGAATTGAAAAGGCGTGACAGTCGTTATGGCCTGGAGACCATCTGCGGCGGCGGGGGTCTGGGGATTGCAGCTATCTTCGAAAGGGAAAAGGGGTAACCCCCCTCTATTCCCCCCTTAAGTTAAGTCGTTGCGACTCGAAACCGAGGGGGGATGAAGGGGGGTTATGGTAGAGAAAAAGAAAGATCCTACTAATTTTAAAAGAGATCGAAGGGAACCATGCGTGAAGGATTTCCGTTCAAATCCATCCTTTCATATCACTCCTTTTGAAGGTAAATCTCCACAGTTTGATGAGACCGTTTTCATCGACCCATCGGCCAGGCTGATTGGAGATGTTGTGCTTGGACCTCATGTGTCCATTTTCCCTTTTGCACTTTTAAGAGCGGATAGCAATCGAATTATTGTAGGGGAGCGTTCTGTTATCCTGGATAAGGTGCTTGTTGAGTCTCCAGGGAAAGAACCAGTGATCATTGAAGAGAGAGTTCTCATCAGCCATGGCGCCATGCTCCATGGATGTGTTGTTAGGCAGGGAGCAATTGTGGGAATTGGGGCAATCGTTCTGGACAGAGCAGAGGTGGGCAGAAATTCTATTGTAGGAGCTGGAAGTGTTGTGCCTCCGGGGATGAAGATTCCGGATGATTCGCTGGTTCTCGGCATTCCGGCAAAGGTGGTAAGAACGCTGACCGACGATGAACGGAAAAGATCGGCAGATCAGTTAACCGAGGCTTATGAGAAATCGAGAAAGTATATGAAGATCTTTCTGGAAAAACCGTAGCGTCCAAACAGTTAAGGAATAAAAATTCAATCATATATTACGATATTTATTAAATGTCTAAGATAGTAAGGATATCGATTTGTAAAATCCCTCCTAACCTCCCTTTGCCAAAGGGAGGGATTACCCCTCTTTGGCAAAGTCGGTACGACTCGCAACCGAGAGGGGTGAGGGGAGATTTTCCAATGTTTATGTCAATTCAATTCGAAGACTGTTAATAAGTAATTTATTAGAGGAGAGACAATGCCGGCAGATCAAATAAAAAGAGTGTTGGTGATTGGGGCAGGGACCATGGGCCATTCCATAGCGCTGGTTTTTGCCCGGGGTGGTTATGAAGTCGATCTTGTGGATCTTGATGAGAACATCCTTAAAAAAAGCCTCGGCCTGATTCAATCCAATCTGCGGACCCTGAAAGATGCGAAGATGGTCCATGTAAGGTCGATTCCTAAGATTTTGAGCCGGATCCATCCTTTCACTTCTCTTGAAGTGGCAGAGAAGGCGGATCTGGTTATAGAGGCTATATCAGAAAGTCCAAAAGCAAAACGAAAACTTTTTCAGACTCTGGATCGTCTCTGTCCTGCCAGAACGATCTTTACCAGCAATACCTCCTATCTCAATATCTTTCAATTAACCAAAGGAATCCGCCCGGACAAGATGTTGATTGCTCACTGGTACGCACCTCCACATCTCATTCCCCTTGTTGATCTAGTCAAAGGTCCTGGAACATCCGCAAAGACAATAAAAACAGCGAAAGAGATTCTCTTGAAATTGGGGAAGACGCCGGTGATGATGGAGAAGTTCATTCCCGGATACATTTCCAATCGCCTCCAAAGAGCAATGGCAAGGGAGATCTTCTTCCTTCTGGATGGAGGATATGCCACAGCAGAGGAGATCGACCGGGCAGTGAAGAGCAGCCTTGGGATCAGAATTCCTATTGTCGGAGTGGTTCAACGGTATGATTTTACAGGATTGGACCTTGCCCTCGACTTTGAAAATAACCCTTCTATCCATCTGGTCTCAAAGAAGAGAAGACCAAAGACCTTGATCCAGTTGGTAAAAAAGGGGTGTCTGGGGGTCAAATCGGGTAGGGGATTCTACGATTATACCTCAAAGGATATACGGGAAGTTTTGAAAGAACGTGACCGGAAGTTGATCAAATTGCTGAAGTTTTTAGACCGGGAGAAATTTTAAGAGAAGCATAAGGTATCTGTATAATTATTGGAAACAAAATAGCTATTTTGTTGTCTTTATAAGAGGAGACACACAGATTTAATGGAGCGTTCTCCGAAGATTCAGAAAGAGGTGATTGAGGGGTGTAAGGCTGGAGACGAAAGAGCCTTTTCGGAGATCGTTCTCACTTATCAGAAGAAAGTGTTTAATATTGCCTTTCGGATGTTAGGGAACCGGGAGGAGGCAAAGGAGTTGTCCCAGGAGGTTTTCCTCTCTGTCCTGGAGTCGATTAAAGATTTAAAAGAGGCGGTCAAATTTGAATCTTGGTTAACGCAGATCACCTTGAACCACTGTCGAAATCGCTGGAAATATTTGAAGCGTAGGCAATATTTTAAGACCGACTCGCTGGACGATCCCATTGAAACGGAAGACGGAGAGATGGAGAGACAGGTTTTTGACCCTTCCGATAATCCGGAAACCACCTTCGAAAAAAAGATGATTCGGCAGTTTGTTCAAAGGGGATTAATGAAGTTGAAGGAAGACCAAAAAGAGATGATTGTATTGCGGGACCTTCAGGGATACTCTTATGAAGAGCTTGGAGAATTGTTTTCCCTTCCTGAAGGGACAATCAAGTCGAGGCTTCATAGGGCCAGAATGGACCTCAAAGAGATTCTTGAAAGATCTGTGCATTAGTACTTTATGGATAATATTATATGGTGAATAGCAATCACATGTTGGCGAGATTATATACAATTAATTGGGTCAAAATTCGAAGCACGAAATCCGAAACTCGAAACAATCTCAAATGAACAAATTTTAAATGTTCGAAACAGGAAAGTTTGGAAATTTAGATTTCGAAAATTTGAATTTGTTTCGGATTGGTCCTAAGAGGACGCTTCGCCCGATATTCGGATTTCGGATTTTCCCAGATCCAATAACCGTTTGGATACTGAATGACTGAAACTAGGACCAAGGAGTAAAGTCGATGGAATGCAGTGAAGTGCGTGACCAATTTTCCTCCCTGATAGAGGGAGACGTGAAGCCTCCGGAAGATGAGGGATTAAGAGAACATCTTCGTTCCTGTGAGGGTTGCCAAAAGGAATGGGAGCAGTTCAAACGGATGATGAGCTGGCTTCATAAAACTGAGGAAGAGGAGGTGCCGGAAGGATTTCTTTCAGAGATACAGAGAAAGCGGGAAGAACCAAAGGGAAAAGAGATTCGAAGCGGGACTTGGTTCTTGCGTTCTGCAAAAATTCCTATCCAGGCTGCGGCCATGGTGATGATCGTCTTTTTAGCCCTTTATCTCACCAAAATGGCGCCCTTTGATACGCTTGAGAAAAGAGCTGTTGAGAAACCTGAGGTTGCGGAATCGAGTAGGGATAAGGAAGCCCCTTTTTTAAAGGAAGAGGTGGAGCAGAAGAAACCCTCACCACCCCCCACCCTCTATCGAAAGGATTATGTCCCAGAAGCCAAATCCTCTGTTTCTGATGAAAAAATAAGTGCCCAAGATAATATGGCTCAGAAGATGAAAGAGGGGGATAGGAGCCTGCCTGCTCCTCCTCTTAAGGAAGAGATAGCAAGTCCAAGGGAGATGGCGAAGGTAGAAGCGCCTCTTCAGGAAGAAAAGAGAAAAGAACCTGAGAGGGTTGGAGCAGCCAGGCTGTCTCTTGAAAAAAAATCAGCCCGGGAAATAACTTTGAAAATCAGTGACCGGGAGAAAGCCTATTCACAAGTTCAAGAGTTGGCAAAAAGAATGGGAGGCGAGGTGACTCGGGAGAATGTAGATGTCCTTCAGGCTTCTTTGCCTGCATCTACCTATGCAGAATTTGAAAATGAATTGACCCAAATCGGTTCCCCTCCTGCAGCCCCTAAACCCATTGTTCCAAAAGGGATGAAGGATGATTTGAAGCTTGCCGCCGGAAAGAGCAAGGAACAAGAGGAGAAAGGAAAAGAACTCTCCCAGCCAATGGCCTTGAAGGAAAATACTATTTCCATCCGCATCCACCTCATCCTCGAATGATACCCGATCTAATTGACTTGTCAGGACAATCCTTGTATAAATAATAGCAATTCACTCATTCTCATCTTATATCATCTCAGCGATCAGGTATAATTATCATTTCTGATTCAGGATTATACCAGAAAGGGGGGCATGATGGGACGAAAAGGGTTTGTGGGGGTGATACTGGTCGTCCTATTTGTTTTGACCTGCCCATACGACGGGTCAGCAGAAGAGCGTTATACGGTTAAACCAGGAGATTCCCTCTATTCGATTTCAAAATCATATGGCATCTCTATTGATGCTTTAAAAGAGGCGAATAAGCTTGAGGGAAGTCATCTCAAACTGAATCAGGTTCTCTTCATCCCGAATCCTAAAAAGAAGCCGACCGAAAAGGCAGTCCGGAGGGCCCAGCCCGAGACAGAACCCTACATCGTAAAAAATGGAGATAGCCTTTATGTCCTATCGAAGAAGACAGGGCTTTCGGTTCAAGAAATCAAGAGGATGAACCAACTCCAAGCGGATGGACTCAAGACAGGACAACGACTCGTCCTGTCGAGAAAGCAGGAGACAAGAACAGAAGAGGTCGAGGAAATCGGTGATGGAGAGGAGATCAGAGAGAGTGATCTGGCCCAGGGAGAAGGTCAAGCAGTTTTGGAATCGCTTGGAAAATGGAAAGACACAGAAGAGAGGAGCCTGTTCATCAGGGTAGTTAAGAACTTTTTGGGAGTTCCTTACCGGTTAGGCGGTTCTACCCTTAAGGGGATCGATTGCTCAGCGTTTGTGAAAAAGATGTTTGAAATTTTTAATGTTGAACTACCCAGGACTACCAGGGAACAGTTGCGAGTCGGTAAGAAAGTAAAGAGAGAAGAGCTTGAGGAGGGGGATGTCATTTTCTTCAAAACCCAAAGGGCAACCCGTACCCATGTGGGAATCTATATCGGCAACAATGAGTTCATCCACGCCTCCTATCGAAGCAAAGAGGTGAGGGTGGATAATCTGGACACCCCTTATTTTGACAAACGATTCATCAATGGGGTGCGCATCATCGAATTAGAGAAGGAGACTTAACATTATGATTCTTGCCATCAATTCTAAAAATCCACAGTTGAGACTGGTCCGGAAGGTGGTTGAAGCACTGGAAGGAGGGGGAGTGATTGGATATCCTACTGACACTGTCTACGGAGTGGGTTGTGACCTTTTCAACCAGGAGGCAATCCAGAAGGTATACCGATTGAAAAAAATGGAGGGAAAGAAGCCACTCAGCTTCATCTGCTCCGACTTAAAGGACATCAGCCGTTATGCCTATGTTTCCAATTATGCCTATAAGATGATGAAGAAACTGCTTCCCGGACCCTATACCTTTGTTTTGACGGCAACTAAACTTGTTCCCAAGATCGCCATGACCAAGCAGAATACCGTTGGCATCCGTATTCCGGACAATAAGATCTGCCTCAGTCTGGTCCGGGAACTGGGACATCCAATCATCAGCACAAGCGTTTATAAACCTGACGAAAGTCTCTTCAATGATCCCGTCGAAATTGAAGATCGCTTCGCCAAACAGCTCGATCTGGTCATTGACGGTGGAGTGATTGTTGCCGAGCATTCCAGCATCATCGATCTCACCGGTGAATTCCCAAAAGTCATCAGAAAAGGGAAAGGGGATGTGAGTCTTTTTCAATAGGAGACGATTCCCCCGAAGGAGGAGAAAATGGGACGAAAGAGCCTTCCACCTACCACCTTACTCTTTCCCACGCCGGTTGTCCTGGTCACCTGCGTGGATCAAAAGGGAAGACCGAATATCATCACCCTGGCATGGGCAGGAGTGGTCAATTCCGAACCTCCCATGATTGGCATCTCTGTCAGGCTGGAGCGCTATTCGTATGGTTGTATCAAAGAAATGGGAGAATTTGTGGTCAATCTTCCCACGGAGAAGATGGTCAGAGGAGTTGATGCCTGCGGCATCGTATCAGGAAAAGGGACAGATAAATTCGAACTGACGGGGTGGAAAGCTATTCCTGCCGAGAAAGTGAAAACGCCATTGATTGACGAATCTCCGGTGCAAATGGAATGTAAAGTCAAACAGATTATCCCCCTCGGAAGCCACGATCTCTTTCTTGGCGAAATCGTCGCTCTTCATGTGAAGGAGGAAATTGAGAAGGAGAAGGGCCGGATCGATATTTTGAAAGCCCTCCCAGTGGCTTTTTGTACGGGTGCGCGGGAGTACTGGAGCCTTGGAAAACCCCTCGGCCACTATGGTTTTACCAAAGGAAAACCATGATCATTGACTGCCACACCCACATCTTCCCTGACGAAGTGAGAAAGAACAGGGAAACTTTCTGTCAAAGGGACAGAGCTTTTTCTTCCGTCTATACAAATCCCAAAGCCAGGCTCGTTGGAGCAGAGGATTTGATTGCCTCGATGGATGAATCCGGGATCGAGCAATCCGTGATCTGTGGTTTCCCTTGGGGCGAACCGGAGCTTTGCGCTCTCCATAATCAATACCTGTTCGATTCTGCCTCGCGCTATCCCCACCGGTTGATCGTCTTCATTCTTCTCCTCTATTCAGACCCAGAATGGTCTGCCAAGGAACTGGAGCAAGGGATAAAGAACGGGGCAGAGGGAGTGGGGGAGATTGCTCTGTACGATCGAGAGATGACGGTTCGGGATATCGAAGTGATGAAACCGGTTTTTAAGGAGATGGAAAAACGGAGGATTCCCATTCTTCTCCATACTAATGAACATCTCGGCCATTCCTATCCCGGTAAGGGTACGACTCCTCTTGAGATCTTCTACCAGTTTGCCCTTACCTTTCCATCTCTTCCCATTCTACTGGCCCACTGGGGCGGAGGGTTTCCTTTCTATGAGTTGATGCCCGAAGTGGCAAAGGCGATGAAGAATGTCTATTACGATACAGCCGCCTCTCCTTTTCTCTATTCGAAAAAGATCTATGGAGTTGCAAAAGAGGTCGTAGGTGTGGAGAAGATTATTTTCGGTTCGGACTATCCCTTGGTTCGTCCCTCAAGGTATTTTCAGGAACTGGAGGAATCCGGCCTTTCGAAAGAAGATCAAAAGAAAATCCTCGGCCTGAATTTCTTGAAATTACTTCGATCAAAATAAATTTCTTATGGTCCCTGCCTCACGAAACTAGAAGTGGCGGTTGCCAATAATATCCCATCTTCCTTTTTGAGGCTTGCCTTGGCTTTCACCAATTTCTTATGGACTTCGGTGATTTCTCCCTGAATGAGAAGAGGCTGAAGAGTCGGGGTCGGATGTCTGAATCGGACTTCCAGTGATGCCGCAATCGCATTGAATCCCAAATGATACACAAGATTGGCCATTGTCTCATCCAGAAGGGTTGAGATGATCCCGCCATGGACAACTCCATCCCACCCCTGGTAAGTAGGTTCAACCGTAAATTCGGTACGGATCGTCTGCTTCTCCTGGTCAACCTGAAACTTCATTTTTAATCCGTGCGGGTTTTTATCACCACACGCAAAACAGTAACCATTGGATACGAATTCCATGATTTCCTCCAGTAGACTCGTTCAAGGGTGCCATGTTCTGTCATCCGAAGAGTATCTTTTCGGCATTTTTATACAGGATGGCTTCAATCGTACGATCTTTGAGCGGCAGGGATTTAATGGTTTCAACATTCTTTGCGATGCTGCCCGGCATGGTAGGCCAATCAGAGCCAAAAACCACCTTATCGCTGTTCTTCTCAAGTTCCGGAAAGTAGTTGAGTAGATTTTGAGGCGGCAATCCCGTGATATCCATGTAAACATTTTTATGGAGGCGGGAGAGATAAAAACATTTGTCATACCAGAAACTCCGCCCACAGTGGGCCATGACGATTTTGAGGTCGGGGAAATCGACTGCCACATCGTCGAGGTGGATCGGATCACAATATTTCAGCCTTGTCCCTTTGAAGATAGACGTCCCGATGTGATAGAGCACCGGAATCCCCAACTCTTGAGCTTTGTGATAGAGTGGATAGAGCCTTGCTTCATTGGGATAATAGAATTGATAAGAGGGAAGGAATTTTATACCTCTGACTCCCCCATTTTTAACCTGATCTTGAAGCCTCTCCACCATATCCCCATGGATGTTCGGGTTGATCGAGGTAAAGGGAAGGAGCATCTCCTGCCCCCGGCAAAATTCGATGACCACTTCTGTTGGGATGTTGGCGCTGGTAGCCGGGGCAACTTCAGCGAGGACGACCGCATACTTGACTCCCTGAGATTTTAAGTGAGAGACAACAAGCTCAGGACGCTGACTGTAGTCCTCTATCCTCGCATAGAACTCTGGATTGAGAGACTCTAAGTAATTGCGCCAGGTAGGGTTTAGCAAATCTTTTCTGACATAATGGGTATGAAAATCGATGATATCCATATTGGGTTCCCCCCGTTTAATAAGGTTTTTAAATCATAGAAAAAACTTCATTCAACACCGGACAAATTATCTTGACACGTTGAATGAATCATAATAAAATCCATCCTAATTTTCAACCAAACCTAATATCCATTAATAATGCGTCAATTAAGCGGGGAAGAATTGGGCCTCCCTATTTAGGGCGACTAAAGTCGCCCCTACCCCGTAACACTCACGCGTTAATATCCATCAAAGGGGTGACCTCTGTGGAAGTTCTTGTTTATGGGGTGGTCAATGGAATGACCTTTGTTCTGATGGCTGTTGGTTTTTCTTTTGTTTATGGCATCAGTCGGTTGCCCAACTTTGCCCATGGGGCTTTATATGTCGTCACAGGATTTATTACATGGAGCTTCATTAATAACGCAGGCCTTCCCTATTGGTTGAGCGTTATTTTATCCCTCCTCATCGTCTCTCTGGCTGGGATGGCGATCTATCAGTTCGTCATGATTCGGGTCAGAGGGATGCCCATCTCAGAGATCATCGTCTCCTTTGCAATTGCTCTGGCAATTCTTGAGGGGTTGAGGCTTCAAGGAATCGGGGGATTCAAAGGCTTTATTGGTCCGGGATATGTTTTGCCACGATTTATGGATGGGGTCGTCCAAACCGCCTGGTTGACCATCGATCTTCAACGGGTTTTAATTATCGGTGTCGGAGTGATCTTTCTCAGTTTCATGTGGTTGTTTACCCATTATCATAAGATTGGACTTTCCCTTCGAGCAATGGCCCAGCATGAAAGGGCCGCCTTAATGCTCGGCATTAACTCGGATCGCATGGCGAATATTGCATTGGGCATAGGTTCAGCCTTAGCTGGATTAGCCGCGATTACGATTATGCCCCTGGGCAATGTCAATTGTGAATCAGGATACAGCGTCCTGAGCAATGCGATCGCCGTATGTGTCATCGGAGGCTTGGGAAGCTGGATGGGGACGATATTGGCGGCTCTCATCTTAGGCCTTGCCACCACCATCATGTCTGCCCTTGGTGGGACCATGTGGAATAATGTGCTCGTCTTTGGTCTTATTATTTTGATTCTGATCCTGAGACCTTCAGGCCTTTTTGGGAGACAGAAAGAATTGGAGGAAAGAGTTTAAAAACAGAAATTCGAAGCACGAAATTCGAATTTCGAAACAAATTCGAAATACTTAAATTTTCAAAAAAGTTTGGGTCATTCGAATTTTGGTCATTCGAATTTGTTTCGGATTTCGGTATTCGAATTTCGAATTTAAATTTGGATTGAACTCATGGATAAAAATTTGGCCACTGCAGAGAAACGAAAAGAGAGACTCGATCGTGGAATTAAAGCCCGAACCGAAGGTCTTTATGCGATCCAATCGTGGCGCGAGATACTCTATCTGGTAGCACCCCGGGCAAGTTTGATCATTGGCTTGCTCGTTCTGCCTTTGATCTTGCCCGGTCTTTACTGGCAAAGGGTCTTAGCCCTGGCAGGGGTTTATGCCCTGTTGGCTATCTCCTTTGACTTCCTGGCTGAGCGAGTGGGCCTGGTCTGCATTGGCGGGGCCTTTATGATCGGAGTGGGTGGCTACCTTTCCGGAGCGCTCAACTATTATTTTAAGTTGCCGATCTATCTGACGATGACCATTGGCACCTTTGGCGGAGCACTCTTTTGTACGTTGCTCTGGCTTCCCTGTTTGCCCCTTCGAGGCATCTACTTTGCAGTGGTCACATTCATGTTTCCGTTTTTAGCCACGAGCATCATCGTGGCAGGAAATCTTTTTGAAGGCACTGAGGGATTGAGCCCTGTGGCAGGTTTTCCCAATACCTGGGTCGGTATCTACCTGATCATGGTCGTTCTTCTTCTCTCCATCTTCGGCCTGAGAAGGCTATGCGGGGAAGACATCGGGGTGGTGTTTGCCGGAATCAAGGACAATGACCAGGCAGTCATTGCCTCTGCTATTAACGTGACTCGTGTCAAGGTCTATGCCCTCTATATTGCCAGCGTGATCGGATGTTTTGCCGGTTCATTTGTGGCCCATTTTTCAGGTTTTGTGGGAGTATCCCTCTTCGTCGTTGACTTTTCAATCATGCCCATCTCGGCCTGCATCATGGGAGGGCCCGGGACTTTGGCCGGTCCTGCTCTGGGCGCGCTCATTCTCGCTCCCCTCTCTGAGTTACTCCGGGGATTTGGTCAGGTACGTGTGGTCCTCTACTGCGTGGTACTCATCGGGTTCATTCTGTTTAAACCGGAAGGATTACTCAATTGGGCTGCCCGGAAATACCATCAGATTGAACATTGGGTCAAGGTGTGAAGATAGATGGAAGAACCGAAAAAAACGATCATTAAGGTCGTGAATCTGAGTAAATCGTTTGGCGGGGTAAAAGCGCTTCGTAACGTCTCCTTTGATCTGCTTGAGGGAGAAGTGCTCGGGATCATCGGGCCCAATGGCTCAGGCAAGACCACAATGGTCAACACCATCACAGGCTTTGTAAAACCGGAATCAGGAGATGTCTTTTTCAAAGACATCAGACTGACAGGACTTCCCCCCTATCAAATTGCAGACCTCGGGGTGGCAAGAACATTTCAGGTGGTCCGGCCCTTTCTCAGCCTGAGATCGTTTAAAAACCTCATCGTCCCCCTCTGGTCACCGAGGGCTCGCCGGTTCGCAGGAAGCCGTGGCGGAGATAGGGATGCGGTGGCCATCGATCTGCTTGAAGAAGTAGGATTCGAGAGAGATGCCTATGTTCCCTATAAGGCGGCCTCTGCACTTCCTCTGGGTTACTTGAAGCGGCTCGAGCTCGCTCGATGTCTCGCTCTGCGGCCTGAAGTCATCATCTGCGATGAAGTCTTTTCAGGGCTGAGCATGAGCGAGATTGCCAGCATGGTTCCATTGATTGAGAGGCTGCGGATGAGAGGGGTCACCATAATCATGATCGAACACAGGCTGAGGGAACTTTTCAGCGTAGCGAATAAAGTGATCGTTTTAAATTTTGGCGAGAAATTGGCTGAAGGGAAACCTGATCAGGTGATGCAGGATGAGAAAGTGAGACGGGCCTACCTCGGGGAGGAGATAAAATTGTGAACGTCATCCTCGAGGTCAAAGACCTGATGTTGTTCTATGAGAATGCTCTGGCGGTCAATAATGTGAGCCTGACCGTTAATGAAGGGCTCATCGTCGGGGTTTTTGGCTCAAACAGCGCTGGCAAATCGTCTCTGATGCTATGCATTTCAGGGATCATTCTGGATGTGAAGAAGAAAGAGGAGATGAAAGGTGGAGAGAGGATCACCCTTACCGGAGAAATAAAGTATAGAGGAGAAGACATTCTCACGATTGAACCGAGCAAAAGGGCTAAAAAAGGTATTATCCTCTGTCCGGAGAGGCGCCTCATTTTTCCCGAAAGCAGTGCCATCGAAAACCTGAGGATGGGTGGCTATCTGGCTACAAAAACCCAGGCGAAGAAGACCCTGGAATATGTTTTCAACCTCTTCCCTGAATTGGTGAAACTGAAGAGAAGGGCAGGGGGATTTCTCAGCGGAGGAGAACAGCAGATGCTGGCCATCGGCAGGGCGCTGATGGCTCAGCCCAAACTCCTTTTACTTGATGAGCCTCTGCTTGGGTTGGCTCCGGCCATTGAGGTGAGGTTGGCCAAAGCGGTTAAGAGCATCAAAGAAGAAACTGGAATTACGGTTGTGGTCTCCGAGCAGTATGCCAGACCCGTGCTTCCCATTGTTGATTACGCCTATGTCCTTGAAAATGGGGGGTTGGTGGCCGAAGGGACCGGAAATGAATTGTTAGAAAACCCCGACGTGAAAGAAGCCTACTTTGGGTTGTAAATCTAATATAGTCCGCCAAAAGTTCCTTTGAGGGTCAGGCTTTCTCCTTGCGATACCTTGCCTTCTTTTCTCGAACAATATAGGTAGATTCGGGCTTTAGAAATTCATCTATAGAGATAGCAATGCCTGGAAATTTCTCCTGAAGTTCCCGGTCCTCAGTCACAAAAAGAACACCCATATCCATAGCGGTGGCGACAAACTGCCCATCATAGGCGGTGATCCCATATTGTGAAACGAGGTCGATTACCTTGGAGGGAGAAGGCTCACACTCATTTTCAATCAGGGCCTTTGAAACCTTTTCCCAAACCTCCGAAGCCTTGTCCGGCCTGATCTGCTTAGATTTGATGGCGGTAGCCAAAATATTTTGGAATTCATAGCGCCACAGGACAGGCACAATCCATACAGGATCTTTTTCCTCAACCTGTTTAGCCTTGGATGTCAGAGAACTTGTCAGATTTCTTGCAGCAACGATATTTGAATCCACGACAATCATAGACGGCCTTCGCGTTTAGCGCGGTCGATAAAGTCCGCAGTCAAGACTGTTCGGGTTTGCGCAGGAGGTGGAAACTTCACAGGGTGAAAACGCCGCATCCTCTCTTCAAAAACGACAATGGCCTGTTGGGTCATGGAGCGACGATTTCTTTCCGCCTCACGCTTTAGCCACTCATGGACCTCAGGGGGTATATCTTTTATCAACAGTCCAGGCATAACCTACCTCCGATACCATTTTGCTACCATTATACTATCCCCTCATTGCCATGTCAATTTACTTAAAGGGAAAATTCAGCCACAAAAATTGTACCTATAAATGCGATCGCAATTATAGGTACAATTTGGAATTTGGTTTGTTGCTACTATTTCTTTTTTTGAGTTTTTCTCCGTTCCTCGTCGCGGACTTCTCGTCTTAGGAGTTTACCTACCTTTGATTTGGGGAGCATGTCTCTGAATTCGATATATCTTGGGACCTTATAGGGAGCAAGCCTTTCACGGCACCAGTTGAGCAGGTCGAGGGAGCTGACTCCTCTGGCATCTTCTTTTAACACCACAATGGCTTTGATGCGCTCTCCAGTTTTTGCATCAGGGACACCGACAACACAGGCGGCAATCACAGCAGAATGATCCTGCAGAACGGCTTCGATCTCAGAGGCAGAAACCCGGTACCCTTTATATTTAATGATATCCGCCCCTCGATCGACGAAGTAGAGTTGTCCATCCTCACCTCGACGGGCGAAATCGCCCATGCGATAGAAAGTCTTCCCGTTAACTTTGACAAAGGAGCGGGCCGTCTCTTCTGGTTTATTCCAGTAATGCTTAAAGGTATATTCGCATCGGACAAGAACTTCTCCGACCTCATTCGTCGGGACCGTTTCCAAGGTGTCCGGATCAACGATGAGAACCTCGCGGGATGGCAATGGAATCCCGATCGATTCCGGAAGGGGGTCTTTATCAAAGGGAGAGGTCGTGGTGAAACCAACCTCTGTCGCACCATAGCACTGGAAGATGGGCCTACCGAATTTTTTTCTCCATCGCTCATTAACTTCGGGTGGGAGCTTGTCCGCGCCACATAAGCAGAACCTGAGCGAAGAGCAGTCGTACATATCGACCCGGTCGTGTTCGAGAATCATTCGGTAAAGGGTGGGCACGCCAAGAAACAAGGTCACTTTATACCGTTGGATGGTATCTAAAATAGCATCCACATCAGGGATGGGCATCAATAACAGAGGATTGCCTTTGGTCAGTCCCCAGGCCATGGTCATGCCCTGGGCCATTTCATGAAAGAGAGGATTGATCATAATAAAACGCTCCTCTCCTCCCTCACCCACAAAACCCTCACTAATTTTACGGACCTCGCTGACAAAACTGACCACGGCCGTATGGTTGGTCGGGACACCCTTGGGAAAACCAGTGGTCCCTCCTGTATAGAGCAAACGACTAAGGTCTGCCCTCGGATTGATCTCCACTTTCGGGGGGTCAGGCGTGGATTCTTTAATCAGGTCTTTGAAGGAATAGACGTTCTTATCTTTTTCGACGACACCATGAGGTATCTTGTCAAAGATAGTTCCAACTGCCCGTTTCCACCAGGGGAGTAGGTCTGCGTAATTGGTGACAATGATTCCTCTCAGACAGGTATTTTGGAAGACCTCTTTGACATAGCCAAAATTGGTATCCTGACAAAGGATGTAGATCGTTTGGGCATCATTGATCAGATATTCAATCTCAAAGGGAGTATAGATGGGAGAGACAGGGACAGGAGTGGCTCCTATCTTCATCGACCCAAGAAAACCAGCGAGAAATTGGGGTGAGTTGGGGATATAGAGCATGATCCGATCACCATGGCTTACCCCTAAGGTGTATAAGGCCTTGGCAAACCGGTCAATGAGCTCCTTCAGCTCAGCATACGTCCATGTTTTTCCCAAATAGATAAGGGCGGGCTTGTCTGGATATTTTTCACAGATACGGTCAATCGCTGCAAAGACCGGCTCATCGTAAATGGTCTTTTCATATTGGCCCACCTGGCCATAGATTAACTCTTCAGAGGACACGCCTTCTCCTTACTTATAGACAGAATTGGTTAAAAAGGTTTCGTCCAACGGTAACGAGGCCGCATAGTTAGAAAACGATAGGGAGATAAGGAGCTAAGGAGATAGGGAGAAAAAGCTTTTTCTCCTCATCTCCCGACCTCCCATGCCCCTTATCCGATTTACTTTGCAGACTTCACCCAGGGTGGAAGTTTATACTCGCCACTGGCTATTTCCTTGGGCCAGATGGAGACCCTCTTCCCATCCTGCCATTGTAAGAGTTGACCGACCAGCATCTCTTTGGGGTTGTTCCCATAGATAGCCTGGTGATTTGTTTTGTCAAATTTTAGCCTTCCTCCTGGGGTAACCATGTCCGTTTGCTCAATGGCAGAGACCAAAGTATCCACGTCTAATGATCCAGTGCGCTCGATGGCCTCCTTGAGCATATAGAGAACCGTATAACTTGGAACATTGCCAGTTCCTCGAGGCTCATCTCCCCATCTTTTCTTAAAGGCATTAAAGTAAGGTTCTGTGAGGGGTGTTATTTTCTGGCCGGGGAGTGTCCCTCCCTCTCCAGCAAACTCAACGAGGTAAGCAACCTTTCCACCTGTTTGCTTCCACATCACCGGATCTTCTGTTGGACCCACAAAACCGATTGGCACTGCCGGCACTTTCATATCCTGCCACTGGTTGATCATTGCTAAAGCCTCAGGGGTGTGATCCCAGATGAAGAGGACCTGGGCGCCCGATCTTCTGACATCCCGAAGCATCA
Organism: Deltaproteobacteria bacterium; assembly: GCA_016875195.1. Lineage (GTDB taxonomy): Bacteria > Desulfobacterota > BSN033 > BSN033 > UBA1163 > RBG-16-49-23. The sequence goes on from VGRY01000005.1 coordinate 63,267, forward strand.
TTGAAAAGTCGGTGGTGGCCAGTGGGTGGATATCTTTGCCGACAATGGTCCAGCCGTCTGGGGCCGCCATCTTTTCAATGGCTGCGGCAGCTGCCTTGCAGTGAGCGGCTTCGGCGATGGAGATATACATCTTATTGAAACCATATTTTTCTTTTAAATTCTGCAGTAACGAATAGACCTTTGGCATCCAGTAGGCCACATTCCCGCTCAGTCTGAAGGAGTATTTATAATTGGCAATATCCTTTCCTGTCTTCGCATGCCAGCCAGGGGTCCAGCAACCGATGTTGACGATGCTCATCACCTTATACTTAGGGAATAGATCCAGGGCGGCAAGGCAGCATTCCGACATGGTTGGCCCACCTGCAAGAATCTTAACCTTCTTATCCAGGATCAGTTTTTCTATCGCTAAAAGAACCTCGCTGGTTGGTACACCTGGTTCTTCATCGCGGGTATCCACGATTTCAAGCTTGAGAGGTCTCTTTACCGCACCCACTTTAATTCCACCAGCAGCATTGATCTCCTCCATGGCCAGGATCATGGACCTCTCCCCATTCTGGCCATATGTGGAGGCTCGTGGGATGGGGGCCCCAATGACAATGGGCTCAGCCGTTTGTGGCAAGACATCACCCGGATGGCTCAAAAAGACAAACATCAGAAAACCTAATAAAAGTATAGAACTCTTCTTCATTGTATTGACCTCCTTTCTTCCATTTTAATTTAATGAATTTTGGTGGAATAGACTTTGCGGGTAATGGAGATAATATAGAATGATTAAGGGAATGTCAATATTTTGTTGTTAAACCTGTTGTTAAACCTTGGAGTTATTAAGGAGCCCATAATTGAATAGACATGCTTTTCGGAAAATCTTCTGTAACCCCCCTTCCTCCCCCCTCGGTTTCGAGTCGCAACGACTTAATTTTAGGGGGGAATAGAGGGGGGTTATAAAAGAGGCCCTTTCTCCTTTTGGCAAAGGGAAAAAAGAGAGGTTTATCTTTAATGTCTGAACAATTTGGGACTGACTAACAATTGGCATCCCATAAACATATACTAACGGATATAGGTGGTTTTTTCCTTTATATCCTTTCGGGGTGTGGGAGCCGGGGAGTGCTCCGGCTTTCCGAGGCAGATCAGCGCCAAAGGTATTTTCTCAGGGAGAATACCAAGAACCTCTCGTAAGGCTTTCTTATCAAATAGCGTGAACCATAAAGTGCTGAGTCCAAGACTATAGGCGGCGAGATGCATGTTCTGGATTGCGGCTGAGCAGGCTGCCTGATATCCCATCGGACCCTCTTCCATAAACATATCCACGCCGGACTTCTTTGGATCGCCGATCACGGCAATGATCACAGGAACGGATTTCAAGAAGTCAAGGGCATAAGCCCCTAACCACTTCCAACCGGTAGTTTCGAGTGCCCACTTCCGGGATCTTTCCCCTTCGGCAAAGATCTTTCCTTTCACTTCCGGGTTGGTGATGACTATAAACTCCCAGGGCTGGGTGTTGAGCGGCGATGGCGCCCAGGTGGCTGCTTCCAATACTTTTTCAATCGTGGCCTCGTCCACGGGTTCGGTCAGGAAATTGCGGCAGCTTCGCCTCTCTTTCATTGCGGTAAAGAGTTCCATCTCGCTCCTCCTTTTCGTATTATAAACCGAAATAAGCAGACTTCACATCTGGGTTTTCCATTAGCTCCTGAGAGCTTCCTTGAAGAACGGCTCCGCCATTTTCAAGGATGTAGCCATGATGGATAATGGGAAGAATAGGGCGGGCATATTGCTCGGAAATAAGAATGGCGATTTTCGTCTGTTTATTGATATCGCGAATGGCCCGTGCGAGCATGGCTTCCATCAAGGGGCTCAGTCCAAGAAGGGGTTCATCGAGAAGAAGCATTTTAGGTTGTGCCATCAGAGCCCTTCCGATGGCCAGCATCTGCTGTTCCCCTCCGCTGAGGAAACCTCCTTCTCTGCCCTTTAATTTTTCTAATGCCGGAAAGACTGTAAAGACATAGTCCAGTGTTTTCTTGGCCTGGGCTTTTGTGGCTAAATAACCTCCGATTTTCAAATTTTCCAGTGTGCTGCTTTCAGCGAAGATCCTTCGCCTCTCAGGACAGAGGACGATCCCTTTTTTCGCTCTCTCGCTGGGCTTCATCGAAGAGATATCAATTCCTTCAAAAGTGATATTGCCGAGAACCGTAATCCTCTCTCCGCCTTTCATTTCTTCCTTTTTTTTAACGTCCAAGATGATTCCGGAGATGGTGTACATGAGGGTGGATTTTCCAGCGCTGTTGGCGCCGAAGACCCCTGTCACCTTTTCGCCCTGACATTTCATGTTGATATTGTTAATGGCGATGGCATTTTCATAAAATACCATGAGGTTTTTAATTTCCAGCACTTCACTACCCCTTCATTTATTTACTTACGAACAAAGTTGTGTACAAAATGACAACATAATTCTATTGATCGATCTTGGGTAAATCCGAAGCACGAAATTCGAATCTCGAAACAATACCTAATGACCAAATTTCAAATGTTCGAAACAAGCAATAGTTTAAGGCATTTGAATTTTGAAATTCGAATTTGTTTCGGATTTCGATATTCGGATTTCGAATTTTGTTCAACATCTCTTTTTATCCTTTTGCTTTTTCTTGCGTTAGCTTCCGATGCTCTTCGTCCCTAATTTCACGCCTCAGGAGTTTCCCGACTTTTGATTTGGGGAGCATGTCTCTGAATTCAATGTATTGAGGAATTTTATAGGGGGCCAGCCTCTCGCGGCACCAACGGGTCAATTCAGAGGCATCCACTCCTCGCGCATCCTCTTTGAGAACGACGATCGCTTTGATGCGTTCGCCGACCTTCGGGTCTGGAACGCCAACCACGCATGCCCCGATGACCGTTGGATGGTCTTGCAGGACAGCTTCGATCTCCGAGGCTGAAACGCGATAGGCTTTGTGTTTGATCACATCGGCTGAACGTTCGACATAGTAAATGGCTCCATTTTCGCCCAGCTTGACGTAATCGCCCATTCGATAATAGACCTTGCCTCCAATATCCACATAGGAGCGTTTCGTTTCATCAGGTTTATTCAGATAATGCTTCACCGTATAGTCCGATGTGACCACGAGTTCCCCTGTTTCGCCGATGGGCACAGGCTCCAGGGTGTCGGGATCGACCACTTTGCATTCCCTGGTCTTCAGTGGAATTCCGATGGACGAAAGCTCCGGTTCTCTGTCCAGACGGCTGTAGGTGACATGGCCGGCTTCCGTGGAGCCATAGACCTGGTAAATGGATACGCCAAGATGCTCCTTCCATCTCTTAAACACTTCGATAGGAAGCACATCTCCGCCACAGTAACAGTATTTAAGGGAGCTCAAATCATATTGGGCCAATCGGTCATTTTCGAGGATCATGCGATAAAGGGCCGGAACTCCGAGCATCCATCTTACCCGATTTTTTTCGATGGCCCGCAAAATCGAGTCAACTTGCGGGACAGGCATGATGATCGTTGTATTGCCATAGTTCAAGCCAATGGCGACAAACAGGCCAAGCGCCATGATATGGAAAAGAGGATTGATCGCAATATAGGTATCTTTTCCTTCCTCGATATAACCTCCGGCTACATCCTCCATGACGTCCCTGACATAGGAGATCATGCCCATATGATTGCCGGGGACTCCTTTCGGGAAACCAGTCGTTCCGCCTGTATAGAGGATATAGGAAAGGTCATTCCATGGGTCGATTTTCACATCTATTTTTTCAGGTGCTTGCTTGATAAGATCTTTGAAGAAATAGACGTTGTCTCCCTTTTTTACAATGCCGTTTGGAATCTTATCGAAGAGAAAGCCAACCGTCCGTTTCCAGAGAGGAAGGACATCGACAAGATTAGTCACGATCGCTCTTTTTAAGGAGGTCTTGGCGAAAACATCCTGGACGTATCCGAAATTGGTATCCAGGCAGATGATCGTCTCCGCACCGGAGTCCTTGATCATGTATTCGATTTCAAAAGAGGTATAGATTGGAGCAACCGGTACGACCACCGCCCCGATCTTTTGAATCCCGAAGAATGAGATCACCCACTGGGCGGAGTTGGTGATATAGAGTATGACTTTATCACCTTTTTTTATCCCCAGGCGAGTAAGGGCTGTGGCAAATCGTTCGATCAGGTTCCGCAATCGGGCATAGGTAAATTTTTCACCCAGATAGATGATCGCAACCCGATCCGGATATTTTTCGCACATCCTCTCGAATTGGGTAAAGGTTAATTCAGGTTCCAATTTGCCATTTTTATCCATATTCGTTATCAACAATCCCCAATTTCCTAAAAGGCTTTGTACAAGAGGGTTCGAGGATTCCAGGGTCCGGGGGTTCAAGTTTAAACAGAAATCACTCAACCCCTTGAATCCTTGACCCCTTGAACCCTATCTTCTATCAGGCTTCAAACGTATAATCGAGCAACTTCTCCGATCCGAGGTATGCTTCTTTAACTTTCTCGTTCGCCATGACCTCGTCAGGGACACCCTCGGTCAATTTTTCTCCGAAGTTTAGAACCATGACCCGGCTGGCCACACGGAAAAGTTCTCTTAGCCGATGCTCGACCATCACCAGCGTGATTCCATCCATCTGCAGTTTTTCGATCAAGGGAACCATGCTGGCAATCTCACTCATGCTGAGCCCTGAAAAGACTTCATCACAAAGGATCAGATCAGGCCTCAAGGCGAGGCACCTCGCCAGTTCAAGACGCTTTAGGTATCCTGTTGGCAAGCTCGAAGCCAACTTATAGGGAACGAAAGAATCTCTCTCGAAGCCTATCTCTTCGAGAATGTCAATACTGACCGTTCCTCGATCCCCAAGCTTACCCCCCCCCCGCCAACCCCCTTTACTCCGGGCCCTCGGCGAGAAAAGGGGAACGATCAAGTTCTTATAGGCGGGAAGGCTGTAGTAGGGCCTCATGATCTGAAAGGTTCTTGTCAGCCCGAGATTGGCAATCTGATTGGGAGCTTTGTAGCTAATATCAGTATCCTTATACAGGACTTTTCCGGAATCCATTTTGATGAAACCGGTGATGCAGTTAATGAGCGTCGTCTTTCCAGATCCATTGGGGCCAATGATGCCAAAGACCTCGCCCTGCTTAACATTGAAGCTGACATTGAGCAGCGCCTGAACGCCACCGAAGGTCTTGGAAACATTCGTCACCTGGAGAATATTCTCTCCGCTCATACCTTGACCCACCTCTCAAACTGATGGTATTTTCTCTGGGCGTAGACCATGACGCCTTCGCTCCGAAACATAATGAATGCCATCAGGATCACGGAGTAGAAGACGATTCTCAATGTCCCGAACTCTCTTAGCCATTCGGAAATGGGGACCAGAAAAAAACACCCTAATAATGGACCGACCAACGTCCCGCCTCCTCCGATCACAGTCGCTGCAATGGGGATGACAGAAAAATCGAGGGCGAACTGTGATATCCCCGACCACATATAGATGTGGGCAAGATAGGCTCCCCCAAGAGATCCAAGCGCTGAGGCAATGAAAACCGCAATCGCCTTGTAACGGGTAATACTCAATCCAGAGGCCCGGACCGCCTGATCATTATCTTTCACGCCCCGAAAGACCAATCCGATATCCTCATTCACCAACCTCCTCAACCCAAATAGCGCAACGATTGCGATCAGAATAATGAGATACTGTTCGATCCATCTATTGGGAAAACCGGCAACGCCGAGAATGCCATCTGTTCCGCCGAAAATGTTCAATGCCTCAATAATTCTCATCAGGGTCAGAGGATACATGAGAGTGACAATGGCAAAATAGACTCCTCTGAGCGGAAGGGCAGGGAGAAGGAGAAAAGTGCAGATCAACCCTCCGCCAACAGTAGCTATAGGGAGGGTAAACAGAGGGGAAAGCCCGAAGGTTTTATTCAGGAGAGCGGCTGTATATCCGCCCACTCCGATAAAGAGAGCTCCTCCCAGGGAGACCAATCCAACGAAATGGGCCAGAAAGTCGAACCCAAGGGCTAGCAGGGCATAGATGGCCGCAATGGAGATCACTCTTTTCCAATAGAGAGAAGGAATGACAAGGGGAAGGAGAAGAAGGCCTACGATTAAAATCAACCTTGGAAGGGCGAGATAAGCTGTTTCTTCCCATGAAGAGACCGCATAAATCCCCTCAGTCCGAACCTTGATCCCACGATCTAATCGCTCTTTACGTTTTTCTGCAGTGGCTGGGTTTTTATCCATGAGCCTAAACTAACCTCAAATCCGAAATCCGAATATCGAAATCCGAAACAATTTCAAAATTCCAATTCTCCAATTACCGAAACTTTATTACTTATTTTAAATTTTGGTCATTCGAATTTGTTTCGAAATTCGAAATTCGTGCTTCGAATTTTCGCTTTTAAACTCTTTCTTCCAGTTCTTTCTGTTTTCCAAAAAGGCCAGAAGGTCTTATTATTAAAGTAATGATAATCGCCAGGAGAGCCACCACCATATGGAAATGTGACTGGATGTAGGCAACCGTAATGATCTGGAGAAATCCAATCATAAAGGCGGCAAGGATGGCTCCCACCCAACTGCCCAGACCTCCGACGATGCAGACAGCGATCGAAAGAATCAATACATTGTATCCCGCTTCCACAACAATGTTTCCGAGGGGAAGCAGGGTTATGGCTGCGATTCCAGCCAACATCGATCCCATGGCCATGGCAATGACAGCCATCCAGTCGGAATCAATTCCCAGCATCATCGCCGCATGCTCATCTTGTGCCATTCCCCTTAAGGCTAGACCCGTCTTATTGAAATGGGTGAAGAGCCACATGAAAGTGACCACTACGACCCCTATGGAAATAACGATAATTCGTTGAAGGTCAACCGGGATGCCTGCAATGGTGACACTCCCTGGAATGAAGACAGGAAGCGTATAGGTCATCCCTTTGAACCCTTTCCATCGGAGGAATTCGAGGATAGCCAATCCGAGGGCATACGTGGCGATGATTTCAGAGGTGGCCATGCCCCTGACCCGGATGAGAAGGAACCGGTAGATTGCCGCTCCGGCCAAGCCCATGATCAGTAACGCCAGAAAGATTGAAATCACATAGTTCAATTTGAGGAGATGAATCAGACTCCAGACAAGAAATCCAGTGATCACATAGAGCGCCCCGTGGGCGAAATTGGGGAGGCGACTGATTCCGTAGACCAAGGTAAAGCCTATGGCCATCAAGGCAAGGGAAAAACTATTAATGATTCCGTAAATCAGAATATCCATATTTTGAAATTTCGAAATTCGAATATCGAAATCCGAAACAAATTAAAATTTCGAAATTCAAAATATAAACGTTCCCCTTTGGTCATTTATATTTCGAACATTAGAAATTGTGTCGAAATTCGGATTTCGTGCTTCGAATTTTAAAAAAGGGGCAGGGTCTCCCCACCCCCTTATATTTCACTGTAGATTCAATGGTGCTTGCTACTTCTTCATCCAGGGGGGGAGTTTGATCTCACCCATGGCGATTTTGGAGGGGTACACAACCACCCTCTTTCCTGCCTGCCACTGGAATATCGTTCCAACGGCCCCCTCGTTTGGATCAACACTGGGAATGACCTGATGGGATTTGGGATGGAATTTAATTCTACCGTAAACCCCCATCAGATCCGTTTTCTCAAGCGCGGAAACCACAGCATCCGAATCGAGAGTGCCAGCCCGCTCAATAGCATCTTTCAGCGTGTAGACCGCCATGTAACTTGAAGAGGTTCCATATCCTTCAGGTTCCAATCCGTATTTTTTCTGATAGGCCTCTACAAATTTCATGGTCCATGGGGTTGCTCGGGATGGGGCATTGCCCGCGTTGACCACACTTGCCATACAGAATTCACCTTTTCCCTCTGTCGCCTTCCAGAACCCTGGTTGTTCGGCGGCCGCGATAATTGTTCCAAAGGGAAGGGCCGGTATCTTCATGTCAAACCATTGTTTCAGGAGAACAGAGCTTTCCGGCATATCCATGACGATCAGGATGACCTGTGCATTTTCTCTTCTCGCCTTTAGCAATCCAACGGAGAAATCCGTGGTACCGGTCGGATAGATCTCGGTGCCGATGACCTCCCACCCTTTTTCTTTAGCAAGCTTGCCTGTGCGATCGCCAGTGGCCCTGGCATGGGCAACATCCTGAACCATAACGAAGAGGCGATTTAACCCCAACTTGGCTTTAATGTCCACCAGTTTGGGAACGAACTCGCCTGTCACCAACCAGCCCACTTCACCGGAGATTCGAAAACAATATTTAAACTTATCATACTCGGTTTCCACCCGTTTGTGATAGCCAGGAGATAATGCTCCTGTGGTCAGAATGGAGACTTTTTTGTATTTGGAGAGCTGATCCATGGCAGCGAGAGCGGCTTCGGATCGAACCGGGCCGCCGACGATAAAGTCGGCATTCTTTTCAAGAATGAGTTTCTCAACCACTAAGAGTGCATCGCTCACCGGCACACCGGGTTCAAGGTCGCGGGTATCCATGACTTCCACCCTGAAGGGACGTTTTTCTCTCCCCACCGTGACCCCTCCGGCGGCATTGATCTCCTCCACAGCTAATTTGATGCCCTTATCCGCTGCCCAGCCATAGAGAAAGGCAGTTGCCAGGGGCGACCCAATCACAATGGGTTTTTGTGCGAAAGAAAGGGACGGGACAATGAAAATGGCCAACAGCAAAAAGACTAAAACATGACATGTTCTCTTCATAGAAGCCTCCTTTCATTCAAATGATGATGTGGCATCTTACTTTACGTTTTATCCCTTTGTCAAGATTGAAAAAAGAAAAATTATTTAATATTTTAATCCATTTGTCTTATAGTCCTGAAAAGACTAACCGACGATCTGACGAACGACTATTAGACTATTTTACATCTATCTTCCGATGGAGATGAAGCCAGTGTGTCTTATTAATTTCCCGTCTTTGACGATGAAGATACGGGATTCTGTGCTTGGACGATGGTCCCGGGCCGTAAAGGTGAGAGGGGGGAGGAGACCCCCGACGATGAAATTTTTAAAACTTTCGAAGGCCATCTTCACCCGTTCGCGGGAGAAGCCTTGCTCCGGCAGTGACCTTCCCAGGGCTTCAGCCATCACTTTGGCCGTGACCCATCCTTCGACATAGGAGAGGGTGTGAGAATCAAAAGGATGCCATCTCTGATGGGCCTCTTTGATGTCGGACATTCCGGGGACTTCTTCGCCAAATGGGGCGATGGGTTGGACTCCAAGGACTCCATTTAAGGCAGAGAGGTTTTCATCAAAAGCCCTCATGGAACCGATCCATCGGGTTTTAAGATCCATTCCCCTGACCTCTTTGAGGAGAGCAGAGGCTTCCTTTGAGGTCATGTTCAGGTAGGCAAAATCCGGATGATAAGACTTCAACGGCGCAAGAGCAGAAGAATTGGATCTTAGAGATGAGATACCTGATGAGAGTATGTCAGGCCCGACCTCGAGCCCAAGCGTTTTTGCATAAGACTTTGCATCTTCGAGAAAGTCCTTTCCGGGAGGCTCAGGAAAGCTGATAAAGACTATTTTCGGTTTTCTCATCTTGATATCGGGACTTTCGGAGATAAACTTCATGGCAATCTTTGACAGGTCTAGAGGAGTGGGGGTGATCGAAAAGAGGTATGGTGTTTTTGTGGTATCAGCGAGAAGGGGTGTGAAGGAGCTGGTCAGGGTGGGAATCCGGTGGAGATTAATATGGGGCATCAGGGCAAGCCCTGTTTCGGCCGAATAGAGATAGAGGAGAAGTATTTGGTCCCCCTCATTCAATTTTCGAAAGGCGGCCACAAATTCAGCTGGTTGAGCGGAATCATCAATGAGAACGATCTCCAGTTTTTTCCCGAAGATTCCTCCGTGCTGGTTGATCCATTTCCCTGCATCAAGCAACCCTCTTGCGCACTCCCGGCCGGAGTCTCCCAACCGGCCAGTGAATGGGACCAACGCCCCCACCTTGAGGGAATCCTGGGAGGAGGTGAGGCCTGGATCGATCAACAAGAATAACAGAAGGAAGGTGAGGAGCAAGGGATTTTTTTTCATGTCAGACTCTAAAGAACCAATATCCAAATGCCAATATCATAACACCCCCCAGCCCCCTCTTATGTTAAGAGGGGGAGAGGGGGAGTTATGTACTCGATGTATAAAGTACCGCCAAAATTCTGGTGTTCTTGTCGTGGTGACACTGAACCTTATGGGGAATGGTTGAGTCATAATAGATGGAATCGCCAGGATAGAGGACATCCGTGTGATTTCCAAGGACGACCTCCATTTCGCCCTCCAGGACGAAGATGAACTCCTCTCCCTCATGAACAGAGGTCTTGGCAGTTTTCACTGTGGCAGGTTCGAGCGTTACAATGAAAGGCTCCATATGGCGGTCTTTCTTGTCAAACCCGAGTGATTCATACGAATAACCGTATTTGACTCCATCTTTGGAGGCAAAACGGGAAACCTTTTTCCGCTCATCTTTTCTCACGATGGTATAGGGTTCGCCTTCGGTTTCACCCCAGAAGTCGCCCACTTTGACGTTTAAGGCCCCGGCGAGCTTGATGATCGTTCCAAGAGATGGAGAGACGAGATGATTCTCCATTTGAGAAAGCAAGGCAGTCGAAAATCCAGTCAGATCAGCAAGGTCTTTGAGTGAGAGTCCCTTTTTCTCTCTCAATTCTTTAATTCTCTCTCCGACTCGAACCTCTTCAAATTCTCTCTTCTCCTCTTCCATAATTTTCCCCCTAAACCAAATAGTGGTGTAGGGCAAGGCTTTAGCCTTGCGAAAAGCAGGCCTAAAGGCCTGCCCTACTTTTGACATATTCCGCCCCAATTTCAATGGCCTTGATATTGCCGGGGATCAAGCCATGGTGGCGTTCATCAAATACCTTTTCAAGAGAATCGAATACAGAGGACATCTGGACCAATTTCGTCTTTTCAATAAATGCTCCCAGAGCAATCATATTAGCCATACGCGGATTTCCGTTTTCATTGGCAATATCATTGACCGGGATGGCAAGCAGTTCAATATCGTTTCGAGAGACTTCCTTGAGATCGATCAGGGAGGAATTCACCATCAAGAATCCTTCCGGCAAAACTCTGGAGCCATATTTGAGAAGGGAAGGGAGGTTCATGGAGATGGAGGCATGGGGGTTTTGTACAATCGGGGAGCCGATTTCGTTGGAGGAGATCACAACCGTGCAATTGGCTGTCCCGCCTCTCATCTCGACTCCATAAGTTGGAAGGTAGGTTACATGCCGTCCCTCGTTCATGGCCGCATAGGCCAAGAGGTTTCCAATGGCCAGCACGCCCTGGCCGCCAAACCCAGCGATGATGATGTCGTAATAAAAACGTTTGCTATTCATCATTACTCCCAAAATTCGAAATTCGAATATCGAAATCCGAAACAATCTCAAATTTCAAAAGATCCAATTCTCCAAACTTTTTTCAATTTGAATTTTGATCATTCAAATTTGTTTCGAAATTCGGATTTCGTGCTTCGTATTTCTATAGGTAATCTGCCATTTTTCTTTCTTTCAGAATCCCTAACGGAAAATAGGGGATCATCTCTTCTCCGACACGATTGTTGGCTTCGAGGGAAGACAGCCCCCAGTTGGTGGGGCAGGACATTAAGACTTCCACAAACGAGAAACCCATGCCCTCGATCTGCATCTGGAATGCCTTTCGGACTGCTTTCTTTGCTTTCATCAGGTTTGCAGGATTGTTCACTGCCACTCTGGCCACAAATGCACTGCCCTCAAGGGTCGCCATCATCTCAGCCATCCGGATGGGATAGCCATCGTAGGTGAAATCCCTTCCGTAAGGGCTGGTCGTTGTCTTCTGGCCGAGAAGCGTGGTAGGCGCCATCTGTCCTCCGGTCATCCCGTAGATTCCGTTATTGGCAAAGATGAGGGTAATATTTTCACCCCGGTTGGCCGTATGGATTCCTTCGGCGATCCCGATGGCTCCCAAGTCTCCATCTCCCTGGATTGTAAAGACGATGGATTCCTTCTTCGCCCGCTTGACGCCTGAAGCCACAGCGGATGCCCTTCCATGGGGAGCTTCGAGGACGTCGACATTGAAGTAGTCGTACATAAAGACAGAGCAACCTACAGAGGCCACACCGATGGTCTTCTCCCTGATTTTAAAATGGTCGATCGCCTCTGCCACCAGCCGGTGAACAATGCCGTGGTGGCATCCCGGACAAAAATGAAAGGGGACATCAATCAAACATTCTGGACGTTTAAATACCTGTTCCATCTCTTTTAACCCTCCAAATCCGAAATCCGAATATCGGGCGAAGCGTCCGTCTCGGACCAATCCGAAACAATTACAAATATCAAATGGCGAAAAAAATCGAAGTTTGGAACATTTGAATTTTGGACATTCGGATTTGTTTCGAATTTCGTGCTTCGAATTTCGAATTTTATTTATAGTATTTCTTTATTTCTTCCAGTATCTCCTCGGGAGGGGGCAGGGTGCCCGGTGGTTTCCCGTAAAAAAAGACCTGTGCATCCCGGTCCGCCGAAAGCTTCACATCCTCAACCATCTGCCCTGTATTTAATTCAACGGTTAAGAATCGTTTGGTCTTTTTCGAAATATCAAATAGGGCTTTTTCGGGATAGGGGAATAGGGTGATGGGCCGAAAGAGGCCGACCTTCATCCCTTGCCCTCTTGCCATTTCCACAGCGGTTTTTGAAACCCTTGCCATACTTCCAAAGGCGGCAATGACAAAGTGGGCGTCTTCTGTATTGACCGTTTCAAAACGGACTTCCTCTTTCTTCATCCTCTCATATTTCTGGTAAAGTTTCCAGTTATGCTCTGTCAGCTCGCCTTCCTGGAGGTAAAGTGACTTTATCTTATTCGGTTTTCTTCCCATGGTTCCGGTTAAAGCCCAATCCTTTGGTGGAAGTTCCATATGCTCCGGTATTTTGCGAACAAGAGGTTCTTTCATCTGGCCGATGAGGGCATCTCCGAGGATCATTGCCGGGTTTCTGTATTTGTCCGAAAGATCAAAAGCCAGGAAGGTCAGATCATACATCTCCTGGACAGTGGAAGGGGCAAGGACAATCATTCGATAATCTCCGTGCCCTCCGCCACGGGTGGCTTGAAAATAATCGCCCTGTGAAGCAGAGATACCTCCGAGACCAGGTCCGCTTCGAGAGATATTGACGATAACCACCGGAAGCTCACTTCCCGCCATATAGGATAGCCCTTCCTGCATGAGTGATATGCCAGGGCTGGAGGAGGAGGACATGGCCCGGGTTCCGGTTGCAGAGGCTCCCAGAAGCAGATTGATTGAAGCGATTTCGCTTTCGGCCTGGATGAATTCTCCGCCAAGTGGAGGGAGGTGTTTAGAGAGATATTCCGGGATCTCGTTTTGAGGAGTAATGGGATATCCAAAAAAGAGACGGCATCCCGCATCAATCGCCCCCATGGCTACTGCCTCGTTTCCCCTCACTAATATTTTTTCAAAATTTTGTTCCATCATTTCTCCTGGAGCAGTTTCTCCGTGTTACCCTATCTCCGCATCTCCCCATCGCCCCATCTATGTTTTAGATCTCCCCATCTCCTTATCCCCTCACCTCCCAATCTATTTTCCCTTGTCCCTCCAGACCTGAATGGCCACATCTGGACAGATCTCTCCGCAGATTGCACAGCCCGTGCAGGAGCCATTATCATCCCAGACTACATAGAAGTATCCCTGACGGTTAATCTCCTTTCCGATCCGGATTTGCTCCTTTGGGCAGGAGATGGCGCAAAGACTACATCCCTTACATCGTTCTTTATCAATTTCAATTTTAGAAGGCATCACTCTTTCCTAATAAATCCGAATATCGAAATCCGAAGCACGAAACAATTTCAAATGTCCGAAATACAAAATTTAATATAACAAATTCTTAGAAACGTTTGGGACATTCGATATTTGATAATTCGGGTTTGTTTCGAAATTCGATATTCGAATTTCGGATTTTCCTATTGTTAGATTGCTTTCAATTCCTTAAACCTCTCAATATCCCTTTCAGTATATCCTATTCCCTTTAACACTTCGAGGGTATGTTCACCCCATTCGGGAGAAGGGGCTGGAGTGGTAAACGGGAAAAGAGAGGACTTGATGGGATTGCCGACCTGCTGCACTCTTCCCTCGACTGGATGATCATATTCGATGAGCATCTTTCGATGGAGGACATGGGAATGCTGAAAAACCTCGTCGAGTGTGAGGATGGGTTCACAGCAGGCATCGACCTCCTTTAAAAAATCCGTCCACTCTTTCTGGGTTTTGCTCATAAAAAGGGTTTTGATTTCTTCAATGATTCGACTCCGTTCCTCTCCCTCTATAAATTGCTTCGGGATGAGGCCATCTTTTCCCACGGCTTTACAGAAATTCTTCCAGAATTTCGGCTCTAACGCTCCCAGAGACATGTATCTTCCGTCCTTCGTGGGGTAGACCTGATAGCAGGCATACCTTCCCGACAGATGCATTTCTCCTCTTATAGGGAGTTTTTGATCTGCCAAATATTGACCTGCATGGATGGAGAGCCAGGAGAGAACGCCATCGTGCATGGCTACGTCAAGGTGTTGTCCCTCCCCTGTTTTTTGGCGATGGACAGCGGCAGCTAAAATGGCTAAAACAGCCATCAATGCCCCAGCGCCAATATCCGCGATCTGAACACCCGGGATGAGTGGGCCAGTCTCTTTTGTTCCGGTCAATTCAAGAATGCCTCCGAGGCCGATATAATTAATATCGTGGCCAGATCGATCTCGATAGGGTCCATCCTGCCCATATCCAGAAAGGGAGCATAAAATCACTCCCGGGTTTCTCTTTTTTAGTTCCTGGTATCCGATCCCAAGGCGATCCATTACTCCAGGTCTGAAACCTTCCAAAACAATATCATAGGTTTCGATCAATTTATAAAAAATCCTCCTTCCCTCTTCGACCTTGAGGTTGAGGATCATACTCTTCTTATTCCGGTTCAGGGCAAGGAAATAAGCTCCATTATTCTTTCGGATTGAGCCCATCATGCGCATATAATCCCCCTGCTCGGGATCTTCAACCTTTAGCACTTCCATGCCAAGGTCAGCAAGGAGAAGGGTGCAGTAAGGCCCAGGCAAAAGCCTTGAAAGATCAAGCATTTTCAGGCCTGTAAGGGGGCCAGAAGCCCCTCCATTTTTGAGCTCCATAAATTTTAAATAACATATTGGTTTTTAAAAGAAAAGGCTTCCCCCGGGTTCGTTTAGCGGTAACGGTGACGATGCCCGTATCGTTTTAAAAAGGTTACGTCTGTCGTGTTTAATTCTTTTAAACTTAACCGTTACCGAATCACGAAACGGGCTTCGTTCCCGTAACCTTTCCCAACCCTCTGGGGTATTTTGGATGCAAGAAATACCTCTTGACGAGAAACTTTAAGGGTGATATTCAATGACCTAAAATAAATCAAATATTATGAATCTGAAAAAGGGGGGCGACAATGAAAAAGAGCGCAAAAGGGAAAGCGAAAAGGACACAGAAGCCTGCTAAAAAGATTGCTAAAAAACCTTTAAAAAAGATCTTGAAGAAACCCTTAAAGACGATTGCGAAGAAAGTCTCTAAAAAGCTTTCCAAAAAACCAGTAAAAAAACCAGCAAGAAAACCAATCGCAAAACCATCACGGAAACCATTGAAGAAGGTTTCAATTAAACCTGTGGCCGTCACTATGGCACCCATAAAAAGTACAAAGACTCCTCTGTGGGTACCTACTCCGGATAAGATTAAAAACGCCAACATTACCCGCTTCATTGATTTTGTGAACCGTAAGCATGGACAACAATTTAGAACGTTTGATGACTTATATCAGTGGTCTGTTGATTCGATCCCTGATTTCTGGGCAGCCATCTGGGAATTTACAGAAGTCAAAGCCTCAAAAAAGTGGGACCGAATCGTAGATGACCTGAAGAAGTTTCCGGGGACAGTCTGGTTTCCTGGAGCGCGGCTCAATTTTGCAGAGAACCTCCTGCGGTATCAAGATGACCGGTTGGCTTTTATCTTCAAAGGGGAGACCCAGAAATATGCGACCATGACTTACAGAGAACTTTATTACACGGTGGCACGGTTGGCCAAATCCTTTTGTGAGATAGGCATCCAGCCTGGAGACCGGATCGCAGGTTATATGCCGAATATGATGGAGACGACCATCGGCATGTTAGCGGCAACCAGCGTCGGAGCAGTCTGGTCGTCCTGTGCGACTGACATCGGGTCGCAGGCGGCACTGGACCGGCTGGGACAAATCGAGCCCAAGGTCTTGATTTCAGTGGATGGCTATTTTTACAAGGCAAAACCTTTCAACACCCTTGGGAATGTAGCCGAAGTTGCCAAAGGTATTCCTTCACTCAAAAAGGTTGTCATCGTTTCGTATACGGGGAATAAGCCGGATATAGGAAATATTCCCAATGCTGTCCATTATGAGGACTTCCTGGCTCCGGAGATGGAGCCGGACCTTCAATTTGAACAGCTGCCGTTTGACCATCCGCTCTACATCATGTTTTCCTCTGGAACGACTGGCAAGCCTAAATGCATGGTACAGGGGGCAGGGGGGATTTTGCTCCATCATCTGAAAGAGTTAATCCTCCATAGCGATCTCAGGCGTGACGACAAGGTCTTTTACATTACGACCTGCAGCTGGATGATGTGGAACTGGCTGATGTCCACCCTTGGCGTGGGCGCTACTATTGTTTTGTATGACGGCAACCCAAACTATCCTGATGCCTATGCCATGTGGAAGTTGGTTCAGGATGAAAAGATCACTTTCTTCGGCCTCAGCGCAAGTTATATCAACTATCTCAGGGGCGAAGGGATTCAGCCCGGGAAGAATTGCGATCTCTCTTCTCTGAGAGAAATTTCCCAGACAGGATCGGTTCTGTCGGCAGAAGGTTTTGAATGGGTTTACAGGGAGGTGAAGAAGGACCTCCATTTTAATTCTATCTCCGGTGGCACGGACATCAATGGCTGTTTTGCCGTTGGCAGCCCGATTCAACGTGTCTATGCAGGCGAGCTTCAGGGCCCGGGTCTGGGCATGAAGGTGAAGGCTTACGATGAGAATGGCATGCCTGTTTGGGATAAGGAGGGAGAATTAGTTTGCGAAGCTCCTGCCCCCTGCATGCCTCTCTATTTCTGGAACGATCCGGATGGGGAAAAATACAAATCCGCCTACTTTGACTACTACCCTGGTATCTGGCGGCATGGCGACTACGTGGTGATGCATAGGGACACGGGTGGGATCACCTTCTATGGGCGATCGGATGCCGTATTAAAACCCTCCGGAGTCCGGATCGGGACGGCTGAAATTTATAATGTGGTGGAGAGGATTGAAGGGATTGCTGACAGCCTTGCCATTGGACAGAACTGGGAAGGTGAACAGCGAATTATCCTCTTTGTGAAACTGGCGCCGAATGTTCAGTTGACGGATGGGTTGAAAGATATTGTCAAGAAGACACTTCGTGAAAAGGCTTCTCCGCGCCATGTGCCGGCGATCATCATGGAGATGCCGAGCGCACCTTACACCATGAATATGAAGAAGGTGGAGAGCGCGGTTACCAATATCATCCACGGAAGGCCGGTGCTGAACCGTGATGCATTGAGCAACCCTGAAGTTCTGGACTATTTTGAGAAGATCGTTCCGGAGCTGCAGAAGTAAAATGATAAAGGGTTCAAGGATTCTAGGATTCAAGGGTTCCAGTTGGGGTTTCAATTTTAACTAAGATTCCTCGACCCCTTGACTCCTTGACCCCTCGAACCCTTATTATTTTAGGTTCTTCAAGCTTTGGTATGAGTGCTTTTCCCCCTCTTAAGGATAAGAGGGGGGAGGGGGAGTTATAAGGGGAGGTTACCCACTCAATTCCTGGATGAACCTTATGTTAACAGGAGGTTTGTAAAGATGAAGTATCGTTTTCTTGGGTCTTCCGGATTGCTTGTTTCACGTATTTCTCTTGGAACGATGACCTTTGGGGTGGGTGACTGGGGTTGTGATGAGAAGGAAGCCCATCTGATCATGAGAAAGTATATTGATGCAGGTGGAAACTTTCTCGATGGTGCGGATGTGTATGCAGGCGGAAAAGCAGAAGAGATCATCGGAAGATTTCTACCGACGGTCCAGCGGGACAATCTCATCATCGCTTCAAAATGCTATTTCCCAGTAGGAACCCTGCCCAACAACTATGGACTCTCCAGAAAGCATATCATCACTTCATGTGAGGCGAGCCTGAAGCGGTTGAAGACCGATTATATCGATCTCTATTATCTCCACGGCCCTGACCCTGTTACCTCTCTGGAGGAGACAATGCGAACCCTCAACGATCTGGTCAAGCAGGGGAAGATCCGTTACCTGGGGTGCAGCAATCTATTTTCCTGGCAAATCGCCAAGGCCAATGGTATCTCCGCACAGATGAACTTTGAAAAGCTTGTTGCCGGCCAGTATATATACAATCTGGTCCACCGCGAGTTGGAAAGAGAAGTCATCCCTGCTGCTGTGGATTCTGGACTGGGGATTGTATGCTACAGCCCTATCGGGGGCGGCCTCCTCACCGGCAAGTACAAAGGGATGACTGAACCAGCCAAGGGGACGCGATTCTCTTTTCGAACTCAGATCGATGGACCCAGGTTTTGGCATGCGAAGGGTTTCAAGACGGTAGAAGTTCTGGAACAAGTTTCATCGGAATGTGGAATTTCAATGCTCAAGCTTGCCATCGGTTGGTTATTAAAACGCAAGTTTGCCACGTCAGTGATCATCGGTGTTAAAAACCAGGAGCAACTTGGAATGAACATGGAGATGGGGGACTGGGATATTCCGGACGATATCTGGAAGATACTCGAAGAAAAGACAAGACCGGAGGAAGAGTACTTAACCTGGTTCAATAAAATGAACTACGAGCGGTTCTTTAACGCGGCAGAATTTCACGACGAAAAAACTGAGCTCCCCTAAGGTTGCAAAAGATATGATTTGGCTATATAGGCATCGTCAATTGTCATGGTAAGTTCTTCCTGTAACATACATGATTGAACTCTGACCTGGAATTGAAGATTTCCAACAGATATCTTCAATCGAGGTAGGGTGCATATAGTGGCAAGAAATCCTCGGTTTTGAAGATCCCAAAGACGCTCATTATTAGGGTGGTTCCATACTGACTTCTTTCCTGAAATTTTCTATTCCCTAATTTTAAGAAACGGTGTATATTACAATCAAAATATAAAAGCAGCTTTAAATTAAGTTAGGCTATAAGAACCCGATAGGATATGAACTTCGAGATCATCGGTGAAATCCAGTGGGACGAAACAATTGCTTCAGGTCGCAGTACTCGAGAGCTGCGGAGGCTGAATCGCATTTATGGGAAGACGACCTGGCGAAAACGGAAAGGAATTGCTAAAATTAGATTGGAAGATGGGAAAGTTAGGCTTGCAGAACTCCACTGGTATGAAGGCCATGGCAAGGGAAGAAAGGAAACTAAAATTAAAAAATATTTGGAGTAAAAACCAATGAAACAAAAATTTTTGATTTGCATTGACAATGAGGGTTACGAGGCATCCTTGGAAATACGAAAGCTGTATGAGACAATTCAAGATAAGGAGGCTGAGCGTCATAACCAGGTGAGAATCATTGACGAGTCCGGAGAGGATTATCTTTACCCCTCCAGGTTCTTTGCACCTGTTAGGCTTTCAATGCAAACAAAAAATAGAATTCTCGAAAAAGCAGTTTAACTGCATCAACCGAACACGGCTAAGCCACGTCCGTTTTTGGCATTGTTGATTGTGTGCGTAGGTTATGCAGATTGTTAAACTCTTTTTCTAATGGAATTCATTAATCCTTGATGTTGGCCTTTCTTCACTTTTTGTGAGCATTAGCCGGAAGGTGAGCCAAAACTCCGTTTTTCATTACACACTGCTATCTATTCTCTGTTTCCAGACACTTTAAAATTTTTCAATTTGATTCTCATATATTGAACCAGTTTATTGATTCAGCGCTAACTGCGTTGCGATTTTAATGGCTTGGATCATGCTTTCGGGGTTGGCTCTGCCTTCTCCAGCCTTTCCAAAGGCTGTTCCATGATCAACCGATACCCGAACAATCGGTAAACCACAGGTAATATTCACCCCTGACATCGAACCCCAGGTTTTTGTTTTGTCGTCGTATTGGAAGCCGATCAGTTTCGTGGGAATATGACCCTGGTCATGGTACATCACCACGACCAGATCATATTGTCCGCCCTGCATCTTTGAAAAGATCGTATCAGGAGGAATAGGGCCTTCGACCTGCAGCCCTTCTTTCTGCGCCAGCTTAATGGCTGGTTCAATTTCCTCAATCTCCTCACGGCCAAACAACCCGCTTTCTCCTGCATGGGGGTTCAAACCTGCAACGGCAATTCTCGGCCGTTGAACACCGAGTCGTTTCACGGTCTCATCGCCCAGCCGGATGACACGGAGAACCCTGTCTTTTTTCACACGATTGCATGCCTCTCTTAAAGAGACATGCGTGGAGACATGGATGACACGAAAATGCTCATGCATGAGCATCATCGCATAATCCTTCGTTTTGGTGAGATCAGCATAGATCTCCGTATGTCCGGAATAATGAAAGCCTGCGAGATTAATCGCCTCTTTGCTAATGGGGCCTGTTACCGTGGCATCGATCTCTTTTGCCATGGCCAGTTCGATGACTTTCCTCACATATTCAAAGGAGGCGCGGCCATATTCAGCCAGGATCGTTTTATGCTGGATTGATTTTCCAGCAACATTCTTTAGATCAAGAAGATCGATCGTTCCAAGTTTATAAAGCCCTTCTTTTGGAGAGGCGATGGGAAGGATCTTTAGATTCAATTTTGAGAAGCGGATTGCTTCTCTCATCATTTCGGGTTCAGCAATGGCCAGAGGCCTGCAAAGTTCGTAAATTTCAGGTAAGGCAAGGGCTTTTGCTGTAATCTCTGGCCCAATGCCTGCCGGATCCCCTACACTGATTCCAATGAGTGGTTTGTCCATGGTTTAACCTTAAATTTTTCCCTCATTAAACGAAAAAATATTTTTGAATTCGGTAACATTTTAACTGTTTGAAGAAGCTTTATAAAATCCCTCCCAACCCCTTTACCAAGGAGAGAGGAGTTTCCCCCCTTACTAAAGGGGGTGAAAACGGGTTCTCCCCTTTGGAAAAGGGGAGTTAGAGGGGATTTTGTCAATTAAAGTCTTTCTAACATCTCTTTCACTCTCTCTACACATAATCGAGGGCTGGAGAAGACGGGTTTTCCCACAGCCTGTGCGATTTGTCCTTCCAGTCTTGCCATGGAAGCCTGTGCGAGGACAAAGACATCGACGCCCTTGGCGGCTGTTGAAGCCTTCTCCATGATCATCTGGTCGTGTTTGGCCTTATCTCCGGACATCAAGATTTGGAAAGCGCCCTCACAGAGAAGCCTCTCGGTTGTTACCTTTTTATTAATCTCGCCCCCTTTGGAGTGTATCAAACGGATGGTGGGATCGAGCGTAGTCGGGACCGTTGCCATCACTCCTATTTTTTCTCCCTCAGCCACTGCCTTCTCTGCCATGGCTTCGTCAATTTTCATAATAGGAATGGACACCAGTTTCCGTGCCACGTCGATCGTATCCCCCATGGTTGAGCACAGGGATAGGATAGCCTGGGCCCCTGTCTGCTCTGCAGCCATGATATAGTGACACATCTTCCGAGTAATGGCAGGGGTGGGTTTTCCTTCCTTTATGACATCCGCTAACAAGGAATCATCTACGATGTTGACCAGCCTCACATCAGGGAGTGCCTCTGAAAGCATCTTCATCAAAGCGGTCTCGACATTGAGGAATACGAAACTGGTGTGGATTAAAGCTAATGTCTTTTGCATCTTCATCTCCTTGTGGTGATTTACTAATACAAACGTATAAAGTAAATTGTCATTGCGAGGAGTGGAGCGACGAAGCAATCCAATGAAAAACGAGATTGCCACGCCCTTTGGGCTCGCAATGACAGGTCAAAGGATTTAATGCGTTTATATTAAAATCCTAACCTATTCAATAGCCTCTATGGATGGCAGATTCAAGAGTTATTCTTTCTTAGGGTTCATTTCAAAACTGGAGAATCATTTCATCCATCGGGAGGTATTAAAATGGTTGGAGACATGAGTGCCGGGGGAAACCAATTCGCCACAGAAGCGAAGGTCAGATTCATCCAGTTTCATATCGGCCGAAGGGAGAAGATCTTCCAGTTGTCCCAATGTCCTTGGTCCTATGATCGCTCCGGTAATACCCGGTTGATTGATGACCCATGCCAGGGCAAGCTGTGAAACCGTACATCCCTTTTGGGTGGCTCGCTGGGCAAGTTGAAGTCCAACCTCAATCCCCCGCTTCGTAATTCTTTCAGCATAAACATCCCTCAATGTCCCCCTGCTTCCCATAGGCAGGTTTGACGGATCGGTGTACCTGCAGGCTAACATCCCTTGAGCAAGTGGCGACCAGGTAATCAAGCCAAGATCATAAGCCCGGCACATTGGAATAATTTCGTTTTCGATTCGGCGGTCTAAAAGATTATAGGGAGGTTGTTCGCAGATGAATTTAGGGTAATGGTGTCGGTCAGAGATCCATAGGGCTTCAACCACCCGCCAGGCAGGATGGGTGGAGGAAGCGATATATCGAACCTTCCCATGCCTCACCAGAAGATCAAGAGCAGCAAGGGATTCCTCCTGGGGGATATCAAAATCGGTTCGGTGAAGAAAGTAGATGTCAATATAATCGGTCCGCAACCTCTTCAGACTGGCCTCACAGCTTTCAATGATGTGGTGCTTTGAGTTGCCCGCATCATTTGGGCCCGGGCCTGTTTTCATAAAGACTTTCGATGTGACGAAGACCTCTTTTCTTTTCCCATTTTGTGCCAGAGCCTCGCCGAGAATGCGCTCACTTTCGCCTTCAGCATAGACATCTGCGCAGTCAAAGAGGTTGATGCCTGCTTCGATTACCCGGTGGATGATCTTAAACGATTCCTCCTTGCTGGTGGGGTTACCGAAATTCATCGTCCCCAGTACAAGAGGAGAAATTTTCAGACCTGATCTGCCAAGGCGTCTGTATTCCATAAGTTGATCAAATGGTACTCTCTGTGATTTTCTTTTTGAATATTTTCCCTTTCAACCATGCCGTGAATCGTTTATAGAATGGCATTTGACTGACAAACATCCAGACGATGATGAGGAGTAGCATCAGGGCAACAGGACGGGTGAAGAAGGGCAGAAAACTTCCCTGGGAAACCATCAACGCCCTTCGAATATTTTCATCCGCCATCGGTCCCAGGATGACTCCGATGACCAGAGGGGCAATGGGATAACCCATCGATTGCATGAAGTAGGCCAGAATGCCCACAGGGACCATCAGATAAAGGTTAAAGACCTTCGTCCCGAGTGCGTAGGAACCGATAACGCAGAGCGCCAGGACGACTGGCATAAAGATAGGTGGAGGAATCCGTAAGACCTTGACTACCTGTTTTGCGAGAACAAGACCGCAAATGAGCATCGCAAATGAAGCCAGACAGAGAATGGCTGTCATCTCCATGATAAAGTGAGGATGTTCTATGGAGAGCATAGGGCCTGGAGTGACATTGTGAATCATCAGGGCTCCAAGAAGCATAACTGCAGGTGGGCTGCCCGGTATGCCGAGGGTTAAGAGAGGAATGATGGCGCCTCCGATACAGGCATTGTTGGCTGTTTCCGATGCGATGACACCCTCATAGGCGCCTTTTCCAAAGGCTTCTGGGTTTTTGGAGGCTTTCTTGGCGGTGCCGTAAGAGACCCATGCGGCAATGTCCTCTCCGATCCCGGGAACTGCTCCAATTCCCACGCCGATGAGGGCAGAGCGGACGATGGTCTTAATCCGTCTTACGATAATCCTCAATTCGGGGACGACGCGCTGAAATTTTTTTGCTTCTCCAACTGATAACTGGTCCCGAATAACCTGGATGATCTGAGGTATGCCGAAGGCTCCTATAAGAACGGGCACTACTTCAAGCCCCCCATCTAATTCAGAAATGCCAAAGGTGAAGCGTGGGAAAAACTGGAGATGATCCCTTCCTATGAGCGCCAAAAAAAGGCCGATGAGTCCTGAAATCCATCCCTTGTAAACGAGGTCCTGACCGGTCAAGCCTCCGCTGATCATGATCCCGAAAAAAGCCAGGAGGAAGAATTCAAAGGAGGTAAATTGAAGGGCCAGCTTAGCAATAAGAGGCGCAAAGAGAGCGAGAAAGAACATCCCCACCATGGTTCCGATAAAAGAGGCAGTGGTGGTAAGGCCGAGGGCCCTTCCAGCTTCTCCCTTGCAGGCGAGGGGATAGCCATCCATAGCGGTCGCAGCTGCCGCAGCTGTTCCCGGGATATTCACACAGATGGAGCCGTAAGAGCCTCCATAGACAGCGCCTACATACATCCCGAGAAGGGTGATCATTGCAGTGGTTGTATTGATTCCATAGGTCAACGTCGTGAGCAAGCCTACGCCAAGCGTTGCCGTGAGACCCGGCATGGCGCCGAAGATGATGCCAAGGATTACAGATCCAAATAATAGAAGGGCATTTTCTAAATTAAAGGCCGTGGTAAAAACGGTCACATAGAAATCCCAGATTTGTTCGAGGATAAACATAAACTTCCTTTCTCTTGCCTTCCTAACGTAGCGCGTAACGGACGATATTCATCAATTCAATAAACCCTCCCTCCACAGGAAGCGGAACGAGAAGAAAGTATTTGAACGAGGGGATCAGGATGAAAGAAGGGACGATGGACATGATGATCGAGAGGTTCCATTTCCCCTTTAGAATCCGGTCTCCCCGGATCAGGAACCGACTATAAGCGATATAGGTAAGAAAGAATAAGAACACCAGGATGTCCATCGAATAGAGGAACCCTTCGTTAAGTTGCTTATCGATTCCGAAAAGAAACGCAATCAGGAATAGAAGACATCCGACGAGATAGAATGTAAAAAATTTCTTCAATAGGCCAGGTTTATCCAGGTAGAAGAGTGTGATAAAGACGAAAAGAGTCAACATGGTGCTCAAGAAATAGTCGATTCTTGGAATATAGAGATAGACATAAGCGGCGATGACGAGGAGTATGCCGAAAAAGCGGAGGGTCTTGCCGGGAGAACCCTCCTGGCGGTGGGAAAGGTCTTCAAAAAACTTCTTTGCGCCTCCATCCTTGATTGCCCTTCGGCACAGGACCATTCCCATGATGATGATGAGTCCGCCGACACAAACCGGAAATAGGCCGGGAGAAACGAACCAGACATTCATCACCCCTCCCCAGCTGTCCTTCATGGGGATTTCGATCAGGGTATAGAGGAGCATGAAGATTCCGAAGGCAATCAGGATGAGGCTGGTGATGAAGTCCTTTTTTCTCAATTCGACTTTGTCCATTGGTTTCCCTCAAATAAAAATCTGAATAAAACGAATGATAACGAATAAAACGAATGTTTCCCACCTCCCCATCGAGAGACTGTGTCGTAATTACTATTTTGTCACCCTGAATTTATTTCAGGGTCTCGTAATTGTTTGAATTCGTTAGATCCTGAACCAAGTTCAGGATGACATCTTTATCAATTTCCCTATTACGACACACCCTCTAAACGGGGAGGGGAAAAAATTGTTTTTACGGTTTTGGAATCTTCAATGTTTCGGGGTTGACCTTTGCGGCTCCCAATTCCCAGAGGGTCCATGCAAACAGGGACTCCAATTTATCAAACTCATCTCGTGAATCCTTTCCGGTCTTTCCCGAGAGAGCATAGTAGTTTTGCTCTGCCCAGCCCTTCATCATGTCTGAAGCGATGACCTTCTTAAAACCATCTGCGATGATTCCCTTCACATTCTCCGGAACCCGTGCAGGAACTGCAAAACCGATGGCCTGCATAATGGGCAGATACTTTGAGAGGCCCGGATATGGGACAAAGGAGGATGGAATGGAGCCCACATCTTTCATGGTAAATGGCTGGGGTGTGAGCATCGCAAGAGGTCTCAGTTTTCCTGCGCGGATAAGCTGCTGCTGCTCAGCCACAGAGGTGATGACCACGGAAACCTCGCCGGTCATGGCGGCGGTCTGCGCGGGAGCTGATCCGGGATAAGGAATATAATTGAACTTGGCACCCGATCCTTTTTCAAGGGCTAAAAGGTTGAGGTGATGGATGGACCCGGAAGCGCTGGCGCCTGCGCGGATGGAGTTCGGCTTTGCCTTTGCCGCTTCGATCAGTTCTTTCAAATCCTTGTAAGGGGCATTCGGAGTGACAGAAATCAAATCCGGGGAACCCCCTACGATAAAGTAGTCCCATACATACATCCTCTTGTCCCAGCCTCCCTGTACTCCGGCAGTCACACAGGACTCAGATACCCCTGCCCATGTGTATCCGTCATGCGGCCGGGAATAGACATCGCTCATACCAATTGATCCACCCACACCACCGGGCTTATTGATCACGTTGATGTTTACTTTGAATAGTTTCGCCATTTCACCCGAGACGATGCGGTTGCACACATCGGTTCCGCCGCCTGCTGCCCAGACGACCGTATTGGTGATATCCCGGACAGGAAACTTCTTCTCCTGCGCCAGACTCAAACCTGAGAAGACAAAAACCAACAAGAGACTTAAAAATAAATACTTTTTCATCACTTCCTCCTTTCTTTAAATCCAGAGTATTAAATTCGAAAAATCATTAACCACTTGCTATTTTTTCTCCAAACTCATCACTCTTCACTCATAACTATAGTGAACGGCTTTGAAAGTAGTCATTGCGAGGACCCCGCACTTGATGCGGGGGACGTGGGTCGCATCGACCTTCACTTTGTTCGCAATGACACATGATGGATGTCGATTTATTTAAGTCGTTCACTATAATGACTATAATTTCCTCTCACCTCCTTTTCTCTTGAATTCTTTTCTCGATTCACCCTTTCACCTTAAAACCTGTTCCTCCAGCCACTTCAATGTTTCCAGCGTTCTCTCTTCCTTGATCATGGAAAGGAGCTTCTTTGAATCGAGGCGATTGACAATCTTGATCATCTTTTCCGTTGTGGCGATGGTCCTTTCAAAAGCACCGATTGGGTCAAGCCGCACCGGACTCATATCCGAGGTCACCCATCCGCGGTAGTTGAATTTCTTCAGGTAGAAAAGCATCTCGAGATAATCCCACAGGTTTCGTGTCGCCGGAATGAGGTCCCAGTCCCATTTTCGATTGTTGTCGTTGATATGGATGTAATAAGGGACTCCGCTGGATTGAGCAAGGCAGACCGATTCAGCAACAGTTTCCCCCACCATCAGTGAGTGGCCCACATCAATGGTGATTCCCAGATTGGGCTCATTGATTTCACGGATCATGCAGAGTGTCTTGGCAGCCGTATCAAGATAACAGTTGACCCGGGTCTCAACGCCTTTGTATTCAAGAAAAAGACGGATATCTTTCTGGTGCCTCGCTGCTTCCTTGAAGGTGGAGATCATGTTCTTCCATGCCTGCTGGTAGTCAACCTGGAAGAGGTAATCATAGCCGTCGCTGAGAGGGCAACAGGTCACTTTGTCGGCGCCCAGTTCTTTTGCCATATCCAGACCTTCGCAGATAAACCGGATGGCTTTGTCCCTGAGCTTCTTCGAGTTGACGCTTGAAGATCCTTTTACGAATTCAGGCTCGCCCTTAATGTTGACGTTAACCGCAGCCACTCCGAGATGATATTTTTTTAGGGTCTTCTTAATTGAGCCGAGGTCCTGCAGCTCATATGGATAGACGATTTCCACCCCTTTTGCGCCTTTAACTTTTGCCACAGCGGCAATTTTTTCCTTGGGCGTTTTTGACTCATGGTACTCGCTGAAACGGTCCTTCAGCTTTCCCATAAACCCTGTGATAATCGCCTGTTTGATCTCCATCTTATTTCCTTCCTTTCCTCTTTTTCTTTGTTCCCTTTCTTTCCATCACTTCATAAACGGCCTGTTTGATCATTGGAGGAGTCAACCCAAGGCACTCTTTAATCTCTTCAATCGTGCCGGAATCCCCGAACTGATCTTTCACGCCGACCCTCTTGACCAGAACAGGGTAGTTCTCAGAGGTCAATTCCGAAACCGCTCCCCCCAATCCTCCGTAGATATTTCCATCTTCGACCGTGACGATGGCATCGGTCTCTTTCGCCGCCGAGAGGATCGCCTCTTCATCCAGAGGCTTAATCGTCTGGATATCGAGAACCCTAACTTGAATCCCTTCCTTTTCAAGTTCTTCTGCGACTTGAAGGGCGCTGTTGACCAAAATCCCTGTGGCCAGAATCGCCACATCGCTTCCTTCATGAATGCATACAGCCTTCCCGATTTCAAATTCGAAGTCATTCGCATAGAGAATTGGAAAGGCTGCCCCTGTAAAAGGCAATCGAAGAATCACTGGACCCACATAATCTGCGGCTGCAAAAGTTGCCTTCTCCGTGCTGATGGCATCGGATGGGGAGAGGATGAGTAAATTGGGTATGGCTCGCAGAGCAGCGATATCTTCAATCGTCTGGTGAGAAGGGCCAATGGCAGGCCAGACAACCCCTGAGTTGCAGAGAACGACCTTCGCATTTCGGTTATCATAAGCGAGGTTTTGCCGGATCTGATTGTACCCCCTGCCCAGGGCAAAGATGTCGTGGCAATGGGTAAAAGGGATCCATCCAGCATCCGCCAATCCTGCCGCACTTGTGATCAGATGGCCTTCGGCAATACCCACATCGATCAATCGATCAGGATACTTCTCCTGAAAAACTTCACCCACCTCGCCCGAAGGAAAATCCCCATAAACAGAAACGATCTTTTCGTTCTTTTCGGCAAGTTGAACAAGGGCCCGATTATGGGCTACGTACATATTTTCCAGGGTATCTCTTTTCTCCCGCAAATAGATGGTTTTCAACATTCCATCCTCCCCATCAAAGGTAGGGGCAATTCATGAATTGCCCCTACAGAGTTTTTATTCTCCAAGGGCTTCAAGACCTTTTTTCAACAGTTCATCTGTGATCTTTACGTAATGGCAATTCGTATTCTCCAGAGAAGGAAATCCCTTTCCCTTGATTGTATGGGAGATAATGGCTTGAGGTTTTCCTGTTACAGTGAGAGCCCAATCTAAAATCTCAACGATCTCTGCCATGTCGTTTCCATCAATCTCCCGTGTCTCCCATCCAAAGGCTTTAAATTTTTCAGCCAGTGAGAGCGGATCCATCTTCACTTTGACAGCAGCCGTTGACTGAAACTTATTGTGGTCCACAATCGCTGTCAGATTATCCAGTTTATAATGAGAGGCGTTAGCTGCTGCCTCCCAGACCTGGCCCTCGTTACATTCTCCATCCCCCAGGACACAATAGGCCCTGAAGCGGGCTTGTTGATAACGCGGAAAGGTGGTCAGATTTCTGCAATCGGATAGGATATAGGCCCCCATGGCCGTCCCGACTGCAAAGGACAATCCCAATCCTAAAGAACCTCCGCTGCAGTCAATGCCAGGGGATCGGCAATCTACGTGGGTTTGAAGTCTTGTTCCAGGATGGCTGTAAGTGCAGAGCTCTTCCTTCGGGATATACCCTGCTTCTGCAAGTGCGGCATAGAAGAGCTCGCAGGAGTGGCCCTTGGAGATGATCAGCCGGTCCCGGTCCTCCCATCTGGGATTTTTGGGATCATGTTTCATTCGATAAAAGAAGAGGGCTGTGATGAAATCGGCTGAGGAGAAACAACCTCCCAGCCATCCGATTCCCATCTCTTTCATCACCAGCAATGAATCCCTCCTGAGCCTATTGGCCTTCGCCTGAAGCCCTGCAATCAATTCTTTTCGATCTGTCATGTTACACTCCATTAAATGTTGAAAATAATTTTCCCAGTGGATGCAGATTCAGCCAATTGAAAAGCCCGATCATAATCTTTTAGGTCGAAGCGGTGTGTGATCACTGGGCTGACGTCCATCTTCCCTGAGAGAAGCATGCTCTGGGCGCTCCACCAGGTATCCCACATGATTCTTCCCGTAACGCCATAAACATTGGCCTCTTTATAGATGACGTTGTTGACCAGGTCCCACTCGACCGGCCCTGAGAAAAGTCCCACGAGAACGATATCTCCGCCCCGTCTCAGTGTCTTTGTGGCATCGTTGAGCACACCCTTATTTCCTGTGATCTCAACCACGATATCCGTTCCGAATCCCTTTGTGATCTTGTTGACCTCCTCAACGACATCAACCTTCTTTGCATTCAAAACGATATCGGTTCCCATCTTCCTGGCCAGGTCGAGCCTTTCGGTTGTAACATCGACGCCGATCACATATTCCGCGCCGCTCAGCTTTGCCACCATCTGGGCATAGATCCCGATAGGTCCGCAACCGAAGATGATCACTTTCTTTCCGGCTGGCTTTGTTTTTGACAGGGCATGAACGCCGATCCCAAAGGGTTCCATGGTGGAGCCGATCTCATAGGAGATCGAAGAATCCAGCTTCCAGGCGCAAACCGCGGGAAGGATCGAGTACTCAGAGAAAGCGCCGTCCATATGGACACCAAGGATCTTCATGTCCTGGCAGACATGCTGGAGCCCTGTGGTGCATTGATAACAGTGGCTGCAGGGGACATGGGTTTCAGCAGCCACACGATCTCCTTTTTTGAAGTTCGCCACATTCTTGCCGACCTCAACGACCTCAGCAGCATATTCATGTCCGAAAAGGAGAGGCAACTTAATTCTGGAGGCTGCATATTCATTCCACTGGTAAATATGGATGTCCGTGCCGCAGATGGCCGCTGCCTTGACTCGCACCAAAAGATCATTGTCACCTATTTGAGGTATGGGACGATCTGTAAACGTAGCGCCTCTCACAGGGTTGTCTTTAATTAAGGCCTTCATATCATCTTCCCTCCTTGGTCAACATGGATCCGGGTTGAAGCATCTCAACAATGCGTTCCAGGGCGTCTTCCTTTCCAAAGGCTCCGGCTTTGGTAACAACGGTAAGGCCGTCCCACTTTCCACCGATCAGGTGTCCTCTGATGATTCCTTCCAAGAGTTCGCCTTCGATCTTAACCCCTTCAATGTCGAGGGTATTGATCACACTTTGGGCTGTGTCTCCGCCGGTTAAGATGAGTGCTAAATCATGAACATCCACCTTGGATTGTTTTAAGGCTGAGATGGTAATTTCGGCTAGGGTCTTTGTGATTTTGAGATGGATGGGAAGGTCTTTTGAATCCTCTAATTGGAGCGTGTCTGGAGTTGTCTTTAAAATAACGATTCCTTGAGAGAGTGATCTTGCAATGTTTTTTGATAGGTCTTGCCTTGCGGTCTGTACTCTGTCATTGTCAGAAATCAATAAGGTTTGATTCAGCGGATAAGAAGGAATCTTTCTCTGTTCCATTCGTCTTAATTGTTGATGGGTCACGCTTGAGGCAGTGCCGCCAATGATAAAGATATGTTTAAATGGCTTTCCCTTTTGTTTCAGGGGATCGGGGATGGGACCTCCCGGAGGAGTTATCTTTTTCGCCACTTCTTCAGCCAATCCGGCTGAACCGACGAAGAGGGGTTTTTTCTTAATGAAGAATCCGACCTCGGCAATATTTGCCAGATCCTGGCGGCTCACGGCATCGAAGATGATGACCCTTGTCCCCTTTTTTTGTTCTTTCTCAACGGCCTTTCGTAATCCCTCCGAACCTGAAGCCACGTGAGTGAGATCGATCCATCCGACATTGTTTTGAGATTGCCGCTGGAGAAGTTTGTGGACATGAGATTCCTGAATGGGTGAAGTTGTGTTTTGAGCAACTTCGGTGAGGGCAAGGGGTTTCTCACCGACGATTAAGATTCCCCCGACCAATCTCCTGTTCTGCTCGGGATACGATGGAGCCATGAGGCATAGAGATCCGTTCATTTTCTTCAAGATGGCATCGATCTCGTATCCGATGTTTCCCCTGAGGGTCGAATCGATCTTTTTGTAGATGATAGAAAAAAGTTCTTTATCGTAGTTCTTAAAGAGGTTGGATATGAGTGAGGAAGCTTTCTCAGGGCTTAAGCCCCTTGAGTCGGTGTTGATGACCAGAACATCCGGTTGGGAATATTTTGAGAAGTCGACCTTGGCATCGTCCTTCCCAAAGATCAAAATCGTGTTGAGACCCCTTTTGGCAAACTGGGCTCCGGCGTCCGCCCCACCCGTGAGATCATCTGCGATGAGAAGGCATCTTTGGTTCATTGGATACTTACACCAAAAATCTGAGAATTTATTTCTAGCATTAAAAAAAAGTTGTCATGCCGAACTTGGTTCGGCATCTCGTTTTGTTCATAGGAGAGAGATCCTGAAACGATACTGAAATGAATTCAGCACAAGGTTCAGGATGACAGGACCGAAAAATTATTATTTATCAGGGTTTAGTAGAGCAATCCCTGTGCCAAGGCTTGAGTTGTATTCATTGTTTAGAAATATCAATAAATTAGAGGGATTAGAATCGGAGTGAGAAAAGCAAAAAAAGATGGGTGCTAAAATACGTTCACAATATTAACAATATTGTTTATTTTATGAACGTATTAATACAAACGACATAATTATCGTTGCAGTCATTGCGAGCCCTAAGGGCGTGGCAATCTCGTTTTTGCTTGGGATTGCTTCGTCGCTCCGCTCCTCGCAATGACACTCTACTTATGTCGTTTGTATTAGTCTAAACGGAGGGGTTTTCTTCGCGTCACATTTTGGTCTTTTTCCAGAGAGTGGTCCTGCTGATACCGAGGCGTTTGGCCAATTCGGTCTTTTTGACAGGAGCGGATTCGCATATCTTCTTGATCCATACCTGCTCCAACTCCCTCAGGTTTAAATCTTTTCCCTTAAGATCAAACGTCGTTTCTTCGACTTCGTCGGGCTTCTTGAGTTCTTCGCGAATCCATTTTGCCATCTCTTGGAGGTTACGATTAAATTGATCCGTAAGATTGGCCAGTCGTTCTACCAGATTTCTAAGCTCCCGGACATTCCCAGGCCAGGGATAGTTATTCAGCAGTTTCATGATTTCTTTATTGAACAGATATCTTTTCTGGACCTTTGGATTGATTCTCAGAATAAAATGTCTGAAGAGCATAAAGGCATCATTTCCCCTCTCTCGAAGGGGATAGACATTCAATTGAAGCACATTTAACCGATAGAAGAGGTCACCCCTGAATCTTTTTTCTCTCACCTCTTTCGCCAGGTCCCGATTGGTTGTTGCAATGATCCGGACATCCACAGGAAGCACACGATCATCTCCAATGGGCTGGACTTCTCTTTCTTCAATGACCCTTAAAAGGCGACTCTGAAGGTTGATGGGCAATTCACTGATTTCATCGAGAAGCAGGGTTCCTCCATGAGCTAATTCAAAAAGTCCCTTTTTCCCCTCCCTTCGTGCCCCGGTGAAGGCTCCGCGTGCATAACCGAAGAGCTCACTCTCCAAGAGGGGTTCCGGAAGGGTTGCACAGTTGATGGCAACAAAAGGCCTCTCCGGGCCGAATTTTTCATTATGAATACTCTGGGCAAACATCTCCTTGCCTGTTCCTGTCTCTCCAATGATGAGAACCGTGGAGTCAGCGCTGGAAAAACTCTTCGCCCGGTTGATTGTGGCCCGGAACGTTTCGTCTTCCGTGATGATGTCAGAAAAGGAGTATCTGGCCACATGCCCCTTGAGATGGAGTTCATGCCGAACCTTTCTCTCCGCCTGTTGCAGTTTGGAAATACTCCTTCCTACAATCAGAGTTCCTGTCCTCTCGCCATCCGTTTCAATGGGGACATAATCGAGCAGGATATGTTTTCCTTGGACATTGCCAAGATAATTTCTCTGGGCCGCCCGTTTCTTTTTCATCTCTTTAAGTGGATCAGTAGGGTAGAGATGCAGGGGAAACCCAAATAATTGAGGTTCTCCTTTCTTAAAGGTGAGAGAGGCTGCTGGGTTGCAGGATTGGATCCGATCATCAGAATCGAGAATGATCATTTGATCGTCCACGGCATTTAAAACCGCTTTTAATTGGGTGAGGGTATCCAGATGCTGTTTTGTCTTTTGAGCTTCCGTACGGACGACGCCCAAAATTTCGTAGGCTCCGTGGAAGGATTGCAAAAGGGATTCCCTGCCTGATTCGATCAGTATGGACTGTTGACCGAATATGGAAGCCTGGGAGACGACGATCTTGTCTCCGATGATCATTTCAATCCCATTTTTATGGGCTTTATCTAATATGGCGGGGACTTCCTCTTCCCTTTGGATGGGAAAGACAGTTAAGTCTAAATCCAAAAGATCGCCCAGTTTTTCTGAACCATAGATGACGTTTTCAAATCCGACAATGCCGATCTTCTGGTGACGTTTTTTTATCTTCTGAAGGGCCCCCAGTATATCGTAGGCCGTCACTTTGATCTCAACGATAGGGATGCTCAAGTGCTCCTTCAATAATTTGGCTGTTCCGCCCCGGCTGATAATGACCTCAGCCCCCTTTTCTGCAAGAAGCTTTCCTTTTCTTAGCCCTTCCTGAAGATCACCCACTTCGATAGCGATCGGTTTTTCAAAATCTTTACAGATCTCCCTGGCCAGCTCTGCCATTTCAGGGTAGGGGGCTATTAAAGCGATGGGTATGAGAGAAGACATTTTCCTTTTCATCGCCTCTAATTTATATAATCCTTTCAAACCAGTCAACATGAAAGTTCTGCCTCATACCCATAGGATAGGCCAACCACGAATGTTAACAAGTGGCCCCACATTCGCGTGTCGGTACGACAGTCGTTCCGACTCATTCGATTTAATTAGCAACTAGGTAAACCCCCGGCTCTGCAGGGGGACTCGCAGCGTTTGACATTTTCGGGAATATAAATTGTTTGAAACCGTTTTGTAAAATCCCTCCAAACCTCCCTTTGCCAAAGGGAGGAAAAAGCTCTCCCCCTTTTGACAAAGGGGGATGAAGGGGGATTAGATTCTATTGCGATTGCGGTCAGGCCCCTTTGAGTGGCCAGCAATCGTAAAGCCCCCAGCTTTGCTGGGGGATATTTACTCGTGTTGTTCAATTCTATTTACCACAAAAAGAATCCACAAAAAAAGATACTTGTGTTATTTTATTATTTTTGCTACATTCCTGACCAAAAATATTTGGTGCTTCTGTTTGTCTGCAGTAGGGGCAATTCATGAATTGCCCCTACGAAGTTTAAAATGAAGTTAACCCGGAAAGAATTTGAAGAAACGGTCATTCGGGCCCTGGAGAGCCTGGATCCGTCTTTAAAAAAGAGGATGGAGAATATCGATGTGGTTGTCGAAGACCACGCCTCTGTAGACCTGTTGTCGGAGATGGACCTGCGTTCCCCCTCCGAGTTGCTGGGACTTTATCAGGGCGTTCCCATCGACCGGAGGGGGTTTTACTACGGGAATGTTCTTCCGGACAAGATCACCCTCTTTCAGCGTCCCATCGAATCCATCTGCAGGACAAAGCAAGAGATTGAGGAGAAAGTCAGGGAAGTGGTGGTCCACGAGGTGGGTCATTACTTCGGCCTGGATGAGGAGAGGTTAGAAGAGCTGGAGGAGGAATGATTGGTTTTGAAAACATTACCTTATGGAGGGTTGCCATCATTTAATAAAAAATGTTAAGGTTGAAAAACTTATCTTGCCAATGATTTTGCAGATTTCTTTGATTTAAGAAAAGTGTGTATCTGTGTAATCATCTTTAATCGGTGTAATCGGATTTTATTTAGAGGAGGGTTGATGATGGAAAAGTGGATGGGCGGGGATATGCACCCGAGCTACCGAATTCTGATGGGTCCAGGGCCGAGCAATGTCCATTACCGGGTTTATCAGGCGATGTCCAACCCGATCATCGGGTATCTCGATCCCCAGATTCTGGCCTGCATGGATGAAATCAGTGAGATGTTGAGAGGTGTGTTCCATACTAAAAACCAGGTCACCCTGGCCATCTCCGCAACCGGGAGCGCCGGCATGGAGACCTCCTATGTCAACTTTGTTGAACCGGGAGATGTAGTCGTCATCGGCGTCAGCGGCTTCTTTGCAGACCGGATGACCCAGGTTGCCTCCCGAAGCGGGGCAAACGTTATCCGGGTCGAGGAAGAATGGGGGAAGATGATCGACCCTGAAAAGGTGATCAAGGCATTGAAGGAGCATCCCGAAGCCAAGATCTGCGGGATGGTCCATGGCGAGACATCCACTGGAGTGCGGCAGCCCCTTGAGGAGATTGGAGCTTACTGCAAGAAAAAGGATATCTTGTTTGTGGTGGATGCAGTCACCACCCTGGGAGGATATGAGGTAAAGGTGGACGACTGGGGAATTGACGTCTGTTATGCAAGTTCCCAGAAATGCCTCGGTGTTCCACCGGGACTTTCTCCGATCACCGTGAGCCCGAAGGCTATGGATGTCCTCCGTTCACGCAAAACCCCGGTTCAGAGTTTTTATCTTGATCTCACTCTGCTCGCAAAATACTGGGGAACGGAGAGGGTTTATCACCATACTGCGCCTGCTTCCTTGTTCTACGCATTGAGAGAGGGATTACAAATCATCTTTGAAGAAGGGTTAGAGGCAAGATTCCAGCGCCACCAGACTCTGGGGGATCGTTTGAAGATGGATCTGGAGGGGCTTGGGTTTAAACTCTTTGCCCAGGAAGGATATCGCCTGCCCATGTTGACGGCCGTGGTTCTCCCGGATGGAATGGATGACGTAAAGACCCGGTCGAGGCTTTTGAATGAGCATAATATTGAGGTTGGAGGAGGGTTAGGCTACCTGAAAGGCAAAGTATGGAGGGTCGGCCTCATGGGAGAAACCTGCAAGCTCCGGTACATCCATTGCCTGATCGGCGCGTTAAGGGAGATGATTCCCTAATTCTGGATTAATTGCTCTTGGTCCATTCGTGCCAGTCCAGCCCGGTCTTCTTCTCCCAGTCGGCTCCGAATTTCCCGTTGAAGTAAACCTTCAATTTTTCGTAGAGGCGGTTCCACCCGGGCAGATATTCATTCGTCAGGACATCTTCAAGGAAGGGAACGATCTCCCCCAGCTTTTCCTTGGGGAGATAGGAGCGGGCCTTCAAATGAAAGGACCGCTTCAGCGCCTCGGAGGAAAGGGCATGAGAGGTGAGCATGGCCACACGGAAGTTCCGGCTTACAGCGAGCTCCAGCAGGTCAAACCCGCGAACCCCCATGATATCGAGAATGACGATATCATAATCCTTTGACCTTAATAATTTTTCTGCCTCGGAGAAGGTGGTGGCTTTGTCGATTTTACACTCCGGGCAAGATCCTAAAATCTCCTCTTCCAGCACCGCCAAGACGTCCGGTTCATCATCGACGGCCAACACCCGTTTCCCGTCCAAAACCGGTTTTTTCATCCTTTCATTCTCGTTCACCGGCGGAAAAGCGGGAATCCGGATGGTGAAACAGGTCCCTGCATCTTTAAGGCTTACGAACCGTATCTCTCCGCCCATGGCTTTGATCAAAGCCTTGACACCGATCAGTCCAAGCCCCAACCCGGGGAACTCGGTGCGCTTTTTTTCATTGAACGGAGAGAAGCGCTCGAAGATAGCCCCCTCTTTACCCAGGGGAATCCCCGGCCCATCATCCTCCACTGAGATGAACAGGTCGTCTTCTCCAAAGATCGTTACGGCCATGCGGCTTCGCCTGTACTTTAAGGCATTGCTGATCAGGTTTCGGAGGATCTGCTCGACTTTGTTCGGATCGTGACAGAAAGGCGACGTGCAATACCGCCCGGTCAATTCCAGGGAAATCCGGTGCGATTCAAGCATCCGCTGAAACTCTTCCTCTGAATTAGCACGCGAAAACTTCTCTGCTTCATCCGGAAGAATCGTCTCCATGGCCTCCAGGAGAGATTCTTTAAGAGCCCTGGTCAAATCAAAAGGCTCCCTTTTAAACAGCTTTTCTTCCGAGAGCAGGAGCTCGACCATCTCCTGGACCAGCGTCTGTGATTTTCTGATATTCCTCAGCGTCCGCTCCAGCGTGAGCTTCTGTTGTTTTGTGAGTGAACCATACCTTTCCGATTTCTCAAGCAGGTTCTTCACGCCTGAAGCGGCAATGGAAAGAGGGCTTCTGAGATCATGGATAAAAAGATCCACCATGTGTTCTTTCGTATTCATTTTCAAGCTCCCCTCTCCCTCCGTTCCCTCCTTGCTAAAGGGGGGTAAGGGGGGATTATCATTTTGCTTCTCCGAAAGACAAACAGAATGTGCTTCCTCCGGATTTATGGCAGTCCTCAATCCTTTTGCAATGGGGGCATGCCGAAATCTTCCCGGGGCAAAGGTCCCGGTCCGTTGGACTATGGACGCATCTCTGGCTTGCAACACCTACATCAAAACCGAACAACTGGCCATAAGTTTTAATGCGCAGAAGGTCGAGCCCTTTGCCCCCCGCGCCGAAGTCGTAAGGTTTTTTCGACGCGTAAAGCTCGGTGTCGAGGGTATGGAAAAGGCCACCGAACAGATGTCTTTGATTCTCCTTGGTAATCCCGATGCCGAAATCCTGCACCTTCATCTGAATCCATTGGGCCTTCTGCTCAAGGACAACCCGGATCATGCCTTCGTCGGG
Source organism: Deltaproteobacteria bacterium (assembly GCA_016875195.1). Taxonomy (GTDB): domain Bacteria; phylum Desulfobacterota; class BSN033; order BSN033; family UBA1163; genus RBG-16-49-23. Next base: position 101,785 of record VGRY01000005.1, read on the forward strand.
TGTGTTCTCGATCGCATTTTTCAAGAGTCCCAACAGGATCTCTTCAAGGATGGTGGAATCCATCCTCAGGCTTAGGTCTTGTGCCCCTTCGAAATAAAAGCGAAGATCGCGATGGGACGCCTCTTTCCTAACCTTATCCAGGACATGCTCGGTGAAAGGGTAAAGCAGGACGGAGGATAGGGAAATCGTTCCTATGGCATTGAGTACCTCAAGACGGGAGGCGCTCTCTAGTTTCTGATAGGACCGGATAATCTGATCGGTCTCCTGCTGGATTTGAGAGAGCCGGTTCAGGTTTTTTTCGAGCGATTCATAAATTTCTTCTCTCACCATAGGCGGGGTTTGAGATTGAGTTTTTTTCTTGATCAGACGGATATTCCCCTGCACCACGGAGAGGGGTGTTCTCAGCTCGTGCGAAAGATGGTCAAGAGCCCTACTTTTGGCCTTGTTTAACTGCTCCAGTTCCTTTTTGGATTGCTGGAGCGCATCGATCCTGGCCTGCTGGAGCCTTGCATTCTCAATCGCCACGGCTCCCTGGCGGACCAGGGTGCTCAATAATTCGTCGTCGTCCGATAGATAGGGATCACCGGAGAGCTTCTCCCCCAGCCCTATGCCCCCGGTCATGGTTGAATCGACATGAAATGGAACCCATATTTGCAGGTTGAAGGAAGAAAGCACGGGGTCGAGGTGGATTTTTGTCATTTCCTCTGAGCTCAAAGAATTATCCGATTCAATTTTTTGAACGAATAAATCTAAGGACCCCGGAGGAAACCCGCGCTGGGTTATGGCATCGACCTTCCCTCGGGTTTTATCGAAGAGAAAAAGGATACCCCGGGAGGCGCCGAAGGTCCCGATCACCATCAACAGAAGGTTTCTTATAATCTCATTAGTCTCTCTTAAATACCCGATCTCCTGGCTTAAATCGTAGAGAGCCTTCAGATAAAAAATCCTCTTCTCAAGCTCTTGCTGAGGATGTCTTACGTCATCTTCCATCTTCAATGGTTTCCGTGATCTTTGTTATTGGAACTGAGACCGACCCCTTCCCCTAATAATCCCTTCCCCCTCCGGAGGCTGTGTCGCATTTCCCTTTTCGTCATTGCGAGCGACCGGAGGGAGCGTGGCAATCTCAGGATTATCAATACGTTATGAGATTGCTTCGGTCGTTTCACTCCCTCGCAATGACATTACGACACAGTCTCCCGATGGGGAGGGGAGCCTGCCTGCCGGTAGGCAGGGGTGGGGGTGGACAAAACAGAGGCCATTGGCTCTCCCCCCTTCCGCCGAGGGGGAAGAATTTCATGTAACATTTATAAAAAGTTAGAGATAAATCCTCAACGCTTTGGTGCAATTGCTCAGAAAATAAACCCCAAACGGTCCGCTTGTTAAGCGGACCCTACGGATAATGTATTCAATATATAGGGCCTGTTCACCGAACAGGCCGAGGTTTCATTGTTCGTGGATGGCCAAATGGCCATGACAATTACCTAAAAATCTTTCAGAGCTGCCTCTTCCGACGGAAAGATTTCCGTGTATTTCGTCAACCCCACCATACTGAAAATCTTTTGAAAATGGTCCGATAGACCCGTAATTCGAATCGTCTGATCGTTCTCCCTGCTTTCGGCAGCGATTCCGATCAAAATGGCAATCCCGCCGCTGTTAATGTAACTGTCCTTGTCAAAACAGAGCAATACCTTTTTGGTTCCGTCGGCGCTCACTTTCTGGTAAGCCTTCTCAATGGCTTCTCCGGTGATCGCTGTAACATCTCCCCTGATGGCAATGATGGAGATGTCATTCTTATTAGAGATGGATACCTCAATGTCTTTATTCATAACCACCCATACCCTTCGTAGAAAATTTATCTATAGACCTTTACTCTTTATCTGAGATCCTGATACCCTGGTATCCTGCTTCTCGGTACGAGTCGATTCCGACCTGATATCCTGATCACCTGATATCCTTATTTTAGCGTACATAAGTTACTGGTCCGCTTGGAAACGCTAAAATAAAGTCATTTATCCAGATAGATAATCATCCTTACGATGTTGCCGCCTTCGGGGCCGGATTCAAAAGTAACCTCATTGACCATGTTTTTGATCAGAAAGATCCCCCATCCCCGGGCTTTATCTTTTCCTTCTATTTTGTTTTCGATCCTGGGCGCAGGGATTTCATCTATTCCTTTTCCTTCATCCTTTACTGAAACCTGAAGTTTCGATTCCTCAACCGTCAGCGTAATCCCCACCTTCGTGCTGGTGTCCATTTTATTTCCATGTTCGATGGCGTTCAGACACGCCTCAGCCACAGCCGTCTTCAGGTCTTCAACCCGGTCCTCCGTGAAGCCCATGTTTTTAGCTGTCGTAGCCGCACACTCCATGGCCACCTTCTCAAACCCCATCACACTCGGTATATGCAGCTCAATCTTATTATCCGGAGTCATCATGTATAGCTCGATTCTACAGAAATACGAACAAATTGAAGTTTAGCCGTATAATAGTAATTTCCAACAGAAAAGTCAAATATTTTCGAATGTTTGACATTATGGAATACTCATGGTAAGTTACAATAAAAACTACTTCAAATATGATAAAGGGACCTATAGAAGATAAAATTCATAAGTTAGCTAAGAATGACCGGATAGCTTTTAAGAAACATACTGCATTGCGGATGCGCCAAAGAGGAATATCTTCTGAGGAAGTCAATCAAGCATTACAAAACTGTAAAGTAATAGAAAGATATCCAAATGATTATCCTTTGCCAAGCGGATTGGTTATCGGATACACTAAAGTAAAGCGGCCCATCCATGCAGTGATAGTAATAGACGAGGAGGACGAGAAAGAAGAAATGGGATGGATCATCACGGTATATGAGCCAAACATCTCGGAATGGATGGAAGGATTTGAGAAAAGGAGAAAGAAATGAAATGTCCACAATGTAAAGGGAAGATGGTAAAAGGGAAAAGAACGAACTTGCCTTACGAATCCGATGGGGAAAGCATCATTGTTGTGAAGAATGTTCCTGCTTTAACCTGTTCCCAGTGTGGTGAAGCCTACGTGGAGATTAATATTCTCAGAAGAGTCGAGAAAATCTTAGCCAAGGCAACTGGGGATGGACTGGTAATGGGTTTTGTTGAGTATGAAAAAGCGGCTTAGCGCGAAACTGAATTCTCATCGGAGATTATCCTTCAGAAACGCATGGAAGAAAATATCGTATTTCCATTGATTGCCATCTAACTTTAAACAACCTCAATAAACAAGCCTGCCCCCGAGTTCCCTATTGGAAAGATACGAAAGAAGTAAAGGCCGATGTCAAAGTGCCGCCAACTCCGCGATATATTTCTCTTGAAAAAGAGATCGCTCAGTTTATTGCCAAAATAGCCAGGGATCAACATGTAACCCCGGAGACGTTAGTGAATTTGTGGTCAAAAGAAAGACTTATCAGGGCAGGGAAAAATAAGAGTCCCATTTCGCTTAACCAACCCTCACTCCACTTTCACCACAACGGCGGTTAGGTCGTCGTGTTGTTCGGTTTTGCCGACAAATTGCATGACATCTTGAAGCAATTTTTCTAATAGCTTATCAGCGCCCCAATTCCGGCCTTCTTCGATTGATGCTAAAAAGCGCTCGAACCCGTACAATTCTCCCTTCTCATTTACCGCCTCCACGATCCCGTCGGTATAAAAAACAAGTATATCCCCTTTACTTACAGTAACGCGTGTTGCTTCGTAATGGCATTTTTTTACGATCCCAAGGGGGAAACGGTCTCCTTCGGTCTCGACATATTCTGCTTTTGATTTTTCCGCAGAAAAGAGGATGGGCTGAACCTGGCCTGCATTGGAGAAGGTGAGCGTTCTCTCTTTCGGGTCGAGGACCGCATAGAGGAGCGCCACGAACATGCCTTTTTTGACGTCCCGGTGAAGGCGTGCGTTGCCCCGGTTCATCACATCCTCCACAGACTGGTGAGTCTCTGTCAAAACTCGAAAGATGGACCGAGAAGCAGCCATGACCAGGGCTCCGGAGACGGCCTTGCCGGAGACATCCCCAACGACAATCCCCAGCCTTTTAGAGCCGTCGTCCGTGATCTCGATAAAATCATAAAAATCTCCGCCCACCTCCCTGGCCGGGATGGAACGGGCCACAATCGATAACCCTTCGACCACAGGGGCCTTATCAGGAAGCATGCTGAGCTGAATATCGTGAGCGATCTTCAGTTCCTCCTCCATCCGGCTCTTCTGGATATTTTCTTCCATCAATTTGGCATTCTCAATGGCGACGGCGCCCTGGTTGGCCATTGTTCGGAGAAGGTCGATATCCTCCCGGTTATAGAATTTCCCTGATTTCTTCTCTCCCAGGTTAAGAAGTCCAATGACCTTATCCTGAAAAATGAGTGGCATCATCAGGCTTGCATTCAAGGCCTCAAAGTCTCTCAGGCAGTCCTGACTGATGGTGCGATATTGAGGATCCTCAATAATATCGTATCGGGTCAGTTCCTTTTTTGATTCTTCGATGATTTTCACCAGAGGCTGTTCCTTTTTGAAAAGCATTTTTTCAATCTCGTTCTTCTTTTCTCCCTCTGCCATACAGACCTGATATCCATTGCCGGCTGGATTCAAAAGCATGACGGAACTGGTGTTGATGAACATATCCTCCATGAAGGTTCTGGTCATCTGTTTGAGGATCTGACCGAGATCGAGCATGGAGGTCATCGCATTGCTGATTTTATCGATAATCTTCCCGTAATCATACTCTTTCCTGAAGAAGATCCGGTCGACCAGGGACTGGATACGGTTTCGCAAGGGGTTGAAGATGAGAATGATAATCAGCGTGAACACAATTGGGAAAGCCTTGGATTGTGAAATCGCGTATTTCCCCAGAAAAAAGTTTAGGGAAATGCTTACCAAGATATAAACACCCGCGACCACAGAGGTCACAATGACATAACCCACCGTCCTCCTGATAATGGTCTCAGCATCAAAAAGATTGTGCCTCACGATAGAATAACCGATAAAGATTGGAAAGAAAATTCCCAAGAGAGGCAAAAAGTTCCAAGGGAAGTCAACTTTCATGAAATGGGCTGATAGCATGAACATTGCAGGGAGGAGCCATCCTATCGTGGCCCCAAAAAGGATCATTTTGCCCCGCTGTCTGACAATGCCAGAAGAGGTTTTGGCCATGGAATGGAGCACCAGAATAATTACGCCAGCTACGCATAATAAATTGAATAGGCGAATATAGGAAGTGATAGCTTTGATATTGATTGAGACTAAAAAAGGATAAGTAGAGCCTGAAACCATCTGGGAGGTAAAAACAGAAATTTCAAACACCAGAGCGAGAAGCAAAGCAGGTAAGTAAATCAAGTATTCAAGCCAGGGATATTGGGTGATGATCTTCTTTTTTTCTGGGAAGATCAGACCAATGTGTAAAAAAAGTGCTCCCCCAAGAGGGACAGCAAAGTAATGGATTGGAACCAGAAAATAGGTTGATTGGATCTCAAATCCCGTAACCATATAAATGCCCATGATCAGGCAAAAGAAGAAGAAGACCCAACTCGTGTGAACTTCGGGCTTGATTACATAAACAATAACTCCCAGAACGAAAAGAGCAAATCCCCCCAGAAACGGCATGAAAAAGACTGTGAAAAAGTCATAAAGGCTGAAAATACTTGAAGGAACAGCTATCTTATTGGTTTGCCCTTCCGATTCTACAGCATAGTGAACCAGCGTCCCGGGGGGCTTTTGACTGATGATGGACAATAAATCCTTGCTCTCCCTTAAGGGTTGGCCATCTGCCGAGACAATTTTATCCATGAGTTTAAGGCCCGCTCTGATCCCTGGCCAGTCCGGTGAGCTCATGGACCCTACGTGGGGAACCTTGTAGATCAGGAATCCTGCAAAGGGCTTATTGATCCACGACAGAGCGTTGATCAAAGAGACGGCGCACACCACAACCATCAGGAGAATAATCCCATAGAAGAGAACGGATGAAATTTTAAGAGAGTGTTTCATTTCCCTTTAATAAATAGTGATTTTCCAAAAAACGACCCTATCAAGAGCGCTATAGACAGGATAATGCATCCATACGCAAACACATCCCCAAAGCAAGTGTAAAAGGTCCCTGCTGGAGAAATGAGAATCTCCTTGGTGAGGGTCCCCGCGACGAAGATGTCTTCATTCCCATTGGTTACTCTATCCATGATTCTCCCGTAGGGATCGATGAAGCATGAGATTCCGGTATTAGTACAACGCACTAAATTGACACGGTTCTCCACGGCCCTGAAAACGGAGAAAGAGAGGATCTGATAAGGAACATCACTTTTCCCAAACCAGGCTTCATTGCTGAGATTGATCAAAAAATCTGCCCCCTTTCTAACGAAGGACCTGGAGAGGTCAGGAAATAAAACCTCCCAGCAAATCAAGGCCCCGAATTTAGTTTCTTCGATTCCAAAAAGGGTAAACTCATTCCCTGCCGTGTGGAAGTTTATTCTCTTTTTGGATACGATGAAATCGGGCCATGGGATGGTTTCCTCCCAAGGGACATATTCCCCAAAAGGAACAAGCCGTATTTTTAAATACTGGCCAATTACCTTGCCCTCCGGTGAGAAGAAAAGGGCTGTATTGCCACTTTTTAGTGTGATCGTTCTTTTGCCAAATTTTGGGTATTCTGCACTTCCCGCAAGTAAATAAGTATTAACATGCCTGACGATAGAATCCATGCGCTCTAAAAGGCTGCGGTCGCTCAATACGAATCCCGGTGTAGAGGCCTCTGGCCAGACGATGAGCCGGGGTTGGTTTTTCCCCGCCTCCTCTGTCAAATTCTCATACTGGGTGAGAATTTGATCCCGGTATTCCCGATTCCATTTTAGTTCCTGGGGAATATTACCCTGGATGACCGCTACAGTAAAGGATTTTCCTGAGAGGGTAGGGGGCAATGAGATATATCCTGCAACCCACAGGACTAATATCATTATAAGAACAAAGCCTCCACGATACAGAGGATTGAAAACGAAATGCCCTCTCCCTTGAGGGGATAGGGAAGGGCTGTCTGCCGGAGCTTCAGCGCAGGCAGAGGGTGAGGGTGGCATTAAATAACCAATCAGATCAGCAATGGCTGCATTGGCCAGCATGAGGATGAACGAGATGCCGTAGGCACCGGTAAAGGAGGCTATTTGGATCAGAGGCAGGTTTAGATATTGAGTGTGACCGAGCAAAATAGTAGGGAAGGCTAAAAAGAAGAAATTACAGCGGGCGTATTCAAAGGAAACCAGAATGGGAGCGGCAATCAGAAGTGGCAGGCGTGTTCTTCTAAGGATTAACGTTAAAAATAGGCAAAAAAGCCCGAAATAAAGACTTAAATATAAATAACCGAGAGAGCCTGAAAACTTATTAATTCCCGGGAAATCCCTGACCCAGGGACTCACACAAACAAAGAAGACGAACCCGCACAGCCAACCTATGAAAAAGGACTGCCATGGCTTTCTGTTCTGAATTGCCAGAAGGAGAGGAACATAGGCTATCCAGGCCAAGCAATGATAATCGTATCGAGGAAAGGACAAGATCAATAAAATCGCAGTTAAAAATGGGGCGGAAATAAAGGAAATAAGATTAAGAATCCTTAACATAATCAGGTACTCTACAATGCGATGGGGAGAAGATCAACCATGTCCACCACGATTATCATGCATATACAATACAAATGTGCCCACTAATCATTATGGTTAGTGGGCACAACAATCTTTCCACATCACCCGCGTTAGCGAAATCACCGTTTAATGGATCAAAAAACCAAAAATAAAGCAGGCAATATTGCTATTCATGACAGCAATATGAAATTGCAATAATGAAGTCAATATGGCCTTTTGTTTTTCCTTTTTTAACATCCACAAAAGGGCCCACTCTTGCGGCAACTCACATCTATTCAATAACTTTATTATTTTTCTATTACTGCAATCGTAATATCTGCGACGAAGGCTCCGTCTTCGTAACCAAATTCGTATCTGGCGTTGTCAACGGATTTCAATTTCCAGGGTTTAAGGGTGTTATAAATCCCTGGAACTACAATAGTATTAAAAAAAGATAATACTTCTTTTGCTGATTCACTTACATATTGAGTGCAGACAGCATTTTGTGATGACCCATAGAAGATGTAGTTCACTCCCCCTTTATTCAATCTCACTGTGAAAGATAAATATGCCGTGCTAAAACTTTTCGGTTCAACATCACCACATAAACTCCCTGTATACTCGTAATAGATGCTTAATGGTCCGGATAGCTTGGTTCCTGAATAAGAAGGCGAAGAGTCAATATAAGCATCCCAGGGACTGCCTCCTGATGTCGCAGCTCCAAAAAGTAACACCGGTTGCGTAGCACTCATTAACATCGCTATCATGAAAATAAAAATAAACAATCCGATCCTTTTTTTCATGGCTTTATCCTCCTTCCTTTCTTGGCTATTTTAGTTTAATTCCTTCTTTGTCCAGCGAAGTGTATGTTGTCCCGATATAGAAAGTAACTTTATTTCCTTTTACAGTGTAGTACACTGACTGATCCATTATGACATTAGTTCCAGATTTATAGTGGTATCCGCCGTACCTTTCCTGATCCCTCAACGAAACCGGTGCCAGAGGACCGATTACATGTCCGATTTCGTGGGCTATTGTCTGCTTGATGTATCTGGATATAATATCTGATGGGGGTTGTCCAGCATTAGCGCTCGCATAGACCGAATTGACGTGATTTATTATCTTCGCAGTATAGACCACGGCATTGTCACGACTGTTTGGTGTTCCTTCAAATGAAATCCCGAGTATATGCGGGTCGATCTCCGTTACCAAACTCTCAGCAACCCTAACCGCTTTTTGTTGATATACTGAACCTGGGGATACAATGCGGTCGTTCCTATAGTCCGGGTCGTTACTCGCTTGTTCTGGGTAGATCTTATGGACATTGATTCCGAGACCATACACATATTCAAGCGGCTCAGATGGGAGATAGCTTGGGTCCGCTGGGATCAGAATCACAAAAAGGTCTTTCTTGTTGGGATCAAGGCTATTAAACGGGGTACCATCAGCAAGCGTGATCCCATTGCACTCCTCGTAGTCTGAGAATCCGTCATTGTCTGTGTCCGTTGTGTTGCCGGCTTGGACATTTCTGCATTCTACTTGGGCACTGGCTGGAGTTTGGGCAAAGGCCATGGCTATTGCCAGTAACACTGAAAGCAGCAGCCATATCATCCTTGATTTCATGGTCTTTATATCTTTCATTGTCATCTCTCCTTTCACTAAACTTTTAATGTTCTTGATATATGGAAAACTTTCCCCAAATTCAAAACCAATTCATTACTTGATAATCAAAACCGTATCCTTCCCCACGAATGAATTACCATTGTTAGTACCATTTAAGGTAATTTCCGTGTCATTGACCGTGAGTGATCCTGCGAGGCATTTTACTGTTTCTGATCTGTTCTGTGTGTAGAACTGAAGCCTAAGATCAATAAAGCCATCGTAATCCAGATCCTTGTATGAAAAGTGCGACAGGCAACCTGACCCGATTGCTTTATTTGAAACATTCCCCGTCAAGGTTACGCTGGATGGATTGACAGTGGCCGCATCAAAATTGGGACTCCCGAAGATCGCCACCGGCGTAACACCCTGGCTCCCCAGGTTAAGGGTCGGGTCAAGATCTATTTTGACGTATTGAACAGAGATTGTATCTATTGAACTCACTGCGCCCATCCAGAGGGGTATGCTTGTATCAGGGTTTGTATCCGGATCCTGGATATAATTCGAATGGGTAGCCTTGCAAGTAATTGAGCCGGCATTAGCCAGGTCGTCGGGATGGTAGTAGTCCAGAAGATCGCAAGTAAAACAGTACTTGAAGTCAGGCGTGATTTCGATTACATCACCCTCTTGGCCAACCTTTCCTGACTCCGGAATCCCATAAGCCTTGCAGATTTTATCCTTTTTGGGGAGATATTCTCCATTACTATTTTGACAGATGATGACTGTATTGCAGCAGTCAGGTTTTATGGCGTAAGTGGTGGATTCAGTAAATTCAGTAATACATATTGTTGCCAAGGTTCCTTTTAGTTCAATGGTATAGGTTACTTCCTCATCACAGGCATCGCCGAGTCCATCTCCATCTTCGTCTTCTTGAAGAGGATTGTAAGCCTTTGGACAATTGTCACAGGCATCACCAATACCATCCCCGTCAAAATCGGCCTGATCGGGATTATAGGTGCCAGGGCAGTTGTCTATTGAAAGCTTGACCACAAATGCATCGCTGGAGCCACTGAGCTGTGTACCAAAAGCTTCCGTGGTTGTTGGAAAATTACCTGAAAAGGTTTCCCCTGTGATATAGGCGGTGGTTGCATCCAGGAACAACCCCCAGCCAAAATCAGAGCTTTCCCCCCCTAAACAGAAGAGACGCAGGAGACCCAAACCGTCCCTATTCAATTCTGCGAAGAAAACATCTTTCTGGCCTAAAGGTCCGATGATGCCCGGATTATCGCAGAAAGCGAAGTCTGTATTGCCCAGGACGTAGATATTACCAGTAACACCTATGGCAATGTCCTCTCCGGAATCGGAACCTAGTCCTCCCAGAAGGGTGGAGAATCCGAGTCCAGATCCGTCTGAATTGAGCTTCGTCACGAATGCATCCTTTGGGCCATTAAGCGAAGACCCAATTGTCGTTGGGAAATTGGATGAATTGGTTTCTCCTGTTACATAGGCGTTCCCAAGTGAATCCAATGTAATACCAAATCCAGCTTCACTCGCGCTTCCGCCGAGATAAATGGAGTAAACGAGTTGAGATCCAGTTGGATTTAACTTGGTGACAAAAGCATCTTTTGGGCCGCTGAGGGTGGTATCGTATCCACCTGCTTTGTAAAAATTGGGGGAGGAAGTCTCTCCCGTAATGTAAGCAATGCCGATGTTATCAACGGCAATGGCATATCCAATATCATCGCCTGTTCCCCCAAGATACGTAGAGTAAGGAAGAGTGGAAAGGTTGGTGTCAAACTTCGTTACAAAAGCATCTACTTTACCCTGTGATTTAGCAAAAGCAGCATATGGAGTGATGGGAAAATTGGAGGAAAGGGTCTCTCCTGTAACGTAAACATTTCCATTCGCATCCACAGCTATGCTATTACCCTTGTCCGGTCCACCCCCGCCGAGAAAAGTTGAGGATACGAGGTTTCCAGTTTCATTTAATTTCGTAATAAATGCATCTGCCTTGCCATTTATCTTCCGGCTGAAGGCACCCGCGGTGGTTGGGAAATCCTTCGAGTAGGTTTGTCCTGTAACGTAGACGCTTCCATTATATAAAGCTATGCCGTATCCGGCATCATTGCCGGCTCCCCCCAGATATGTGGCATAAACTAAACCTGACTCGTCGGGCTTTATCTTTGCGACAAAAGCATCGGATAGTCCTTTATAGGTACCGGAAGTTGCGGGAAAATTTGAGGAATAGGTAATACCAGCGATATAGGCATACCCTCCTGCATCCACTGCAATATCAAGTCCAGCATCTACTCCAGCCCCTCCGAGAAAGGTAGAGTAAACGAGCTCTGGGTCAATAATTAAGGGGAGAGAAGCATCATACTCGCCTACTCTGAATCCATATGTCTTCTTATTTAACGAATAGGCGACCTGAACGGTTTCCCTTATTCCATCCCTCTCCTGATAGGCAAGGGGCGTGCTGTACCTGACCTCTCCGGCCCCCTTCTTTATCTCAAGTTCTCCTTTCTCGTTGACTTTTAGAGATTTAGCCCCATCTATTTTTAGATTTATGGCATTGGGGTCAGCTCCCGGTTTCACCGTAAATACCTTTTCCACTCTTTTTCCGTATGCCTTCAACTGCAATTCGACTCCAGGGTAGATTTCCCCCAAACTTATCGAATTGTAGGTGGCTATATCGGTTCTCCATTTGTTTGTGTCGTTGCCAATGAAATAATTGACCTTCGTCTGAGCCTTCCCTTTTCCTTCAGGAACAGGATTGGATGAGCCAAGCAGTTTTTCTTTAATCATCCATGTCTTATTGGCTCCGCCGCTCAAGCGCTTCTTCCCTGACCCTGGTTCAGAGGAGGAAAGCAGATAAACCATCTCGCCTTTGTCGGTCACATAAACCGATCCTGCGAAGGTTGTGGCATAGAAGCGGACATGCTCATCTCCGATTTGCCCCTCATTTGCAATGAAGGGCATCTGGATTCGAAAGACCTTCTCAGGCATTTTCCCCTTGGGTTCATTACCCAAAGCTCCAAAGGCAAGACTGCTCCCAAACAGGGTTAAAAGTAAAGGAATAAGAATCATTACCGACCTTCGACCTTTTGGATCTCTCATCTTAATCATTTTGAAATCCTCCTGTTGCCCCGAAGGGGCGTAGTGAATAAATAAAAGGGTGTAGCTTCACAACTGATGGAATAATGGAATAGTGGAAGATTGCTAATAGCCAAAAGAGCCTTTTTTATGATATATTTGTGAAAAAGGAGAGGCGCATGAAGCTGCACATTTCCATTGAAAAGGATGAATCTGGATACTTCGTTGCTGAGGTTCCTGCACTTCCGGGCTGTTTTTCCCAGGGGAAGACGAGAGAGGAAGCCCTGACAAATATCAAGGAAGCCATTAAAGGATGGTTTCAAGTGATGGAATCGAAGCAATCGCTTGACCGCACCCGCCTTATTGAACTCACCATATAATGGATGAAAAGCTAAAACTTTGCTCAGGTGCCGAGGCCGTCCGCAAGCTGTAAAGGGCAGGGTGGTCATTTGCCCGCCAAAAGGGTTCCCATGTGATGCTGACAAAGGCTGGTTACCAATGGACACTATCAGTCCCCCAACATGATGAGCTTGGTCCCGGCCTGCTTAGAAAATTGATCCGTCAGGCAGGGCTGACTATCGAAGAGTTCAATAAGCTTTAAAGCTCATATCTGCCTTAGAAACCCCTTGGCCCATAACTTCAGCTTTGTTTCATATCTGGGGTCCGTTTTGAATTCTTAGTTCTCTTAAGTTGTGTCGGTGCTCTTTTTATCGGGATCAGGATCTCCCAGAGTTCATGAATATTTGAGAAAGCCTTCTTGCCATTGCCTCCAGGTTCTTCCACGGTTCCGACCAGTAGACGGGGATTGTCTTCTTTTTTTCTATAAATCCGGACCAAGTAGCTATCCATGAAAAACTCCAAGTTTAAAGTGCCGAGTGTTAAGCGTTTAATGAAATAGTTTTATAACTCGAGTATCAAGCATCCATATACGAGTTTCGATACGAGCTTCAACAACGACAAACGTTTTTTATGTTGACTCACCTTATATCATGGGGAGGTAACCAAAAGGTAACCAAAATGATTGGGCAGGTTTTTAAAATAACTGTGCTATTACTACAGCGACAAATTTTTTAGTAGACAACTGAAATGGAATCTGCTATACCTATAACCGGGGCGTATGGAAGAGGCCACGGCTTGAAAACCGGGCTACCGGAGATATTGTATTCCGGTAGAACAGG